>NTKA01000002.1 GCA_002456975.1 Halieaceae bacterium MED-G27
TGGTGCTGAATTTACTTAACATCAGTAACTTCATTTCGCCATCTGGGTCGTTGCCGTTATCGAACATCACATTGTTGCGGATCTCGACTTCATCGGAGTGCGGGTCAGAGCCCTTATCGCTCGCCACCTCGGTAACGAAATCACCGCTGGTGATAATAATGCCGCCGGTGTTATTGCCGGTGATGATGTTGTCCTCGATGACTACCTGATCACCCGACATCACCAGAATACCGGTGCCTGAAGGAATGCCAGCCACGAGTGAACCGGGAATCGCAAAGTTAGGGGTGTTGTTGTCGATGACAAAATTACGACGGACGATGGCATCGTAAGACGATTTGATCGGTAGGCCCGGCGTAATGAACACCAAAATTCCGCCGGTATTGTTGCGGGCGATATTACCCTCGACCAGAACGTGACGGCTGTTCTCGATTTCGATGCCTGCAACGTTGTCGAACACCTGGTTGTTGCGGACATCGATGTAATCCGACATGCCCACATAGATCGCGGCGTCTTCGATACCACTGAGAATATTGTTTTCTATGAGGCCGTTTTCACCGAATTCGGGAAAGATGCCGTAGAGACCGGTATCGATCACCCAGTTGTTGCGAATCGAGAAGTTGTTACCCGATTGCCCCATGATGGCATTGCCTTTGTAGTTTGTAATCTTGAACCACTCGACGCTAAAGCCATTGCCCGAGTAAAGGATGGCGTCATTCAGATTCTTTTCACCGTCGAGTTGTGGCCATTTGCCATTCTCGACCACACCTATCAGCGAGATATCGTCTTTATCGACAAATACCGTTTCGTTGTAGACACCGGGGTATACCTTAATCGTATCGCCCGGGGCCGCCACCGTGACCGCCGCCTGAATCGAGCCGCCTTTTTTGACTTCGTGCACCGCAGCGGTCGCTGGTAGTGCGAGGGTCAGCGTGATTGCGCCGAGTAAAGAGGTGAGTCTTGTTATCGTCATTATGGTGTCCTCACAGTCAATGCTTGGGCTTTGATCGCCCGTCCCGGTGGTAGCCCTGAGGGTACCCGCATCGGGATTTCGGGCATAAAGCCTTCATCGGTTAAAGCGTGTAGGAAATCGACCAGTCTGTCGAGTTCTTCATCGCGTAAATTCGGGTCCCAGATATGCCAGTGGATGAGCAGCGACTCGTCCTCGGGTACGGCATGGCCACGCCCTTTGTTGTAGAAGCCAACCGTCTCCCGAAGCGTCTCAAAGTTACCCTGGTGCATGTAGGGCGCGCTTCGGGCGATATTACGGAGACTTGGCACCCGGAAACCACCACGTTGCTCGGGGATGCCTGAGGTGGCGCCTGCGCCTGGATCAAAGGGTCGATCCTCAGGCTCGGGTACGCCGATAATCGCGAGTTGTTGGTTGGTGAATAACGGCGGTGTATGACACTCACCACAGCGCGACACAAACGACCGGAAGACGTTAAGCCCTTCGAGTTCAGAGGGTGCAAGTGCGTTGTGGGCGCCATGCGCATAGAAATCAAACCGACTATTGAGCGAGATCAGCGAGCTTTCAAAGGCGGTGAGTGCCTCGTAAACCATATCCAGCCTGATAGTGTCCGCGTTGGTATTGGCGCTGGTGCCGGTGCCACTATGGAAGGCCTCTGCGAACATTGCTCGGTAGGTAGCGTTGTCATTCAGCGTTTTGAGGAGGTTCTCTGGTGTATTCCCCATCTCAAGCTCTGAGTACAACGGTCCTAACATCTGTTCCTCAAGCGAGGCTTTGCTGCCATCCCATAATAGGCGCTGGAAAAAGCCGATATTCCAAAGGCTCGGTGCTGAGCGCTCAAGAATCTGACCGTGAATACCAACAGCACGGCCTTTGCCATCCGAAAATCCGAGCTCCGGATCGTGACAACTCGAGCAAGCGAGCGAGCCATCACTCGATAGTATGGGGTCGAAGAAGAGATACCGCCCAAGGTCGATGACCTCAGGACGAAAGCCATCGCGAAGCTCGGGCAGTCCGGCTTTTAAGCCACCGACGCCACTGTTATGCGGCGATTTATAGGTGTTGTAGATGCTATCGAGCTTGCAGACCGAATGCTCGTTGAATTTAAAGCCCGCTGGGCAGTAGTCGACCAATGCAAAGTCATGATTTGTTTGCTTGGCTATAGCGAGGGGCGCCAGCCAAAGTGCTAGCGCTAGACTCGCACCTAACTTACTCAGCGAGCGAAACCACATAAGCCGTCACATCGTCGATAAGCTGAGGGTCTTTTAGGGCTTTCGATAGTCGCGCCATTTGCTGGCCATAGCGATCGTCGGGATGAGCGCCGCGCCTGCCCTCCGTGTAGTGAAGATACTGACGCTTCAGGTAGTCACCACTGAGACCCAAAAGGTTGGGAGCGCCGAGCGCATCGTTACCAACTGCATTGGTGCCGTGACAGGCGCCGCAGTAGGCGGTGTAGAGATCTCTGCCGCGAGCCTCGTCACCGGTCTGTGCTGAGGGTGCGGCAACGTTACTGTCAGGTAGCGCGGCAATCGCTGCGGTAGCGCTTGCGAGTGTTGGCGCATCCAGCGTGGTGACAGCGGCGACCATCGATTGAGTGTAGCTATCGTCGCTGCTGCGCCAGCCCTCCTTAAAGGCTTGCAACTGGCGTTTGATGTATTGCTCGGAGAGCAAAGAGAGATTAGGTGCACCGAGCGCTTCATTACCTTGAGCGCGAGCGCCATGACATTGTGCGCAATGCGTTTGATAGCTGTCATCGGCCGCGGCCGACATAGTTGCCATTAGCAGAGTTGTTAAAGCTACGCGCAGTATGAAGTTTGAATTCATGAGCCTTTGTTAGTGCTTGTCGTTTAGTTGTTATCGTCTAGTTCTTATTCTTTGAGCGACATCAGTATAAACGTCGGGGCAAGGGTGACAAACATGCCGCTTTGTAGGATCTACCTAGCGATCGCACTTTTAGGCAAAGCGCGCTAAACTCAAGAAAAAGAGTGGGGGATGCGCTATGCAGTTTTTGCAGCAGGATTGTCGCGCAACGTTACGAGAGGGCCTCGATGAGCTCTACCGCAACGCGCCGGAGGTGGCCGAGGTCTCTGAACGAAAAGGCAAGAGCTTTCGCGATCACGACCTCACACACGTGCTTTTTGGTTGTGATACCTCGCTTGAAGGTGAACTTTTGCTGAAGCCCTGGATCCTTTTCGGCACGACCATCACCATGGAAGAACTCAAAGCCTATCAGGCTGATCCCGAGGTGCAGCGTCTCAATCAAGAGGGGATCGATATGATGGGTGGGCGACTGAAAGCCTATCTATTGGGCTTTGTGTACTTTTTCCCGCTTTTTTTCTGGGTTTGGCTGCGCCGGGTGAGATGTATGTCTAGCAAGTGGCCTCATTCTGACGTTAGCGAAGAAATGCTCGATACGCCGCTTGATCAGTTAAGACGTGAGTACGGGATTCAACTGTATTAGCGCTCGCTTCACCCGTCACTAGCAGGACTTGCGAAGGCGGCGAGCAAGTTAATGGCTTACTCGTCTAGGAAGCTTCTCAGGTAATCCGAGCGAGTGGGGTGTCGAAGCTTACGCAGCGCTTTGGCTTCGATCTGCCGAATACGCTCTCGGGTCACATCAAACTGCTTGCCGACTTCTTCAAGCGTGTGATCGGTATTCATATCGATACCGAACCGCATACGAAGCACCTTGGCTTCGCGAGCAGTCAAACCACCGAGCACTTCGCGGGTGGCCTCGGTCAAACCTTCATCGGTCGCGGCATCGACAGGGCTTGAGATAGCCACATCTTCGATGAAATCACCGAGGTGCGAATCTTCATCATCGCCAATTGGAGTTTCCATCGAGATTGGTTCTTTAGCGATCTTTAATACCTTGCGAACCTTATCTTCGGGCATGTCCATGCGCTCGCCGAGCTCTTCCGGTGTCGGCTCGCGGCCCATTTCCTGAAGCATCTGGCGCGAGATACGGTTCAGTTTGTTGATCGTTTCGATCATGTGCACTGGAATACGAATGGTTCTAGCCTGATCCGCAATCGATCGAGTGATCGCCTGACGGATCCACCAGGTTGCATAGGTGGAAAACTTGTAGCCACGTCGGTATTCAAACTTATCCACCGCCTTCATAAGACCGATGTTGCCTTCTTGGATCAGGTCTAAGAACTGCAGGCCCCGGTTGGTGTATTTCTTGGCAATCGAGATTACAAGACGCAGGTTAGCTTCCACCATGTCTTTCTTTGCGCGACGAGCTCGGGCTTCACCCATGCTCATGCGACGATTGATCTCTTTAATCTCTGTGGTCGACAGTCCGGTCTCGTGTTCGACAACGCCAATCCGCCTCTGCAGACGCAAAATGTCTTCTTTGTAATTCAGTAAGCGCTGATTCACGGCGTCTGAGCTCGAGCCTCGCTCGATCCACTCAAGATCGCTCTCGGAGCCTTGGAATGTCTTAATGAATTCCTTGCGGTCCATGCGGCACTCACGAACGACAAGCCGCATGATCTCGCGCTCCTGCTCGCGCACCACGGCTAGCACAGCGCGCGGCGTTTCAACTAGGGGATCAAAGACTCGAGGCGTCAGCTTGAAGAACTTGAAGAGCTCACCAAGTTTCTTCATCTCATTTTGGGATTGCTTCGCTGAGTGACCATGCTCGGCAATCGCATTCCCGGTCTTGGTGCACTGACGCTTTAAGGCGGTGAAGCGCTTCTTCGCTTCTACCGGATCAGGTCCTGTTTCGGTCTCTTCGTCATCATTGTTGTTGTTCGCATTGGCTTCCGCAATTTCCTGCGCTGAGGGCACATGATCAGCGGGGTCAAGGTAGCCAACCAAAATATCGGTGAGCTTGCGCTCTTCCTTAGCGACCAAGTCATACTCGTTACAAAGCTTGCGCGCAATGCCGGGATACCAGGCGAGTGCTGCCATCAACTCGCGAATCCCTTCTTCGATTCGCTTGGCGATGACGATTTCGCCTTCGCGCGTAAGCAGCTCGACGGTGCCCATCTCGCGCATGTACATGCGCACGGGGTCAGTAGTGCGGCCAGCTTCGTTTTCAACAGCAGCCAGCGCAGCAGCAGCCTCTGCAGCAGCGATCTCATCGGCTGAGCGATCGCCCTCGGTCATGAGTAGTTCGTCGGCGTCGGGTGCCTGCTCGAATACCTGAATGCCCATGTCGTTGATCATCTGGATGATGTCTTCGACCTGATCGGGTTCTGAAATATCTTGGGGCAGGTGGTCATTGACCTCGGCATACGTGAGGTAGCCCTGCTCCTTGCCCTTGGCGATCAATTGCTTTAGCAAAGATTGTTGTTGTTGTAGTGTGTCAGACATGTACGGGTCCGGGGTCGTAGGGGCAGAAAAAAAACAGCCAGCAATGATAGCGATCGTTACGGCAATAAGCTATTGAAAATCCGGGCTTTCTGCCGCAAAAAGTAACGATTTCTGAACTTTCCTCGTCTGGGAGGGCTTGCGCGTCAGCCTCGTCTCGACTTTTCTCTAATAGCCTGTGTCAGCGCAACAAGCTCGCGCTTTTGCTTGTCGCTTAGTTCAGTGTAGGCCACAGATTTCAATTCATCAGCCCGTTTACGCAAAATACCGATTTCCCGATCTCTCGCCACTTTCTCAATCACCGCAGTCAACTGCGCCTGCATCCCTTTTTCATCGATGACTTCACTTGCGGCATAAGCGCTTAACTTCTCACCTTCGGGCGTGCCCATCCAATAGCCTAGTAGCGATGGTGTGGTCATATCGGGATTCTCGCGAACGTGTAGACACACCGCTCTCAGCAGTTTGGCATCCTCGGTGTCAATCGAATCCAAGCCGTTTAAATCCAGTGAGATAGCGAGCGCAGGGTTCAGGGTTATCAGACCCAATGCTCGCGATAGCAACGCAGTCTCGTTGACTATGCTGTCTTGACCGGCCGCTGGCAACGGCTGGCGCTGGGTGGAAGCAAAGGAGTCGTAATCGTCGAGTGCTTCGTATCCGGGGAAGCCTTCTTCACCCATCCGATCGCCCGTATCAGGGGGCATTTCAACCGCGGGCTCACGTGGAGGCTCGCGAAGGCGCTTGAGGCTCTCGACATCAATCGCGGTTCTGTCGGCAAGTGATTGGTAGAGCAGGGCTCTAAAAACACCTTCGGGAATCATCGAGATGAATGGCGCAAGCACCTTCGATAGGCGTGCCTTGCCCTCCATCGTGGACTCATCAATACCGTCGCCTAGCTCCTTAAATAGGAAATCTTCAAGCGGTGTTGCGGTGTCTAAGAGATGCTCGAAGTGTGCCTCCCCTTTGTCACGAATCAGGGTGTCGGGGTCTTCGCCCTCTGGGAGGAACAGGAAGCGAACTTGTCTACCGTCTTCCATCATGGGTAGCGCGGCTTCTAAACCTCGGAATGCCGCCTTGCGTCCAGCGCTATCCCCGTCAAAGCAAAAAATGACCTGGTCGACACGGCGAAATAAGGCCTCTAGGTGTGGCTGACCGACCGATGTACCCAGCGTCGCTACTGCGTAGTGGATGCCAAACTGAGCCAGTGCGATCACATCCATGTAGCCCTCAACGACAACGATTCGCTCCAGGTTCTTAGCGAACTGACGGATGTGATGGAGGCCGTACAACTCATGAGATTTCGAGAAAAGAGGCGTCTCGGGTGAGTTCAGATACTTGGGTTTATCGTCTCCGAGTACTCTTCCGCCCATTGCGATGACTTTGCCGCGCTGGTTGACGATAGGGAAAATGACGCGGTGTCGGAAGCGATCATAGACGCGGTCTCGGTCATTGCGGACGAGGAGGCCCGCATTTTCCGCATATTGTTTTTCCGCATCAGTGGTAAAAACGGTATCGAGTGTATTCCACCCTTCGGGTGCAAAGCCCAATCGGAAGTCTCGGGCTATTTCTCCACTCAAGCCCCGACTCTTAAGATAGCTGACAACGGCGTCTCGCGCCGGGTGCTGGCGCAGCATTTGCTCGTAGTATTTCGTGGCCTTTTCCATGGCCTCGTAAAGCGGTTTTTGAGTATCAATTTGAGGCGCGCCACCGCTCTCCTCATCGGGTGGTAGTTCCATACCTGCGCTATGGGCGAGTTGCTCGATAGCTTCTCTGAATTCGAGGCGCTCGTAGTCCATGATGAAGCCAAGCGCGTTGCCGCCAGCGCCGCAGCCAAAGCAGTAATAGAACTGTTTGTCGGGGTTAACCGAGAATGATGGTGTTTTTTCTTGATGAAACGGACAGCAGGCGGAGTAATTTTTGCCGGTCTTTTTGAGCTTCACTCTGCGGTCGACCACGTCCACGATGTCGGTGCGATCGAGCACTTGATCTATAAACGCTTGTGGAAGTCGGGCCATATCCGCGACCTAAATAGGTGTCTCAGGCGTTGAGTTTAGCCTTAACCATCTTGGAAACGGCACCCATGTCGGCGCGACCCTGAAGTTTTGGCTTGATGGCGCCCATTAGAGGACCCATGGCAGCCATGCCCGTGGCGTCGATACCAGCGAGTGCTTCGTCGATCAGAGCGTTGATCTCGTCATCGGTGAGTTGTTGGGGAAGAAATTCCTGAATAACCGCAATTTCAGAGAGTTCAATCGCTGCGAGCTCATCGCGGCCCGCTGCCTGAAACTGGCTGACTGAGTCGCGCCGCTGCTTCACCATTTTGTCGAGAATGGTCAAGGCTCTCGCATCGTCAACATCGATACGCTCGTCGACTTCGACGCGTTTAAATTCGGCTTGCATAAGCCTTATGGTGCCGAGACGCTCTTTATCCCGCGCTTTCATTGCCTCTTTCATGGAGGCTTTGATTTGGGCAACTAGTGACTCGGCTTCGCTCATAGCGGGTTGCCAGCTAATTAATACAGACGCTGGCGCTTGCGGTTCTCGCGAGACATTTTTTTGAGGTGTCGCTTTACCGCGGCGGCTGCAGCACGCTTGCGAACGGTTGTCGGCTTCTCATAGTGCTCGCGCTTGCGTACTTCTGCCAGTAGGCCAGCTTTTTCGCAAGAGCGCTTGAAGCGACGCAGTGCGACGTCAAATGGCTCGTTTTCTTTTACCTTAACTGCGGGCATTGAGTGGTCCTGTGTCTTGGGTCTTATCGACCGCATTAAATTCGGGCGCGCAGTATAGGTAGTGGCGCTGAGTTTTGCAAAGCCTATCAACGTGCTACCTTGCCGCTCTTTGTCACTAAGGCTAAACCGTGCTCGTATTGGGAATAGAAACTAGCTGCGATGAGACAGGCGTTGCGCTCTATTGCACTGAGCGTGGTCTGCTCGCCGACGCCCTGTACTCACAGGTCGATATCCATGCAGAGTACGGGGGTGTCGTACCCGAACTCGCATCCCGCGATCATATCCGTAAGACATTGCCATTGATCGACTCAGTGCTAGCGGATGCTTCATGCCGGAAGTCGCAGATAGATGCGGTCGCCTACACCGCGGGACCTGGCTTGATGGGCGCATTAATTGTTGGAACAACTGTGGCGCGCTCGATTGCGAAAGGGCTGGGTGTGCCCGCGCTCGGGGTACATCACATGGAGGGCCATCTCATGGCGCCCATGCTTGGGGAAAACTCCCCAACTTATCCATTTGTGGCTTTATTGGTGTCAGGCGGGCACACCCAGCTGATCAAGGTCGCGCGCTTTGGTGACTACCAATTACTCGGCGAATCTGTGGACGATGCCGCGGGTGAGGCCTTCGACAAAACAGCAAAGATGTTGAGTCTGGGCTACCCGGGCGGTCCCGCGGTCGCCAAGCTTGCTGAAGAGGGCGATCCGAATCGCTTCGACTTCCCCCGACCCATGGTGCGTCAGCCAGGGCTCGATTTCAGCTTTTCGGGGTTAAAGACCCATGTTTCGACCTGCTTGAGGCAATTAGCCAACGACAATCCTTTGACCGACCAAGACCGCGCCGATGTTGCGCGCGCTTTTGAAGAGGCAGTGGTGGATACGCTGCTGATCAAGTGCCGCAGAGCGATCGAGCAGGAGTCAGTGGGTACTCTGGTAATGGCAGGTGGCGTCAGTGCTAATCGGCGACTGAGGGCACGTCTTGCCGAGGTGCTGGGTTCAAAAGGGGTGAAGGTCATGTATCCAGAGGCATCTTTATGCACTGACAATGGTGCAATGATCGCCTATGCAGGGGCACTCCGACTGGTAGCGGGAGAAGCTGATAGCGCCGACAGTCAGGTACGGCCAAGATGGCCGATCACCGAGCTGTCTGCCCCCGAAATGGCATTGGAAAGCCTCTGAGGAAATCAGATGAGCCTGGATCGTGTTCATATCGAAGGTTTGCGCACCCGCGCCGTGATTGGGTGTTACGGCTGGGAGCGTTTGGTCAAACAGCCCCTGGTCTTTGACATTGAGTTATTCGGTGATTTTTCACGCGCCGCAAGTACCGATGATGTGACCCATGCCCTCGACTATGCCGCTATCTCATCATCGGTAAAAACCTTTGTCGAAGCCTCAAGTTTTCAATTGCTCGAGGCATTGATTGAGGCGGTCGCGCGACAACTACTCGATATTGCAGCTGTTGAGAAAGTAAATCTGAGGATCAGAAAACCCTATGCGGTGGCCGATGCCTCGGTGGGTATATCGATAGAGCGGACCCGGCAGTAAAGCTGCGTTATTTGCCCTACGAGTATCAGAGCGGTTGATCTCAGCTGCTCAGTGTTATCGATACCCAGTCCAACACGCTGTTCTTAAGTCGGATGGCCGATGCCTCGATGAGTATCTCGATAGAACGGACTAGGCAGTAAGGCCGCGCTTATAATCCTATTAGTACTAGAGTGACTGATCATGGGTGCGCCGTTTACCCCGAGAGTATCAGAGTTGCTAATCATTGCAGCGCAGTGACAGCGACACCTGGTCGAGTGCGCCATCCTCAAAAGAGGTGAGCGATGCTCTCGATTCTGGCTGCTTCGATGGCCCGGCCAATCTCGGGCCCTGTGCAATTGAAATTGAGATGCGCCACAGCATCCATCGATATCGGTTTGGCGATACGCCTGGACGCGGCAAGACGCTCGATAGCTGATTGCATCTCACTGGTATCTGACATGGCGAGTAAGGCGGTGCAAAATCCGTCAAAGGGTTCGTCGCGCCGCCAAGCATCTAGCTGGCTGATCAATGTCACCGCATCACTCGCCGAAGTAATCGATAAAGCGTCAGCATGTCTGACAGCGAGCGCTAACTTATGAAATCGCTTGGGCCAATTCAGTGTCTGATACAGTGCAGTTATGTGCGCGTCTTGCGTTTTGAACAGCAGGGCCGCCCATCGGCAATCAGTGCGCGATGTATTGACTGCGGCGTCTGCCAGCAGCGGAATACCTTTAGCGAAATCGAGGCCTTCAAACAGTGTTTCTGTGGCCTCGCATTCACTCAAAACCCGGAAGTAAATATCCGGGCTGGGTTCTGCTAGGGCTCGCTCGGTCTCTCGCCATACTCGCTCCGCCACCAAAAAGTCGAGCTCTCCGGAACGGGATAGCTCCCGCATTAAGGATTGAGTTTCTTCCGCAATCGAAAAGCCTAGGTGATGGTAGCGAGCAGCAAAGCGGGCAACCCGCAGTACCCGCAACGGGTCCTCGGAAAAATTGTCAGAAACATGTCTTAACAATTTTTTGGTGAGGTCACCTTGGCCGTCATAGGGATCAACGATGTGTCCAGACGCGCTCTTGGCCATCGCGTTAATGGTCAAGTCGCGTCTCGCTAGATCTTCTTCGAGCGTGACGTCGGGCGATGCATGAACCTGAAAGCCGGCATAACCATGCCCCGATTTACGCTCGGTTCTAGCGAGCGCGAATTCTTCACCGGTGTCGGGATGTAAAAAAACAGGAAAGTCTTTGCCGACTTGCTTAAACCCGCGTTTCAGCAATTCATCGACGGTACTGCCGACCACTACCCAGTCGGATTCATCATAGGAGTAATTCAGTAGTTGATCGCGGACTGCCCCGCCAACTAAGTAGACCTCAAGGCCAGCTGCAGGGTCGCTCATGGGCATTGGCAAGCATGAAGTCTGCGATTGTCTAGATCGTAAAATGTAAGTTGATTACCCCAAACGCAACCCGTATCGAGCCCTATGGTTTTATTTGAGTCAGTCACGCTCTCTAAGGATGCCCAGTGTCCAAAAATAATGGTGTCGTTTTTGGTGAGGCGCTCTGGATGGCTAAACCAGGGTGCCACTTTTTTCCCTTTCAGTACGTCCCCGTCCGCCGTCGCTCCTTTGCTGATCAGGTCGAGCTTGCCCTTGCGGGTGCAATGGCGCATCCGGGTCAGGTAATTGGTGATGACACGTAGACGTGTCATACCGCTCAAGTCATCTCGCCATACACAGGGCTCGTTGCCGTACATTGCGGCGAAAAACTCTTTGCAGCGCGCGCTTTGTAACATGGTCTCTACTTCGCGGCCGCGATCCAATGCATCCTCCACGGTCCACATTGGTGGTATGCCGGCATGCACCATTGTTACCCCGTGCTCGTGGTGAACAAGCGGCCTAAAGTGGAGCCACTCGATCAGCGCTTCTCGATCGGGCGCATCGAGAATGTCGTCGAAATTATCGGATTTTGATGGACGGCGAGCGCCTGCCGAGACAGCAAGCAGATGCAGATCGTGATTGCCCAGCGTCACGACAACATTGTCGCGTCGCTCATGGAACCACCGGAGAGTCGCAAGGTTATCCGGGCCCCGATTTATAAGATCGCCCACAGCCCAGAGCGTGTCTGAGTCCTCGTTGAATCCAACCTGCTTAAGCAGACACTTAAACGGTTCGAAGCAACCTTGAATATCGCCAACGACATAGGTGGTCATATCGATCTATCGCTCGGTCTATCACAAATGAATTGTACTCGTGTTTCTTTCGAGACTGACATGGCTTATGCCCACTCAGATTACCAATTCCGCATCAACTAACGCTAGTGTAGTAGATGATTCTGGTCATAGTGGCACCGAGGATAGTGCAACTGAATACAGCGCAGTCGAAGACAGTGCAACCGAAGACAGTGCAACCGAGGAAAGCCCGATGGTTCGGCACCGGTACTAAATGGAAATGTTACCGGTGGATAATAGAGTCCAGGGGGATGAAATCCGAGTTAGGTATTAGCCGCTCGACAAAGATTGACCAGGTCATCAATTTTAAGTGCTTCGGCCCTGACCGACGGATCGATACCAAGTGCCTCAATTTCCGAGTCAGACAAAATACCTTTTAAATTGTTGCGCAGCGTTTTTCGACGCTGGGCAAAAGCAGTTTGAACAAATTTAGCGAGGGTTGCTCGTTCACAATCTGTATGACGAGGGTTAGCGAGTGGCGCCAGGTGAACAATTGCAGACTGCACTTTTGGTCGGGGATAGAAAGCCTCAGGCGGCACATCGAATAGGTACTCAACCCTGTGATCGATCTGGGTCATCACGCTCAGTCGTCCCCAGTCTTTAGTACCTGGTAATGCAGCGAGTCGCTCGACTACTTCTCTTTGAAGCATGAAATGCATGTCTTCGATAATCGAACTAAATGTGTAGAGGTGAAATAACAGTGGCGTCGATATGTTGTAAGGCAGGTTGCCAACAATTCTGAGTTTGCGATCGGAGTGATCGAGGCTTGAAAAATCAAAGCTGAGTGCGTCGGCGTTATGCAACGTAAATGGCTCATCGCAGAAAATACCGGCTAAAAGGCTCTGCAGATCACGATCTATTTCGATGGCATTTAGCTGACAACCGGAGTCGAGCAAGGCTCTGGTTAACGCGCCTTGCCCAGGGCCAATTTCGATCATGTTGTCATCGGTATCGGGATTAATCGCCCCCGCTATTTGAGCGATGACTCCCTCGTCGGTCAAAAAATTTTGTCCGAAGCGCTTTCTAGGCTGATGCCCGGATTTTTTCTTCAAGGCTAGATTGAAACGCTTAAATCAAGCAGTCGCCTAAACTACCGCCCTGCTCGACGTAATTTCTAAATACCACGGGTGTACGGCCGCGACCGGTCCACTGGTGAGTTTCTCCATCGACGGTAATTGAATATTTCGCAGGAACCTTGCCCGACTTTTTGCGGGCTTTTCGAGTGCTGACCGCAGGCGCAGAATCTGATCCGGTAATATCGGCTGCTGAGATACCCATTTCGTCCATCATCGTTTTTAGCTTTTTTACTGCGATTGCTTTTTTCTTTTCAGCACGCTCCGCTTCGCGTGCTCTGGCCGTCTCAGTAGCGACCGACAGGTTGGCAATGGCGCGCTCTACCTGCTCAATAGTCAGTGACTTTAATGCCCTATTCGCGGCCACTTTTGATTTAGCAATGGATGCAATAGAAATAGTATCTGTCATAAATTCGAAATCTCTTTTATCGTTTTTGTTACAGTGTATAGTGATCTTCTTTAAATTAAAACTTTTATATAGACCGTATTAAATATAATAAAAACTATTATGCGAAAGATATTATCAATCGACGGTGGTGGAATAAGAGGAATCATTCCAGCACTGGTGTTGGATTACCTAGAAAAAGAATCCAATAAATCAATTAATGAGCTTTTTGATTTATGCGTTGGTACGTCTGCGGGAGGGATTATCGCTCTAGGGCTGACGCAATCTCAGGAGGGCCGGCCGCGTTATTCAGCTCACGATCTCGCCGATTTTTTTGAGAATAGCGGTGCGAAAATTTTTAAACGATCTGTATGGCGCAATATTCGCTCCGCTGGTGGGGTTTTGGATGAACTATATTCAGCCCGCCCACTCGAGTCGGCACTGCGTAAATATTTTGGTGGC
The DNA here is from genome assembly GCA_002456975.1 of Halieaceae bacterium MED-G27. GTDB lineage: Bacteria > Pseudomonadota > Gammaproteobacteria > Pseudomonadales > Halieaceae > Luminiphilus. The sequence continues at coordinate 13,677 of NTKA01000002.1, forward strand.
TCGCGGCTTGGCGATAATTTAGGTCTGACCATGGTCCCGGCCTATGATATTGAGGCTAGAAAAACCGTCTTTTTGAAAAGCTGGCACCCCGATCATGAGTTGATTTTGAGTCGTGACGCCGCAAGAGCAACCAGTGCAGCCCCAACTTACTTCGAACCCGCGCACGTCAAAGTCGGTGCTAACCGGCAAGCCCTGATCGATGGCGGTGTGTTTGTTAACTCCCCCGCGGTGTCGGCTTATGCCGAGGCGCTTAAGTTATTTCCCGGTGAACCACTGCTGCTCCTCTCTCTGGGCACTGGCGAATTGGTGCGCTCGATTCCCTTCGAGCAAGCCAAGGACTGGGGCCAAGCTGGTTGGGTAATGCCACTACTTGATTGTATGTTCGATGGCGCTACCAAAGCCGCTAATCATCAGATGAGTATTTTTTTGGGAGATAATTATTTGAGGCTTCAAGTGACGCTAGACGGGGCGAATGATGATATGGATGACGCGTCGGTCAGCAATATCGAAAATCTGAAGCGGATCGCGGAGAGACTTATTGAAGAAAAGCGGCCATTGCTGGACCGTATTATTACGAGCGGCTGATTGTTCCCGAGACGCTATACGTTGAGTGTTCGTAAGGCTTCATCGATCGCACAAAACAAACTCTCAGGTTTAGCTAGACCTGTTCCCGCCAGCTCCAGTGCAGTGCCGTGATCAACCGACGTTCTTACAAAAGGTAAACCGAGGGTTACATTGACGGCGCTGCCAAAGCCTCGTGTTTTTAAAACAGGAAGGCCTTGGTCGTGATACATCGCGAGAAATACGTCAGCTCGTGATTCGATGTCAGCGGTAAAGGCTGTATCAGCGGGAAGCGGTCCCAGAACATCAACACCTGACTGTCGCAATCGTTCGCATACCGGGCTAATAATGTCGATTTCTTCCTGACCCAAATGACCGTCCTCGCCAGCGTGCGGGTTGAGTCCAAGCACCGCGACAGTAGGTGCCTTGAGGTCATAGTGGTGCTTCAACCCTCGGACTACTGTCCCAATGAGCTCCTCGAGGCCTGCCTGGGTAATGGCATCGGCGACGGCGCGCAAGGGTAGGTGGGTGGTGGCTAGCGCCACCCGAAATTGGTCTGCGACCAGCATCATTGCGACCTTTGCATCGTAGCGCTCGGCGAAAAATTCGGTATGCCCAGAGAATGGAATACCGGCATCGCAGATGATTGATTTTTGAACAGGCGCAGTGACAACCGCGCAGTTGTCGTTGTTGTGAGCCAGATTTGCAGCGGTTGTCAGTAAGTCGATGACGTAAGCCGCATTGGCTGCATTGAGTTGCCCTGCGATGCAATGACTACGGAGAGGCCGATGCAGGACCGAGAGCGCACCTATGCTGTGTTGCGGTGCCGCCGTCGGATCTGAAACCTCATTGATTGTGACCGCCAGGCCGAGCTGCTTCGCGCGCGCGCCGAGTAACGCCACGTCGCCAACGACAATTAGTCTGCATGGAAGGTTCCGCCCGGCGGCTGCGAGCACAATGTCGGGCCCGATACCCGCAGGCTCACCCGTGGTGAGGACTACCGTGGGTATCGAGTGTGCGCCCATCACTTGATATCGACGAAGGCCTCTTCGCGGATTTTTCCAAGCCAGTTTTCCAACTCTTCTTCGTACTTGATATCGCGAATGTAGTTGGCGACTTGATTGCGCTTGAGTTCTTCAGAGAAGTCTGTGGTTCGGCGTCCGGTCACCTCCAGAATATGCCAGCCAAACTCACTCCGAACGGCATCGGTGATAACACCGATTTCTGCGCTGGCCATCGCCGCTTCGAATTCTGGCACCATTTGGCCGGGTACGGTCCATCCCAAAAGACCACCTTCTTGGGCTGATCCAATATCGTCAGAGTACTCTTTCGCAAGTTCGTCAAAGTCCTCGCCATCATTGACACGCTGGCGCAGCTCAAGGGCTAGGGCTTGAGCGGCTGCATCATCGAGTACTTCGTTGGGTGAAATCAGGATATGTCGGACTTCGGTTTGTTCAACCAGTCGTTCGATGCCCCGGGAGTCTGCCAAATGGACCAGATGCCACCCCGATGCAGATCGCACTTTACCTGTGGCGCCTTTTTCTAGTGAGGGAACAATGTCGCTAAACATACTCGGTATGTCGCTGAGTTTGCGCCAGCCAAGATCGCCACCGCCAAACCGGTAGGGCTCAGTGACGTTAACTGCTTCTTCGAACGCCTTGCCTGCAAGGATGCCGGCGAGCACGCTGTCTACAAACGCTTCTTTTTGGCGCTTGTCTGCCTCAGAGTCGTTTTTGGTAACCGAAAGCAATGCCTGAACCACGCGATATTGCGGTTCAGTCATGGCAATACCTTCTTCGGTCGCCATAAAGTTATCGATTTCTTTTTCCGTAATGTTGATGTTACGCATCACATTACCCTGCTGTACCCGCTGTATAGCCAAGTCTCTGCGAAGCGATTGCCGCATCTGAAGGTAGTCTTGTCCGCTTTGGATCAGCGCTTGCCGGAATTGTTCTAGGCTGAGCCCATTTCGACTCGCCACTCTCGCCATCGATTCATCAAGTTCCGCATCCGGAATTCGAATGCCATAGAGTTCCGCAAGCTGCAGCTGGATACTTTCCAAGATCAGTCGATCCAATGCTTCTTGCATTACCGTTGCATCATCCGGCAACTCGAGGCCACGCGCGGTAGCGGTGTCCTTTATCTGAGCAAACCTATCAGCTACCTCGCTTGCAAGGATGATGTCTTCATCGACTATCGCGACAACACTGTCGAGTCTTGTGACCTGTGCTGTCACCGGTGTGACAAAGGCTCCAAAAATGATGGCAGTTACTACAAGCCACAGCCCTGAATGTCGCATCGACTGCTTACCGTTTTCCATTAAATCCTCTAATCATGTCCTGCATCAGGTTGTCTACGCGGCTCCCGAAGCCGCCGAGACCCTTAAGAACGAACTGAAACTGAAAGGCGCGATCACGTTGCAAGTCACTGCTAATGAAGCTGTCAGAGACATTTCGTAAGGGGTCCAAATAACTCATGTAGATGAGGCGCGCACGCCAGCAGCAGCCATCGTACTCGACCCCGACCATATCTTCTACGGTGCTATTGATTTCCATCGAATACCTGACAGCGGCAAAACCGCGCCAATTCCGGTTGATGGGAATATAGGTGGATGCGTTCACCTGCTCGGTCACAGGTCTTGCCAGCGACGAGGGTGGCGGCTCTCTCAGGGTGTAGCCGACATTGATGAGCGCGTCCTCAGCAGGGCGATAGGTCGCTCGCACATTAGCCGCATCAAACTGTCGATCATAAGCATCAAATAGGAAGTTGCTCTGCACGGACCAGTGCTCGCTGGCTCTCACATCGAGCGAAAAAGCGAGTGCTGAACCTTCATCGGTGAGCGCGGGATCTTGATCATTCAAGCGTACTTTTTGATCGCGAAAGTGGAATACCTGCCCAATGCTTGCGGTGACTTTTTCAACCCCTGACTTCGGATCAATCAGCCGCGACGTGACGCCTAGGGCGAATTGATTGGCATCAGCTAGACGATCAAATCCTGAAAAACGAGTCGTTCTGAACAGCTGTCGATAGCTGAAGGTCAACTCAGCACTGTCGAAATCAGGGACGCCTGCGTGGTCTTCATAGCTGGCATAGAGGTAGTGGGCTCTCGGCTCAAGGGTTTGTAGCCACTCTTTGCCGGAAAAGGTCATTGTCCGATCGAACTCGAGTCCAGCGTCAACGCTAGCGACCCACGAATCTAAATTAATACTGCGACTGGCGGTTGGGTCGCCCGTCTGGTTTAAATTGTATCTAAGCGACCGGTGTCTGAGACTTGGGGTGATAAATCCATAAGATCTTCGCACCGGGCTGCTCACCCCCACTTCTGAGTAAATCCGCTGCCCCTTAACTCGATCGAGGTCGGTATCGAAGTTAGCCACTTGGAACACTGCCATGGGCTCGAGCTCACCAAAACGTTTCTGCCCACGCCAACGCGCCGAAACCTGTGGCAGTTTCTTATAGGTATCTGAGAGATCCTCGGCGATGCTTTGGAATTGCTGTGCCTCCAAGCTAAGTAGCCAGTTATCGTCTAACCAGTCGGCACTCGCGCGCTGCAGTAATGCGGTTTGCCTTTGCGCACGGAGGGTGTTGTTTTCCAGATCGCGCAGGTACTCGTTATCACTGACCCGCGTGTAGTCGATAGATGTGCGGAACCGAGACGATGCTGGACTCTCCTGGTTGACATTGATCAACCAACGATCGCTGGTTTCAAGTTCATTGCGCGTTCGATCGTCACTGAGCAGAGAGCCATTGAATGACCATAAACCCCACCGTTTACCCAATCGGCGTGCGTTGAGCTGATGCATCAATCCCCGATCACCAATATGACGCGGTGAGTATGTCGCGTCGTAGTCAGGAGCAAGATTTAGGTAGATCGGTGCAGTGACATCGAAGCCGCCACGGGTATCGCTCCCAATATCTGGAAACAGCAATCCAGTTTTGCGTTGGTCTCCCAGCGGGAATTGAACCCAAGGCAGGTAGGCAATAGGTACCCCTTTGATGCCAATTTTAGCGCCCCACGCTTCGCCCGTGTTGTTGGTGGTGTTGACGCGAATAGTGTCGGCAGACAGCAACCAGCTGGGATCGTCAGGGGTGCAAAAGGTTAGAGTACCGTCGTCGATATCGAGCGATCCGTTGCGATCACGGGTCACCTCATCTGCGCGGGCGTAAAGTTGCTTGTCGTACAAGACAAACTCTGCGTCGGTCAACGTCGCCTGTTCGCTCAGGCTGTCGTATTTGATGGTGTCGCCGAACATCAAGATACCAGGCTCCTGAACTCTGACAGGCCCACTCGCGCTGACGGTTTCGTTCACTCTGTCGATACTGACGCGCTCTGCCTCTAAGCGCCGATACCCTTGCTCGACAACAACGGTGTCGTAAAAAACAGCGCTGTCGTCAGAGATATCACTATCGCCAGCGCTGACCTCGAGATCAGATTCGGCGGGTGATTGAGAGGTGTCAATATCGCCGAGAGGATCGACGTATTTACCGCCGCATCGCCAGCATTGATCATCGCGTTCTTCCACAGGGATGATGCTCAATGGCTGCCAATGAAAGCGGGCGGAAATGGACTCTTCTTTGAGCTCCTGACCCATAGTCGCGCTGCAGGTCAGCAGCCAAACCAAGCCTAGCCATTGCGTCAGTGCATGGCTCCGCCAGCGCCGCCCACAGGGGCGACTCGAGCTGCCATCGTGTCTTACTGGCGATGGATTGATAGATCTCACGAATTGGGTTTCCAAAGGGGTGGCCGACTTCAAGCCCGATAGTGTAGCGTGCTGAACCTGCGCGGGCGCTGTAAATTTGTAGTGAATAAGACAAAGCGACCATACTGCGCGCTTTTGTGGGTGAGAAGGGCAATGCTAGTTGAAACTTGGTTAGCAAAGTATATTAATTGCGAACCATCAGAGATCGATCTTGAATTAATCGCCGGGGATGCCAGCCCGAGGCGTTTTTTTCGACTGCATTGCACAACGAACCTTCCATCGGGTGTGCCCGCCGGTGTCGTCTTAATGAAGTCCCCGCCGACCGAGAACAACGAGCGCTTCGTTCTGGTTCAGGGATTGCTCGAGACGGGCAGTGTTCGAGTGCCGCGGTTAATCCTAGCTGACCTAGCCGAGGGGTGGTTTTTACTCGAAGATCTGGGCGATAGGACTTTTCATCAGGCGCTAGCGTCAGAATCATCCGATCAGTTGTACGACCATGCTCTTGAGACGCTTGTCGCTATCGCCTCGGTACCGGTAGAGGCTGTGTTGCCGACTTATGACGCCGGACGACTGCAAGTGGAGTTGGATGTTTTTCCCGAGTGGTTTTTGGGCAAGGCACTTGAGCTGACTTTGGATGATGACGCTAAGCGTATCGTTGCCGGACTCTCAGAATTGCTCGTTGCGTCTGCACTAGAGCAGCCGGCGATAATGGTGCACCGTGACTATCACAGCCGCAATTTGATGGTTATGCCCGACTCGGGTGAGCTTGCAGTGATCGATTTTCAGGATGCGGTATTCGGGCCCCTGACCTACGACGCTGTATCGCTGTTAAAAGATTGCTACGTCGTTTGGCCCAGGGATCAGCAGCTCAAGTGGCTGTCAGACTATCGAGACAAGCTGCTTCAGCGCAACGTGGTCGATGCCCTAGACTTTGATCGCTTGGTAGTCTGGTTTGATTTCATGGGCTTGCAACGACACATCAAGGTGTTGGGCGTATTTTCGCGGCTGTGGTTGCGCGATGAGAAGCCCGCTTATCTTGCCGACTTACCGGTGGTAGTAGACTACGTGCTCGACACCTGCGATCGTTACAGTGACAGCTATGAGACGGTTGATATATTTCAGCGATGGTTTCGAGCGGATGTGTTACCCGCGCTGAATCAGCAGTCATGGTGGCAGGAGCGCTCGCTGTGAAAGCCATGATTCTTGCAGCGGGTAAAGGTGAGCGCATGCGGCCGTTGACTCAGCAGTGCCCAAAACCATTGCTAATGGTTAATGGCAGCACACTACTCGAGCGACATATCACTGCGCTGGTCACTGCGGGCGTTTCCGACATCGTGATCAACGTTTCCTATCTCGCGGATCAAATCATCGACTTTTGCGGCGATGGCAGCCGCTGGGGCTGCAACATCGAATTCTCGATTGAGGGTGAGCCATTGGAAACAGCCGGTGGTGTTATCCAGGCCTTACCTAAGCTAGGGACAGACCCATTTATCTTGGTCAGTGCCGATGTATTAACCGACTTCGATCATCGGGCGCTGGTCGAGCATTCGCTGGGTAGCGATTGGGCGAGTTTGGTTCTCGTCCCCAATCCTGAGCACCATCCTGAGGGGGATTTCGGTTTATCTGATGGGCGAGTCTCGCTGGTATCGGCCGGTGGCGACAGTTTCACTTACAGCGGTGTCGGCTTGGTGTCACCGATGCTATTTCACTCGCTTGAGACGGGAAAACGTCGGATCCGGCCGGTATTTGATAGAGCGCTCGAGTCCAACTGCGTAGAGGGCCGGGTGTGGACGGGCGTGTGGTCGGACGTTGGAACGCCTGAGCGTCTAGAGTTAGCCGCCTTGCAAGAAAGGGATCAAACTCGCGCCAGTTAGCTGGTGAGAAGTCGGTGAGGGCTTTACACTAGCGGCTTTAACCGAGAGCCCTCTAAGCATGCGTGATTACTTGATTGCACCTTCTATTTTGGCGGCAAACTTTGCTCGGCTGGGAGACGACGTTGACCGGGTATTAGCCGCTGGCGCCGACATGGTCCACTTTGACGTTATGGACAATCATTACGTACCTAATTTGTCGGTTGGCCCGATGGTGTGTTCTGCGCTCCGCAAACACGGTGTTACTGCGCCTATTGACGTGCATTTAATGGTAGAGCCGGTCGATGCCTTAGTGGGCATGTTCGCCGATGCTGGGGCGACCTATATTACCTTCCACCCCGATGCCTCGACCCACGTAGATCGCACGCTACAGCTCATCAAAAATGCCGGATGCAAAGCAGGCTTGGTGTTCAATCCGGCGGCGTCGCTTGAGCCTTTGAAGTACGTTATGGATAAGATTGACATGGTGCTGCTAATGTCAGTCAACCCGGGTTTTGGTGGCCAGTCGTTTATTCCGTCGACGCTGGCAAAACTTCGAGAAACGAGACAACTAATCGATGCTAGCGGGCTCGATATTCGACTAGAGGTTGACGGTGGCGTCGGTCCGAGCAATATCAGAGAAATCGCTGAAGCCGGAGCCGACACGTTTGTCGCGGGGTCAGCTATTTTTGGGCAGTCCGACTACGCTGAGGTCATTACAAAAATGCGCGGTGAGTTAGCTTCTGTATGAACGCGCTGATCGACCGAGCAACCTTTGAGGATTTGGTTGCTCAGGGATTTTCTCGGATACCGCTGACGCGGACCTTGCTGGCGGATACCGAGACGCCACTCTCTACCTATACCAAACTTGCTGGGGCGCCTTACTCTTTTTTGTTTGAGTCTGTCGAAGGTGGTGAAAAATGGAGTCGGTATTCGATTGTCGGCCTGCCCGCCAGCGAGCGCTTGGAGGTCTCTGGAAAGACTATCAGCCAGTTTAAGGAAGGTGTCTTAGTTGAGTCCTGGGACAGTGAAGACCCATTGGCAACGATTGAATCGCACTGCAAAGCTCAAACCTGTGCGGCGATCGACCACTTGCCTGTATTCCATGGTGGTTGGGTGGGTTACTTCGGTTACGACACGGTTCGTTATGTAGAAGCCAAGCTTGATAAACCTGACAAGCCTTCTCAGATCGATACGCCCGATATTTTATTGATGTTGGTCGACGAGGTAGTGGTATTCGACAACCTCCGAGGCACGCTCACGCTGATTGTCAACGCTGATACCGATCAGCCAAATAGCTACGAGCTTTCTGTTGCGAGATTGCAAACACTCGGGCAGCAACTAGCCTCACCCCTGCCGGAATTAGGTGCCGTGTCGGTGGGTGCCGTCGATACAGCATCGGTGGAAAACCAGGTGACCTTTGATACGGATCAAGCCACTTTTGAGGGTTGGGTAAACCGTGTCAAAGACTATATTTTGGACGGGGACGTCATGCAGGTTGTAGTGTCGCATCGGATGTCCCTGCCATTCGATGCTCCCCCCATCGACTTATATCGTGCCCTACGGTACTTGAATCCATCCCCGTACCTGTATTTTCTAGACCTTGATGACTTTCAGGTGGTCGGCTCATCGCCTGAGATTCTAGTGCGTGCTGAGCAGGGACAGGTCACGGTGCGGCCGATCGCGGGTACCATTCGACGAGGCACTACTGACGCTGAAGATCAGGCCCTAGCAGAAGTACTCCTGAACGATGCTAAAGAGCGGGCCGAGCATTTGATGTTGATCGACCTCGGGCGCAACGATGTCGGCAGGGTGGCGAAGCCGGGTTCTGTAGAATTGACCGATAAAATGGTGGTCGAGAAGTACTCGCACGTGATGCATATCGTCTCCAACGTGACCGGAGCTAGTCGCGATGATGTAGGCGCCATCGATGCCCTGCGAGCAACGCTCCCTGCGGGGACATTGAGTGGCGCTCCTAAGATCAGAGCCATGGAAATTATCGATGAATTAGAACCCTACAAGCGCGGTGTTTACGGCGGCGCGGTGGGTTACATCACCTGGTCAGGTGACATGGATACTGCGATCGCCATCAGGACGGCCGTAGTGAAGGACGGCACTTTGTTTGTGCAAGCTGGGGCAGGTGTGGTGGCTGATTCTCAACCTGCATCCGAGTGGGAAGAAACGCTGAATAAAGCCAGAGCGGTACTCAGGGCGGCAGCGATGGTCGGACATTCCTAGGGTTTAAGGGCTACGAATGGCAGTCGATGTATACATGATAGATAACTACGACTCCTTTACTTGGAATGTCGTGCAGTATCTGTGGGAGTTGGATGCCGCGGTCGAAGTGGGTCGTAATGACGAGGTGAGCCTCGATGACATCGAAGCGTCCGGTAGCGACGTTTTGTGCATTTCTCCGGGTCCTTGTTCGCCAGATGAGGCGGGAATCTCAGTCCCGGCGATTCATCATTTCAAGGGTCGTTTGCCAATTTTTGGTATCTGCCTTGGCATGCAGAGTATTGGGGCAGCTTTTGGTGGGCGAATCGTCAGAGCGCCGTCGGTGATGCATGGCAAAACAAGTGAGATTTACCACGACGGTCGTGGGGTATTTGAGGGATTACCATCACCATTTACCGCGACTCGATATCACAGTTTGGTTATCGATCCCGACACTTGTCCCGACTGTCTCGACGTGTCGGCATGGACGATCGACGCCGAGGGTAATCGAGACGTTATCATGGGTGTCAGGCATCGAGAGCTGGCCATTGAAGGGGTGCAATTTCACCCCGAGTCGATTCTGACCGAGCACGGTCATGACATGTTGGCCAATTTCTTGAAGCAGGCTGGTTAAGGGGGCTTGTATGGATATCCAAACCGCTATCGCTAACGTGGCATCGGGTGAGTCGCTCACGGTAGACGCGATGAAAAGCGTCATGTTGGCCGTCATGCAAGGGGAAGCGACAGAGGCTCAAATTGGGGGGCTACTGGTCGGACTGCGGATGAAGGGCGAAACTATCGACGAAGTGGTGGGTGCAGCAACCGCTATGCGATCACTCGCGACTCCCGTCAATATTGACCGCAGCGGTTTGATCGACATGTGTGGCACCGGCGGAGATGGCACCAACCTGTTTAACGTATCCACGGCTGCTACCTTTGTTGTGGCAGCGGCGGGTGGTCGAATCGCCAAGCACGGCAACCGCTCGGTATCGAGCTCGTCTGGCTCCTCCGATGTGTTGGCTGCGCTCGGCGTGAATTTGGAAGTGACCCCGGAGCAGATTGCGCAGTGCATCGAGGAGGTCGGCGTCGGCTTTATGTTTGCTCCAGCCCATCACAGTGCCATGAAGCACGCCATCGGACCTCGCCGAGAACTCGCGATGCGAACTATCTTTAATATATTAGGTCCATTGACCAACCCTGCGGGTGCCAAGCGACAGGTACTGGGAGTATTCGATAAGTCGCTCTGTGAGCCCTTAGCATCAGCACTTCATGAATTGGGCAGCGAGCACGTTTTGGTGGTGCATGGTAACGATGGGCTCGATGAGTTGTCGGTGGCCTCAACCTCGCATGTGTGCGAGATGAAGGCCGGCGAGTTGACGAGCTACGAAGTAGACCCCACCGATTTTGGATTGCGCGTAGGCTCTCTATCAGGTTTGTGTGTTGATAATTCGGAGCAGTCAGCGGCCCTGATTCGCAGTGCTTTGGGCGGTGAAAATTCTGAAAATGCCGATGCCGCAAGAGCCATCATTGCAATGAATGCTGGCGCCGGTCTGTATGTCGGAGGTCGCGCTGACAGCTTGCAGGCAGGTGTTGTATTAGCCGCTGCTACCATCGAATCCGGTAACGCGCTCCATTGCCTTAATGCTTTTGCTGATAAAACACAGGAGCTAGCTGGATAATCCCATGACCTTAGATTCGACACCGACAGTGCTTCGGAAGATATGTGATCGGAAATGGCAGGAGATCGATGAGCGCAAGGCGATACAGCCCCTCGACGCGCTTAAGGTGATGGCGTGTTCGCAGTCGCCAGTCCGCGGGTTTAGCGCTGCGTTGCGCCGCTGTAAACAAAATGCCGAGGTCGGAGTGATCGCCGAGGTGAAAAAGGCGAGCCCCAGTAAAGGTGTTATCAGAGCGTCGTTTGACCCTGCAGCCATTGCCAAAAGCTACGAGTCGGGCGGTGCGACCTGTTTGTCGGTGCTGACAGACATCGATTTCTTCCAAGGAGCAGATCGATTCTTACAACTCGCTCGGGATGCCTGTGATCTCCCGGTTCTTCGCAAGGACTTTACGCTCGACGCCTATCAGATTTGGGAGGCTAGGGCTCTCGGCGCCGACGCGATTTTGCTGATCGTGGCCTGTCTCGATGATGATCAACTTACCGAGCTATCTGATCAGGCAGCCCTGGCAGGACTCGACGTGCTTGTTGAGGTTCACGATCTGCAGGAGCTTGAGCGAGCACTTGCGCTCGATCTAACGATGGTGGGTATCAACAATCGCAATCTCCATACGTTTGAGACCCGTTTGGAGACGACACTGGAGCTCCTAGACCGGATTCCCGACGACATCATGGTGGTAACCGAGAGCGGTTTTCATACCCCTGAGGACATGGCGAGGATGCTCTCGCGTTCGGTCAGCACATTTCTGATCGGGGAATCCTTCATGCGACAGCCGGAGCCGGGTGATGCACTGAAGGTAATGGTGAGCTCGGCACAAGCGCTGTAAGCATTTAGCTAATGTTAGACAGCGCCTCAGCTGATCGAGGTTCTCGCAGTAGCACAATGGTTTTGCCTGCAACCGCTATAAAGCCGTCACCTTCGAGCATTTTCAGTACCCGCCCGGCCATTTCTCTCGAACAGCCAACGATTTTGCCCAGCTCCTGGCGAGTGATACGAACCTGCATACCTTCGGGGTGTGTCATGGCTTCTGGCAGCGTCGTCAATTGGATCAGCGCCCGATGGATTCGGCCGTAGACGTCGATAAACGCGAGATCAGCGAGCTTGCGAGTGGTGTTTTTGAGTCGCTGCCCGACTTGCGTGGTCAATGCGTAGAGCACATCTGGAAACTGGTGTCGCAGCGCATGAAACTCTTCGTAACTGATGACGGCAAACTCACAGGCTGTTCGTGTGATCAGATTAGCCGTTCGAGTCTCTTCTCCGAACAGGCCCATCTCGCCGAAGAAGTCGCCGGGATTCAAATAGCTAACTACTATTTCCTGCTCAGGGTCATCTAGGTCGTCAACGATCACTGACACCGAGCCCTCTAAGATTAGGTAGAGGTGGTTACTCAGGTCGCCCTGACGAAACACTACCGAACGAGGCTTCATCTGCTCGCGATCGCAATGCTCTAAAAAAGCTTCAGCGTCAGGAATACGCTTGTTGACCAAGTAATTCATTCAATGATCTCAAGTGTGATCTATTTCGCACTTATCATGCCATAGACTTCCCACCCCGTTGCGTGAGAGCAAACGCGAACGTCAGTCTTTTAGAATATACATTGCGGTGAGCGAGTCAGGAGAATGTTATGCAGGGAAAGGTTAGTTGGGCTGGCGATGTGACATTTGAGGCCGAATCGGGTACCGGACACTCGATCATGATGGATGGGCCTGAAGAGGTTGGCGGGCAGAATCAAGGGGCAAGGCCAATGGAGTTGCTTCTGCTGGGTACTGGCGGATGCGCTTTATTTGATGTGGTGTCGATGTTGAAGAAGTCTCGGCAGTCCTTCAAAGCCGCGCGGGTAGAGCTGCAAGCAAAGCGGGTAGACGCGATTCCCGCTGTTTTTGAGTCGATTAATCTGCACTTTGTGATTAGTGGAGAGGGCGTTCGCGAGAGTCAGGTGGCCAGAGCGGTACAGCTATCCGCCGAAAAGTATTGCTCGGCTTCGATTATGCTTGCTACCGGCGGGGTGAAGGTCACTCATAGTTTCGAGATTCAGCTTTCATAGTTTCGAGATTCAGCTTTAGCAGCAAACACACCTGTCTTTTAGGTTGCCAGTACTTGGCGGGCTTGGATATCGGTGATCAGACTATTTAATCTCAAAGGCGCGTTCTACGTACTGACCCCGGGCTCTGCTCATTTTTCTCAAGCTCAAATGAACCTTGGGCTCTGTTCTTTTATTTTATCCTCCCGGCTTCGATAGATTCCGCGCCGACTCCACCCATCGCGCGGAGAGTCAAGGGAAGTACTTGTTCAGTCCCGTCTCTTTTTCCCGATCGTAATTACCGCTCCCTATATAAATTTTTCTGGCGAAACCCACCCACTGACCTATGGTTTAAAGGGCCGAGTTTATCTCTTTGGAACCGGCTCTATTTATTCAAAAAAATACAGTGGAGGAAGTGGGTATGAAGTATTTGATCAGCGTCATGATTCTTTTGGGCTTGGTTGCCTGTAGCTCCGATACCGAGGAAATGGCAGAGGCGCCGGTTGCTGACAAAGTAGAGACGCCAGCAATGGAGCAAGCGGAAATGCCAGTGATGGCAGAAGAGCCACCGATGACCGTCGCAATGGTCGAATTTGTTTGGCATAAAAAGGGTCCTAACTTCAGCGACGAATCGCTAATGGCACACACAGAAAAGTGGGCTGGGATTGTCGATGAAGCAGGCTGGGATTTACGCTCAGCATCGGTGATTACGCCGCGATTCGACAATCCAAATGCCGATTTCATGTGGGTGATGGCCTGGCCTTCGCTTGAGGCACGAAATACCGCATGGAGCGATTGGGCAGAGACTTACGAGGCCGACTGGCTAGCCAGCTCTGAGGGTGTTTTCACCTATAACTCCGAGACAGTTCCGACCTTCAAACCCAATCGGGGCCGCGTTTCAGCGATGCCCACGCCCGTTGGTGGCACTGGGGTTCGCGAGTACCTCTTTTGTTCCTACAATGAGGGGTACGGTGCAGACGACATGGCAGCATACCGTCTGGCATTCAATGCTTACGTCGATGGTGTTGCAACTGAAACCGGTCCTTCACGTTACTGGTGGGCTTACTTGAGTCCTATGTTTGATCCGCAGCCCGACAATCCCTTTGATTTTGTTTGGACCAATTCGTGGGGTGCGGACGCAGAGCGCGATGCAGGTCAAGCGGCATTCGTCGAGACTGACTTGGCAGCGGAAGCACAAACTATGCTGACTTGTTCCGATCCTTTTGTTTTCGATACGAGACGCATCTACGCAGGCGCATAGTCGTCGCAAGTAGATGTCTTAATTGGGTATCAGCCGAGCAGGGACGATCCATAGGGTCGTCTCTGCCATCTAAATCCAATAGGTAGTCTTGGTCATCAACTGACTAGCGCCAGCCATCAGGCGCTTCACAGGGGTGGGGAATTCGCTACCACCCTGATCAAGCGCGTGCTGTCCGTGATGCTCTTCTTCTTCAAGCATACGTTGCAGTATTAGCTGTGACTTTCTGTCGTCATTTGGCAGTTTTTTGAGGTGGTCTTTGAGGTGCGTTGCGACCCCCTCCTCGGTAGCGTGAACAAATCCTAAGCTCACGCGATCGCCAATCGCTCCTGTTATGGCGCCGATAGCATAGGAGGTTCCGAAAAACAGGGGATTTAGCTGGCTCGGTTCGCTGTCTAATTCTTCGAGGCGCTCGGCACACCAGTCGAGGTGGTCTTTTTCTTCCTGTGCTGCATTCAGCAGTGCTTGCTTGGTCTCTTTTGATGCGGCGACTAACGCCTGACCGCGATAGAGCGCTTGCGCACAGACTTCTCCCGTATGGTTGACGCGCATCAGGCCACCGGCGTGGCGCTTCTCGGAATCGGTGAGTTCGGGCTCAGGGTGATTAGCCGCAGGTGATGCTCGGTCACCGCTGAGTTTATCTGTTGACGCAGACACCTCACGAAGCGCTGTGTCCAACGTCGTAATCAATCGATCGAGTGGGGATAGTCTTCGTTCCATGACAGCGCTTACGTAGTTAGGGCTTACTGAGATTAGCGGGTTCGGGCGCGCCAGCCAATGTCGCGCCGATATTTTGCACCTGACCACGTAATGCCTACTGTCGCCTGGTAGGCGAGATCAGAGGCTTCATCGAGGTCATCGCCCATGGCGGTGACACAGAGCACGCGACCGCCGGCTGAAGTGACTTTGCCATCGACTTCAGCCGTGCCTGCATGAAATACCTTGCAGTCGCTCAGGTCTGCATCGAGTCCCTCGATGACAAACCCTGTTGGGCTGGACGCCGGATAGTGCTCGGACGCCATGACAATTCCGATACACGATCTCGCATCCCAGCTGGTTGCCTGTTTGTCGAGCGATCCGTCTATGGCTGCTAGACACAAAGTGGCGAGATCAGATTTCAGGCGCATCATAATCGGCTGAGTCTCCGGATCGCCGAACCGGCAATTAAATTCGATGACTTTTGGTGCGCCCATTTTGTCGATCATCAAGCCTGCGTAGAGAAAACCGCGATAACGGTTATCGTCCGCTACCATACCTTTTACGGTGGGTTCGATGATCTCATCCATGACGCGCTGATGTATGTCACCCGTTACCACAGGCGCTGGTGAATAGGCGCCCATCCCTCCGGTATTGGGTCCCGAGTCCCCTTCGCCAACCCGCTTATGATCCTGTGACGTGGCCATGGCGATGACATCGGTGCCATCGACCATGACAATAAAGCTAGCTTCTTCTCCGTCGAGGAATTCTTCGATAACCACGCGGGAACCAGCATCACCGAAGCGATTATCAGCAAGCATATCTTGGATGGCATCGGTGGCTTCGACTTCGGTCATTGCGACAATGACGCCTTTACCTGCAGCGAGGCCGTCGGCTTTGACAACAATGGGCGCACCTTGTTCTTGGACGTAGCGACAGGCCTGGTCAGCATCGGTGAAGGTTTGGTAAGCCCCTGTCGGAATATTGTGTCGGGCGAGAAACTCCTTGGTGAAAGCCTTTGATCCCTCGAGTTGCGCCGCCGCAGCACTCGGCCCGAAACACTTGAGGCCTGCTGCTTCAAAGTAATCAACGATACCGTTCACCAATGGTGCCTCAGGACCGACGACAGTTAGCTCGCAAGGCGTTGTGCGGGCGAACTCGGCGAGCGCCTCGAAGTCATCAGGCTTGATGGCAACATTTTTGCAGCCTGCTTCGCGAGCAGTTCCCGCGTTGCCCGGCGCTACGTAGACCGTGTCTACCTGCTCGGACTGTGCAAGCTTCCAGGCGAGGGCATGCTCGCGGCCACCGTTACCAATCATAAGTACATTCATGGCAATCTCAGTGTCTGAAGTGGCGAATGCCGGTAAACACCATTGCCATATCAGCCTCATCAGCGGCGGCAATGATTTCGTCGTCCCTGATCGAGCCTCCGGGCTGAATCACAGCTTTGATGCCCCGCTCGGCAGCATTGTCGATGCCGTCTCTAAATGGGAAGAAGGCATCGGACGCCATGACGGCTCCCGCTACAGGCAACCCAGCGTGTTCTGCTTTGATGGCGGCGATTCGCGCTGAGTTAACTCGCGACATCTGGCCAGCACCCACGCCAACGGTCTGCTTGTCGGTCGCATAAATAATGGCATTCGATTTAACGAACTTGGCAACACGCCATGCAAACAAGAGGTCGGCGAGTTCTCGCTCAGTCGGTGCCCGTCTTGTAACAACTTTCAGATCGGACTCGGTGATCACGTGGTCATCACGATCCTGAATCAACAGACCGCCGTTGACCTTTTTTAAGTCCCAAGAGGGGCTTCGCTCGCCCCAGACTCCCGTCGACATCACTCGGACATTGGGTTTTTCTGTGGCCACGGCTAGTGCATCGGTCGCGATGGAGGGCGCCACAATGACCTCGACGAACTGAGCATCGATGATCGTCTTGAGGGTCGCAGGGTCAAGCTCTCGGTTGAAAGCGATAATGCCACCAAAGGCTGATTCTTTATCGGTTTCGAACGCCTTGGTGTAAGCCTCGAGTAGGGTTGGTGCTGTTGCCACGCCACAGGGGTTCGCGTGCTTAACAATCACGCAAGTCGGCTCATCGAACGACTTAACACATTCAATGGCAGCATCTGCATCAGCCACATTGTTGTAGCTCAGGGGTTTACCCTGATGCAGGGTGGCGGTGCCGATCCCTGCTTCGGGCCTGCTGATGTCGGTGTAGAACGCCGCCTGCTGGTGCGGATTTTCGCCATAGCGCATAACCGACGACCGTTGGAACTGGAAGTTGGCGGTCCTAGGGAATGCCTGCGGCTCGTCATCGACCCGCGTCCCTAGATAATTAGCGATCGCACCGTCGTAATGTGATGTGTGTTCAAAAGCCTTGGCTGCAAGATCAAAACGAAGGTCTTCGGAGGTGCCGCCATGTGCTTCAATATCGTTGACTACGCGACCAAAGTCCGAGTTATCCACCACGATTGTGACGTCCCGGTGGTTTTTAGCCGCGGCGCGCACCATGGTGGGCCCACCAATATCGATATTCTCAATCGCGTCAGAGAGCGTGCAATCTGGCTTGGCAACGGTAGCCTCAAATGGATAGAGATTAACCACAACCAGATCGATAGGTGTGATGTCGTGGCTATGCATCGCGTCTTCATCAGCACCGCGTCTACCTAGGATGCCGCCATGGACTTTGGGGTGAAGGGTTTTCACTCTGCCATCCATCATCTCAGGGAAGCCGGTGTAATCAGACACCTCGATGACGGGAACGCCCTCGGAAGCAAGTAGCCGGCACGTCCCGCCGGTGGAAAGAATGTCAATGCCTAGCCCTGAGAGGGCTTTGGCAAACTCTACAACTCCTGTCTTATCGGAGACACTAATCAGAGCCCGTCGAACGGGCGCGAACCGCGCTTCCATCATGGTCTTTTCCTTGCTGTGTCAAAGTAGGGCAATACTCACGCGAGCAGCCGTCAGAGCAAATTATATTGTCGCAACTTTTTGCGCAGCGTCCCGCGATTGAGACCTAGCATCGCTGCCGCTTTACTCTGATTATTGAGATTGTATTCCATCACCGCCTTGAGCACAGGCTCTTCAACCTGCTCGATGACCATCGCATATAGGTCAACACAGGTTTCGCCGTCGAGCGTTTCGAGAAATTCCGTGATGGCGGCCTCAGCGTGGGTTTTTAATGATGATGTGCTTCCTTTGCTCATGCCACCAGCCTACTGTCTGGTGACTGACTCGCCAAGCAATCCATCATTTTTAAATCTAAGCCGTTAAGGTAGCTCATTTGTTGCGTTACATCATCCAGACGATTGAATTCGGATTTGATGGGTTTTAGCGCTTCACCACCCTCGGCATCGAGAAACCAGCCGACGTGTTTTCTGACGATACGGCAGCCCATAAAGCTGCCATATAGCTGATATATCCCATCGGCATGCTCGCGCATTATTTCCAGTCTAGACTCAAACCCTGGCATTGCTTGACTTTTTTGCGCTAAGTTTTGTGCGATGTAACCTGGTAGCCAGAGTCGTCCTTGTGTAGCCCGGCCAATCATGACGCCTGCGGCATTGGTTTCTGCAAGCACTGTTTTCGCGCTTGCAAGATCGGTGATGTCACCATTGGCAATGACTGGGATACCGACCGCGTTGACGATCGCCTGGGTCGTTTTATGCTCTGCGTTGCCATTAAAGCGATCGGCGCGTGTTCTGCCATGTACAGTCAGCATCGATACACCGCAACGCTCGGCAATTTTCGCGATCTCCACACCGTTTCGTCTTGTCTGGTCCACACCTGTACGAATCTTAAGCGTCACCGGTACAGCACTCGCATTGACCACTGCACTCAAAATATCTTCGACGAGGCTAGGGTTGGAAAGCAGGGCGGAGCCGGCGGCTTTCCTGCACACCTTCTTAGCAGGGCAGCCCATATTGATATCGATGATTTCGGCGCCCAAGTCGACGTTGAGCTTGGCGGCTTCAGCGAGCTTAAGCGGATCGTTACCAACTAGTTGGATCGATCGAATGCCTGCGGATTGGTCGTGTTGTAGTCGTTGCGAAGTCTTGTTCGATTGATATAACGATAGGTCTGCTGCAACCATCTCGCCGACGGCGACACTTGCTCCCCATTTCACCGCTATTCGGCGCATCGCCACATCGCTGACACCCGCCATGGGAGCGAGGAAAACCGGCGATGTGAGGTTGTAGGATCCAAGTTGCATGCCTGCAATGCTCGTCGTTGATTGGACGCGACAGTGTAGAGATTCACGCCTTGATAATGAAGCCCAGCCGCGACTCGCTGTCGCTGATCGCACAGCGGTTATTTTGACTGCTAGCTATCGTGGAGCTAACTGCCGCTAACTTCGGTAAAAAAGCACAGATTTGTCGCGTATGCGCAAAATGAGTAGACAGTTCGTCGGTGGTAGGTGAGACTCGCTTGCTCTGATTGAATTGTATGCATGGATATGGCCCACACCTTAGTAATCCACGGACCGAATCTAAACCTCCTAGGAACACGGGAGCCGGAGGTCTATGGGTATGAAAATCTGGCTAGTATCAATGATCGACTGACTGCCAAGGCGGAGGTTGCGGGTAGCACCTTGAAAGCTGTGCAGAGCAATGCGGAGCATGAACTTATCGAGGTGGTCCACGGGGCGCCTGCCGAGGGTACAAGTGGCATTATTATTAACCCCGCCGCTTTGACTCATACCAGTGTTGCGCTTCGCGATGCTTTGGCTGGTGTTGCCTTGCCGTTTGTTGAGGTTCATCTGTCGAATGTCTATGCCCGCGAGCCATTTCGTCACCACAGTTATTTCTCCGATCTCGCGCTGGCTGTAATTACCGGCTTGGGCAGTGCTGGGTACGACCATGCCTTGGAATTTTTATTGAACCGAACTGACTGAAATCAGTATGTAAAGACGTAAAGAAAAAGGTGCGTTTATGGATATCCGAAAAGTAAAAAAATTAATCGAGTTACTAGAGGCGTCTAGCGTCGATGAAATTGAAATCAAAGAAGGCGAAGAATCGGTTCGAATTAGCAGGAATACAGGGGCGCCCATGATGGCGGCAGCACCGGCCATGATGCCCGCACCCGCGATGCCCCAAGCACCCGCACCAGCGGCAGCACCTGCGCCAGCGCTCGAACCTGCTCCTGCGTCGGGTGCAGAAAATGCGCTTCGCTCTCCGATGGTCGGTACGTTCTATCGATCACCAAGTCCCGATGCAGCGCCATTTGTTGAGGTCGGTCAGAGCGTTCGCGCGGGCGATGTGCTTTGTATCGTCGAAGCCATGAAGATGATGAATCAGATCGAGGCCGATCATGCTGGAACCGTGACAGCCATTCACGTCGACAACGGTGAGCCCGTTGAATTTGATCAGCC
The DNA here is from genome assembly GCA_002456975.1 of Halieaceae bacterium MED-G27. GTDB lineage: Bacteria > Pseudomonadota > Gammaproteobacteria > Pseudomonadales > Halieaceae > Luminiphilus. Next base: position 34,020 of record NTKA01000002.1, read on the forward strand.
ACTGATCACCATCGCGTAACGCGCTTCAGCAACTACATCGATTACAGGAACCTCGCAGATGTTGCAAAAGGTACTAATTGCCAACCGGGGCGAGATTGCGCTTCGAATTTTAAGGGCCTGCCGCGAGCTGGGGATTCCAACCGTGGCGGTGCACTCGAGTATCGACAGCGATCTCAAACATGTCAGATTGGCAGACGAAGCTGTTTGTATCGGTCCACCGGCCTCTAGCCAAAGCTATCTTCATGCGCCCGCTATTTTGAGCGCCGCGGAGGTTACCAACGCCGATGGAATCCACCCCGGTTACGGTTTTCTCGCTGAAAATGCCGAGTTTGCAGAGCAAGTCGAGCAATCAGGTTTCACCTTTATCGGGCCAAGGGCAGATACTATCCGCCTGATGGGCGATAAGGTGTCGGCGAAGTACCAGATGCGAAAGTCCGGTGTGCCAACGGTGCCGGGCTCGGATGGTGCATTGCCTGACGATCCTGACGAAATTATGAAAATCGCCCGAGATATCGGCTATCCGGTTATCGTCAAAGCAGCTGCTGGCGGTGGTGGGCGCGGTATGCGTGTGGTTCATAACGAGGAGGTCTTGCTCTCGTCGATTGAGGTGACTCAGTCAGAGGCTGCCGCCGCGTTCGGTTCTCCAGTGGTTTATATGGAGAAGTTTCTGCAGCGACCGCGACACGTGGAAATTCAGGTGCTGGCCGATGGGCAGGGCAATGCCGTGCATCTCGGCGATCGCGATTGTTCGTTACAGCGTCGGCACCAAAAGATTCTGGAAGAGGCGCCTGCACCCGGTATCCCCGCTGAGATTCGAGCTGAAGTTGGTGAGGCCTGTGTCAAAGCCTGTATCGATATAGGTTATGCCGGCGCTGGCACGTTCGAGTTTTTGTATGAAGACGAGCAGTTTTTCTTTATCGAAATGAACACTCGAGTTCAGGTAGAGCACCCGGTGACAGAGATGATCACGGGAGTTGATATCGTCAAGGAGCAGTTGCTCATTGCGGGCGGACAGCCTTTATCGATCACTCAGGACGATATTAAATTTCAAGGTCATTCGATCGAGTGTCGAATCAACGCAGAGGACCCGCGCACGTTCATGCCGTCTCCGGGTTTGATTAAGACCTTTCATGCTCCTGGAGGCCACGGTGTTCGCGTCGACTCACACGCCTACAGTGGCTATCAAGTCCCACCTCACTATGACAGCCTAATCGGCAAGCTCATCACCCATGGCGAAACTCGTGATATCGCGCTCCGAAAAATGGGGCAGGCGCTCGATGAGTTGATCGTCGACGGTATTCGAACCAACACGGCCTTGCATCGTGAGCTCGTTGTTGATTCATCGTTTGTCGCGGGCGGAGTGAGTATTCACTATCTCGAAAGTAAGCTGGAACACGAACATTGAATCAAGACGCTTGGCAGGAGTGGTCGCTTAATACAGCGGCTTTTCTCGTCGAGTCGCTCGAAGAATGGCTGTTTGACCATGGCGCTTTGGCGGTCACGCTGGAAGATGATGCGGATCAACCCCTGCTTGAGCCCGGCCCGGGTGAGACCCCTATCTGGGATGCGGTAAAGGTCACAGCGCTGTTTGCGGCCAACGTTGATCTAGATCCAATCGCAGCCTCGGTGCCCCGAGCGTTACTCACTCCAGACACAGCTAGCGTGATTAAGGACGTAGCGGACAAGGACTGGGAGCGAGTCTGGATGGACGACTTTCGTCCAATGCGCCTCGGGGAGCGACTTTGGATATGTCCGAGTTGGACCGATGTACCAGACCCCAATGCGGTTAATGTGCTTTTAGACCCCGGCCTAGCCTTCGGTACAGGTACTCATGCGACGACAGCGATGTGCTTATCCGCACTCGACAATCTGGTTGTCGGTGGGGAGTCGGTGGCTGATTATGGTTGTGGCTCGGGCATTCTCGCGATTGCTGCTCTGAAACTGGGCGCAGCGACGGCGCTTGGCATCGATAATGATCCACAGGCTCTGGTAGCCAGCCGAGACAACGCCGAGCGAAACGCTATCCAAGATGAACAGCTACTATTGGGTCTTCCGGATTGTAGTGACGAGCATGCATGGTTCGCTAAGGCGGACGTTGTCGTTGCCAATATTCTCGCTGAGCCATTGATCGCATTATCCGATCGTCTCCTGGCCCTAATGGCACCGGGTGGCACTGTATTGATGACCGGCGTTCTGATCGAGCAAGCGCCTAAACTTATCGATCACTATGCCGGAGCGAACCTCACTCTGACGATACACGAGCAGCGTGATGATTGGGCGTTATTGAGGGGTGTGCATCAGCCCTGAGCCAGCAGCTCTTTTAAATCGATCAGTGCCGCATTCGCGCGCGACAAGTAACTGGCCATGACCAAGCTGTGATTAGCCCAAATGCCAAAGCCTGAACCATTTAGGATAATCGGGCTCCAGACAGTTTGCTGGGTTGCTTCGAGCTCTCGAATAATCTGTCTAAGACTGACGGTGGCGTTTTTCTTTTCGAGCACGTCGGCAAAATCGACTTCTGCCGCGCGCAAAAAGTGGATTAATGCATACGCGGCACCGCGACTTTCGTAATAAACATTGTCAACTTCGTGCCACGGTGTCTTGACGATAAATTCATCGCGCTCAAGCGTTGATTGGGTAGCAGCGGCATCACCAGCCAGATCGGTGTTAATTCGTCGCTGCCCGACACTCGCTGATAACCTCTGAGACAGGCTTCCCAACCGCTTTTCGGCCATACCCAGCCAGAAACTCAAGTTATCGGCGCGAGCGTAAAACTGAGCGCTATCTTCTCCGGTTTCAGGCAGTCGGTTTAAGTACGAGTTAATGTATCGGCGAGCGTCTTTATACTCGGATTCGGTCGCGGGTAATGCCCAGCTCGTGTACTGAAAGTTAATTCGGGGCTCTGCCAGTGTGAGATCTACATCTTCCTGAGACTGCGATTGTGATCGGCTCAATACTTCTCGCAACGCGCGGGCTAAATCGCGGCTCTGGATTAACACGCCGTATTCCCAGCTTGGCATGTTGTCCATAAAGGTGCCCGGTGGCGTGATGTCGTTACTCAAGTAGCCGCCGTTTTTTTCCAATAACAAGCGGGTGACCTCAAGCAATGCTGCCGTCGTAGTCGCGCCGGTGATGGGCTGGTCTGTCGTAGCGAGATAGCGGTCTCGGTTGTCGACCACATCAAAAGAATTAGGCGGTAGGCTCCAGTAATAACCAAGGGTCAAGGTCAGCAGAGAGTAGCCGCCGATAACGGCGATGATCGCTCGTCGACCACCCGGTGTCTGCAATGCTCGAAGCGTATCTCTCGATGGCATTAACGCGCTTACGCGTTTTTTCACCCAGTCAAAACGCTGCGTTGGGGCGGAACTCGCCGCTTCACCCGATGACTCTTCGGGTTGCGGTTCTTCCGGCTTTGGGTCGTCGGGACTAGTGATGGTGTCCACCATGCTTTGCCTGTCTACGAATCTGGGCGTCCGCACATACCGAATCGCCTGTCTCTAGCATAAAGCAGATATTGGCAGATTGCCCTATTTCTAGGGGGGTAGTGAGCTTCATTAGCATCAGGTGCAGGCCACCCGGCTCAAGTGTTACTTGTTGTCCCGGTGCGATTGATAGCGCTGCGACAGGTCGCATCATTGCTCGATCATTTCGCAACTGTGTTTCGTGAATGGATGCCCGATCAGCAATCGATGTCGACACTGATACCACACTTAAAGGATCGGTACCGTTGTTTCTCATGGCACCATAGGCGGCGGTCATAGTCATGTGGGGAGGTGCCGCGCGCACCCATAGCTCTTCAATTAAAAAGTCGTCTGACGCTGTGACCGTGGTCGGCAGCAACAGTAGCGAGACAAGTGACAGCAGACGCATCATGAATTTTTCTCTCTCGGACGAACGTGATGTGAGGTCAGCGACGCGCCATTTCAATAGCTTCGAGTACCATATCTTGGGTCAATAGCTGAGGCAGAATGATCGGTTCGCTCGATACTCCGCTTGGATACATGACATAAAGCGGAATGCCACTGCGGCCATGGGATTGCACGAATTCACCGATGGCGGGATCGTAATCGGTCCAGTCAGCAATCATGTAGGGGATGTCTGCTTCGGCGAAGGCGGTTTTCATTGACGGTGTAAATAGCACCGCTGCCTCGTTGGCGAGACAGGTAATACACCAGTCAGCAGTGACATCCACGAAGACTGGTTCACCGCGTGCTCGCAGATCTGACAATGCTGGAGCAGACCAGGCGACTTGACCGTCATCCAGAGCTTTGTCGCGCCCGGTATCGTTGCTGGGAATACCCAGGAAAATGGCAACGGCGAGCAAAACCGCAGTCAGTACTTTGTTGCGGAAACTGTCGCCGTAGAGATAAAGGGCGAGGGCAAGCACCACTAAGCCTGCGAGTGCAGACGCCATCGTGTTGATTCCAGATTGATTACCGGCAACCCACAACAGCCACACCGCGGTCAGGTAAAGAGGGAACGCTAGCACTTGCTTCGCAGTTTCCATCCATGCGCCGGGCCTGGGTAGCAACCGCGCCACTGTACCGCTGTAGCTCAGCAACACCATAGGCAAGGCCATACCCAGTCCTAGAAAAGCGAAGATAATCAGAGTGATGTGTAATGGCTGGGTCAGCGCATATCCCAAAGCACTGCCCATAAAGGGTGCCGTGCAAGGGCTTGCAACCACGACAGCCAAGACACCGGTAAAAAAGCTTCCCGCGGCGCCGTCTTTCTCGGTGAGCGACTGACCGATATTCATCCAACTACTCCCGAGCTGGATGACGCCATTGAGCGACAGACCCATGGCGGTAAACAAATAGGCGAGACCAATGACAAAGCCTGTCGACTGTAGCTGGAACCCCCAGCCAATCAGTTGCCCGGTTTGTTGTATGGCAATAAGCACAGCGGCGATTACAACAAAGCTTGTGACCACACCCGCGGCATAAATTAGGCTGTCACGCTGGTGAGCGCTGCGATCTCCTTGAGTAAAGCTCAGCGCCTTGAGTGATAGCACCGGAAAAACGCAGGGCATGATATTCAGAATCAGGCCACCGAGAAGGGCAAATAACAGCGCAGCCAGCACGCTCATGTCTGGAGCTTTGGACGAGCTATCGGCAACGGTGACGGGCGATAAACTTCCAGCCTTCACCTCACCGGATTCGAGGTGCCAGAGAAAAGTCTTGGTGCGTGGGGGATAGCAAAGCCCGGCATCGGCACAACCCTGGTAGGTAACAGCGAGCTCGACAAGCTCCACCGCTTTATCGGTCTCGAGATCAAGACCTAGATCGGCGAACTGATAATAGACTTCGACATCACCAAAGAATTCATCGGTTTTTGCGAGTCCGTCAGGTATCGTAAGTTCTGCCTCTAGCGGCTCGTCTTGATCGCGGGCTTTCACCTTAAATGCATGTCGATACAGGTAATAATCGGGCGCAATAATCCAGCCTAACGTCGCCTGACCATCATTCCCACTCACCACATCGAGCTGGTATGCCTCATCGACCGGGAGGAATTCGGATTGTTGCTGTGTGTAGGATGCAAGACTGCTCTGAGCCTGCGTCCAAGATGACAGCAACAAGCCTACCAAGACGGCGATATAGCCGACCAAGGGACGATACGTAGTGAGAAAATGGCTCATTAATCGATTACTGGTAGCGAAGGCGGGTGCCGAGGTCGAGTGACAGTCGGATTTCGTCAGCACTCAGCTCGTCAGGGAAAAATACCCCGGATACTTTTGCATCGAGCAGGCTCGCGCCTCTCAAGTCGGTCTCTCGGAAGTCGATTCCCGACAGGTCACAGTTCCGGAAATAGGCATTGGAAAAATCGAGTCCTCTGGCGTTGAGCTTCCTGAGGTCTCGACCGCGATAATCTCCGCCACTCAGCGATGAGCAGTCCATTGCATCCCGATTGGTATTAAAGCTATCGACATCCTCGTGGCGAAGCATCAAGTACAGAGGATCGTCTTTAATCTCTGGTTTGACTTCTCGGTCGCTCATGCTGTCTCCTGATGTGTCCTGATAACCCCACCAACTTGCCTTTTGCCTGCACAACGGCGTCGGCTCGCAACCTATGCAGGCAACAGATCATACCTGTGGGTCACGCCCCGCGATGTGTACGGTAGTGTAAGGCCTTTGGTCTCACCTGCGATAGCAGAGCCCTGGCATTTTCAATGAAGTTTAGTTGACAAAAAAAGCGTCGCGTAGCTCGATCGTTTGCGCTTGTGTCAGTCGTGGGCCGTGTTCGCAGACAACAGCAGCTGACGCTTCGGATGCGAAAGCACAGGCTGTTAAACTGCTCTCGCCACGCCACCGCGAGTAAAAGTAGGCACCGGCAAACATATCGCCGGCGCCATTGGTGTTAATGGCGTCGACTGCTTTTGCGTTTAAGCGGTGCATTTTATCGCCATCGAATACCAGACAGCCCTCGGCGCCCAGTGTGATGACAAATTCGCTGGCAATGGCGCGCATCGCCTCAGCGGCTGCGTCTAAATTGTCGGTTCCGGCCCATTCGAGAGCCTCGATCTCATTACAGAATATAAAATCCACACCATCGCTTATAATCGCATCGAGGTTGTCTCTGAAATAGGTCACCATGCCTGGGTCTGAAAAGCTGACAGCGACTTTCGTGCCATTGGCTTGCGCAACCCGCTTGGTCTCCAGTGCTGCCTCTTGGCCCGTCGGTGACGTGACCAAATAACCTTCGATGTAAACCCACACGGAGTTTGCGATAGCGGCTTTATTCACCTCGGTGATTGAAAGTTGCTCTGAGATACCCAGAAAAGTGTTCATGCTGCGTTCCGCATCGGGGGAAACCAGCACGATGCACTTACCTGTGGTCCCGTCGCGTCGTCCGTTGGCGAAGCCGTGGGCGACGCCGCATTGTTCGAGATCACGAACATAGATGTCACCGTCGGCATCATTCGCGACGAGACAACTCATGTACGAAGGGGCTCCGAACTGCGAAGCTGCGATCATACTGTTCCCCGCACTGCCGCCACAGGCGTGAGTGGCTGTGGCTAGCTGCTCGCTAAGATATGTCTTGATTTCGGTTTGCCGGCCCTCGTCGACCAAGGTCATCATGCCTTTGTCGACTCCGAGATGTTTAAGATCGGCGTCGGTGACAGCGATTTCGGTATCGACCAAAGCCGCACCGATGGCGTAAACAAAATAGTCAGACATGGGATTTTCCTGTTGGCGTTAAGCTTGTGATTAAGAGGTAGGCTGCGAAGCGCGAATCATAACCGCTTTGACGGTCTTGTGTGGATGAAGTTGGATAACCCAGGGGTACAGGGTGATAGAAAATTTTGCGTCGATTGTTAATTGTCTGAAGGCCGCCACCAGTCCCAAGCTCTCGTCTATTGATAATGCGAAACGGGCGGCGGTGGCGATCGCACTCAGAGACGGTGCACAGGGCTGTGAATTACTTATGATTCAACGAGCCGTCAGAGAGGGCGACCCCTGGTCAGGCCACATGGGGTTTCCCGGTGGACGCCGTGAGCCTGGCGATAGCTCTAACCTCGACTGTGCCTTGCGCGAGACGCGCGAAGAAATTGGCGCGGATTACCAAGCGTATGGAGAGTTGCTCTGTCAATTGTCCGACGTCAACACGGGCTGGCGCGCTGACCGACCAGAGATGCTAGTGGCTCCTTTCGTGTTTTCGTTGAGCAAGCAACCAGTATTCAGCCTCAATCACGAGGTGGATAGTGTCTTATGGGTGCCGATTAGTTTTTTGCTGGATTCGTCAAACCGTAGTTTGCATCAATGGCAGTGGCGAGATCGATCGTTGGAGACCGATTGTTATCACTATGAGGGACGCTTGATTTGGGGCCTGTCGCTCATGATGATCGATGAACTACTCGAGATTATCCGGATTTGAGTCATCGAGTGGCTCTGTCGGAGGAAGCAGACTGCCCCGACGCATAAAGCCGCGAGACGCCCGTTTCAGTGCTTCGAGCTCAGGATCAATCTCGCTCGCGCGAATCAGTGAATTCACACTAGCCTCTCCCGCGACAAAGCTTTCGATATGGTTCACCAGCACGGGGTTCATCTTCGGTGCATCGGCAAACCGTGGCATCCCTGGGATGAGGTTGCCCGTGGCTCGCTGGCCACGCACTGCTAGCCAATAACCACCGCAGCTGGACAGCGAATAGTCGTCAACCCTTCCGTAGCTGATATTTGGAGTGGAGGGGTTAAACCCGCCCTCGGGGATTGCTTCGATTTTGTCGAGCGCAAGGACCCAGCGACTACCCTCTGGGAACTTGTCGATATCGGGACGGCAATAATCGCCCGCTTTCATCCATACCCTGAGGTTTTCGTGCCATTCAGCCCCTTGGTACGTGTCTTCGATGGAGATATCTGCAGCATTGCCGCGGTGGCGTTCGATGCTGGCGAGCACGATGATATCGGTGTCCTTCGCCACTTCGCTAAAGCTGCCCTGCCATAAACACTCGCAGGCGTGAGCGGTGGGCGTCGTCAAACCGGCTAACAATGTGGATAGGGCGATATTGCTCGCTAGGTATCGCCGCGACAATCTCGCGATAGTTCCTTCTGTCAAAAAACCAATCGGCACTAGGCTTTTGCAAGTATTTTGGCGGCGTCGACGGCGTAATAGGTCAGGATGCCGTCAGCCCCTGCTCGTTTAAAGGCGAGCAAGCTCTCTAGGATGACCGCATCTCGGGACAGCCAACCGTTGGCAAACGCGGCTTCGTGCATGGCGTACTCACCACTGACTTGATAGGCGAAGGTCGGCACCTGCAGCTCGGTCTTCACCCGTCTTACGATGTCCAGATAGGGCATACCTGGTTTTACCATCACCATATCGGCGCCCTCGGCTAGATCGAGAGCGCATTCATGGATGGCCTCATCTGAGTTAGCAGGATCCATTTGATAGGTCTTTTTGTCGCCACCCTTTAGATTTGAGGCGGAGCCTACCGCGTCACGGAAAGGCCCGTAGTAGACGCTCGCATATTTTGCCGCATACGACAGGATCAAGGTATTGACGTGCCCCGCCGCTTCGAGCGCTTCGCGGATCGCACCGATTCGCCCATCCATCATATCTGACGGTGCGACCATGTCGGCCCCGGCATTGGCATGGCTGACTGCTTGCTTGACCAGCGTGGCTGTTGTGATGTCATTTAACACGTAGCCGTTGTCGTCGATGATGCCGTCTTGACCATGAGTGGTGTACGGATCGAGCGCTACGTCAGTCATCACCCCTAAATCGGGCAGCGCAGCTTTGATAGCGCCGACCGCTCGCTGCACCAGGCCATCCTGGGCGTAAGCTGAAGCCGCATCTAGCGATTTGTGCTCTGCCTCGATAACAGGAAACAAGGCGATAGCTGAAATTCCAAGGTTGCAAGCTTCACGTGCTCGCTCGATCAGCAAGTCGATACTGAGTCGCTCTACTCCGGGCATCGAGGGAACTGCTTCGCGCTGGTTCGTGCCGTCGAGTGCAAACATCGGGTAGATGAAGTCACTGGCAGAGAGCGAATTTTCGCTGCACAGATCACGCGCAAACTGAGTGGCCCTGATACGTCTCATTCGCGTGTGAGGAAATGGACCTCTGGTTGAACTCATAATCAGCCTCCTCTCGATCTACAGCGACGCGAACGCTCGGTCCGCGGCGACTATCGTTGCGTTGATATCTTCTTCGGTATGAGCCGATGACATGAAGCCAGCTTCGAAGGATGCGGGTGCTAAATAAACACCCTCGTCCAGCATTGCGTGGAAGAATCGGTTGAACTGCTCAACGTTGGCACTGATCACCTGAGGGTATTGAGTCACTTTCTCATCTTCGGTGAAAAAGAAGCCGAACATACTTCCCAAATGATTGGTGGTAAACGGTATGCCAGCCTTGTTCGCTGATGCCTGCATACCCTCACAGAGTTGTGTGGTGCGAGCAAACAAACCCTCGTAGAAACCGGGTTCGGAGATAATATCAAGCGTCGCAAGCCCTGAGGCCATGGCTACCGGATTCCCCGACAAGGTACCTGCTTGATAAACCGGGCCCAGCGGTGAAATGTGATTCATGATGTCAGCTCGGCCGCCAAAGGCACCGACGGGCATGCCGCCGCCAATCACTTTGCCGAGGCAAGTGAGATCGGGCTCAATGTTTAAAAAGCCCTGAGCACAGTGGGTGCCGAAGCGAAAGCCAGTCATCACCTCATCGAAGATCAATACGCTGCCGTGCTGAGTGCAAAGCTCGCGCATGCCTTCTAGATAGCCGGGCTCAGGCAAAATACAGTTCATATTGCCGGTAACGGGCTCAGTAATGACGCAGGCAATTTGATCGCCCAGCTCCGCAAATGCCTGCTCAAGCGCTCCGAGATCGTTGAAGGGCAGGGTGATCGTGTGTTGTGCGAGCACCTCAGGGACCCCTGGTGAGCTCGGCACACCAAAGGTCAGCGCGCCAGACCCTGCTTTTATGAGCAGAGAGTCTGAGTGTCCGTGGTAGCAGCCCTCAAATTTAATGATCTTGTCGCGTCCAGTCGCACCGCGGGCCAGCCGAATCGCACTCATCGTGGCTTCGGTGCCCGAGCTGGTCATTCTCACTTGCTCGAGTGATGGCACGAGTGAACAAAGGCGTTCAGCAAGTTCGATCTCGATTTCCGTCGGGCAGCCAAAGCTGAGACCGTGTTGTGCGGTATCTATCACGGCCGCTCGGACTTTGGGATGGTTGTGACCCATGATCATGGGTCCCCAGGACAAGACATAGTCGATATAGCGTTTCTGATCTACATCAAAGATGTAGGCGCCCTCGGCCCGCTCCATAAAGCGCGGTGTGCCACCGACTGCCTTGAAGGCACGCACCGGAGAGTTGACACCACCCGGTATCGGGCCCTGCGCTCGCTCAAATAGCTGTTCTGATTTGGTCATTGACCTTATTCCCCCGGACGTTGAGTCATTTAGTTATCGTCATTTTATCGCAGTGTGGTTCGCGTTTAGGTGGGTCGGATGTAAACCAAGAGCACGATAGCGAACAGAAATAGAACGGGCACTTCATTGAAGAACCGATAAAAAACATGAGTTTTTGAGTCGTCTCCGCTGTTGATACGAGTCACGTAGATGCCGCATTGGATATGATAAGCGAGTAGACACAGGACGCCGGCTAGTTTTAGTTGCATCCAGGTAGTCTCTAAATAGCCTGTCAATGCATAGCTCAATCGCCAGATGCCAAGCACCAGTGCTAGCACCATCAGTGGAGTCACGAATTTGAATAATTTGCGCGCCATTGTGGCGAGCGTTCGTTTAGTCGCCGGGTCATCGGCTTGAGCGTAGTAGACAAAAATACGCGGTAGGTAGAACAGCCCGGCGAACCAGGTGACTACGAATATGACATGAAGTCCTTGTATCCAAAGCATTTGACGCTCCGCGCTGGCTTCGTCGGCAACAGCTTGTAAACTAGCGGCACAATATCAGATCTCGGAACTAATTTGATGAATGTTGGCATCGTAGGGGCGACAGGCTACGCCGGTGTAGAGCTTATTCGCCTGTTATTGGCGCATCCGGGCATCGCGATAAAGCGACTGACATCGCGCGCTGAGGCCGGTCGACGCATCGATGACCTGTTCCCGAGCCTGCGCGGGTACTTGTCGTTGGCATTTGAAGATCCGGCTGAATCGCGGTTTGATGATTGCGATTTAGTCTTTTTTGCGACACCGCACGCGGTTTCGATGCACTCGATGACTGATCTGCTAGCTAGGGGAAAGCGAGTGATCGACTTATCTGCTGATTTCCGTCTCCGTGATGTCGATATCTGGCAGGAGTGGTACGGCACCACGCACGCAGCACCCGAACTGATCGCCGACGCGGTGTACGGCTTGCCTGAAGTCAACCGAGAGCAGATTTCCGGCGCTCAGTTAGTTGCTTGCCCGGGGTGTTATCCGACCGCTGTGCAACTGGGTTTCCTGCCATTACTCGAGGCCAATGCTATCGAGCCTGACAGGCTGATTGCTTCGTGTGCTTCCGGGACCAGCGGTGCCGGTCGCGCCGCCAAGGTAAATCTGTTGTTAGCAGAGGCAAGCACATCGATGAAGGCCTATGCGGTATCGGGACATCGTCACCTGCCAGAGATGAAACAGGGCTTAACTGCGATCGCAGGGTCGGAGGTCGACCTCACCTTCGTGCCTCATTTGGCACCCATGACTCGCGGGATTCATGCAACTCTGTTTGCCAAGATGACGAAATCAGAGGTTGATGTAGCCACTCTCTACTCATCGCGTTACCGTGATGAGGCTTTTGTTTTGATGACAACCGGGCAATACGATCCCGAAACCCGCCATGTCGGCGGTACCAATCGTTGCGAAATGTCAGTGACTCGGCCAGGTGGTGGCGATACTGTTGTGATCACCGCCGCCATCGACAACCTGGTCAAGGGTGCAGCCGGGCAGGCTATCCAGGTCATGAATATTATGTTGGGTGAGCCTGAGACGCTTGGCCTGACCAGCCCTGCTGTCGTTCCCTAGCCAGTGGCGACCACCGACTACAAGACGGTTGTGAAGCGGGTCAATGAGACCCGCCAGCGCCGCCTGTTTGCGTCGGCCGCTATCCTGTCACTACTACTACTTGGGGCAGTGTTCTACGCAGGCTTTCAACAAGGCGAAAAAAATCGGGTGCCACTGATCAGTAATGAGTCGGCACTGGCGGAAAGCATTGAAAAGCTGGAGGCTCGAACTGCGATCGACGAGGCGACGCTCACTCAGTTGCGCAGAGATCTCGCCTCGAAAGAACAACAGGTCATGGAGCTCGAGAACGAACTGGTCTTCTATCGGGATATCATGTCATCGGGCGAAGACGTGAGTTCGGTAAAAATCCGAGCGCCTGAGTTACGCTGGGATCCCAGTCGTCGCGTCTTTGACTATCGCGCTGTCATTCAGCGCTTGGCACCTGACGATCAATTCTATCGAGGTGAGTTGTCTGTGGGCCTTGTCGATGATCAAGGACAGGCGTTGTCACTGCCGGTCGGCGAGCCCGAGTCCGGCAACCATGCGCTGGCTTTCAAGTATTTTCAGCGTGTGTCTGGCGAATTCGAGGTGCCCGACGGATTTTCTCCCGCTGGCGTCACCTTTGCCATAGAATTGACGTCACCTAGGCGTCGGCGTTTCAATGACCAACTCGATTGGACTGAAACGGTTGTATACGGCACGCAATAGATGATGGAGCGCTAACTGTGCGAAACAAGAATATGCAGACCCCCGCTGCTACCAAAGGGGGAACCACATTGATATCAGCTGGTACGAAAGTGACCGGAGATATCGTTTTTGCTGGCAATCTTGACGTCGAGGGGCAGGTGCATGGATCGATCAGTGCAGAGCCCGGGGCAACTGCGCTGTTACGTGTTGTATCAGGTGGTCACGTTGAAGGTGAGATTCGTGTGCCAGCCGCGGCGATCAGTGGCTCGGTCAAAGGCAATATCTACAGTTCTGAGCAGCTTGAGCTTGCCAAAGGTGCAAAAGTAACCGGCGATGTCTTCTACAACCTGATTGAGATGGCTATGGGCAGCAGTATCGACGGTGGCTTGAAGCACACAACGGCTAGCGATACCCCGGAAGTGACTAAGTTGGTACCGAAGACGTCAGCGCCTGGTGATGTTAAAGACTCAACGGCTTGAAGGCGGGCTATAAGCGATGTCAGTAGTAGCAGGATTTGACCCCACGGAAATTCGGTTATCCGACAACGCCGTGTCGAAGTTACATGCGCTGATTTCGGAAGAGGAAAATCCCGAACTCAAATTCCGGGTCTACATCACGGGCGGCGGGTGTTCAGGATTTCAATACGGGTTTACCTTCGACGAGTCGATGGCAGATGACGATTGGGTGATCGAGCGCGGTGGTGTCGCCGCGCTGATTGACGCCATGAGCTACCAGTACCTGATGGGATCGGAGATCGATTATGTCGAGGGGCTTGAGGGCGCTAAGTTCGTCGTTAACAATCCCAATGCAACCACGACCTGCGGCTGCGGCGCCTCTTTCTCGATCTAATAGACTCTAAGAATACGAGCTCCCCCTCTCGATTTAGCGAATAGGTCAGCCGCTAGCTTGGCGCTGGTGTCGAGGGCTTAACTTGGGTATATCGCTCCAAGAATCGAAGTAGAAAGGGCACCGGTAACCGATCTGGTATCGAGCGCGATGCCATCGATCGCGTTGGCAGCGAACCAAGCAAAAGCCGCCGCCTCAATCCAATCGGGCGATAGTCCAAGTGCATTGGTGTCCATGATGTTGCACTGCGGTGCCGCTGCTGTGATCCGCTCCCTCAATAAAGAGTTGTGGACGCCACCACCGCAAAGATAGGTTTCGGTAATCTTGGCGTCTCTGATGGCATTGGCGGTGGTCAACGCGGTGAGCTCGAGGAGCGTACGTTGCACCGTCTCCGGTGTTGCGTCAGTCCGAAGTGCTGACTGCAACCATTCGCGATTGAAGTAGTCTTGCCCGGTGCTCTTTGGGGTTGCCAGCTGAAAATAGGGGTCAGCAAGTAACCATTGCAACAGCGTCGAATCAATGTCACCAGTTCGCGCCCAATCACCGTTGGCATCGTAGGGTTGGCCGATGTGTTCGCGACTCCACTCATCTATGAGTGTGTTACCCGGCCCGATATCGAAACCGAACGTTGTGGCCTCGGTAAACAGCGATATATTGGCGATACCACCGATGTTAATAACACCGAGCTGATCGATATCCGTATTACCAGCCGCTTGCTCGATCATGGCTCGATGAAACAGTGGTGTGAGCGGTGCGCCTTGGCCGCCGGCTGCGATGTCTCTTCCCCGGAAATCGGCAACCACAGTAATGCCTGTCATTTCAGCGATAACGTTTGGATTGCCGATTTGCAGGGAGAACGGTTTCTCTGCATTGGGTTGGTGCAGCAATGTCTGACCATGACTGCCAATCGCCGAGATCGTCTCGACATTGGCATCGGCTTTCTCGAGGAGCTGATGCACCGCGCCGGCAAAGCATTCGGCTACTTCGACGTCGGTAGCTGCAAGATCATTTAAGTGACAATTCGCCTCACGCTGTAGCGAAAAAATAGCGTGGCGCAAGGTTTCCGGGTAACGGCTTTCGCAAACTTCCAGCAAGGATAGGTCGCCATCATCGCCCACTCTTACCAAGGCCGCGTCGATACCGTCGGCACTGGTACCCGACATTAAACCAATAAAATAGCGGGGCGCAGTCACTTTGCGCCTGCGAGTCCGCTGGTTGCTTTGACTGATGCGAGTCTCTGTACCGGATCGATGATATACGCTCTGAATCGATTCAGTTCGCTATCGGGTAGAGATTTTGCTTTCGGCAAAATCTTGTGCACGGTTCTGGGGTTTCGGTGTACGCCGTTCACCAGGAATTCGTAGTGTAGGTGGGGACCGGTGGCTGCCCCAGTTGACCCCACCGTGCCGATGACTTGGCCTTGTTTGACACGCTCGCCTCGTTTTACCCGCTTGCGATTAAGGTGCAGGTAGTGGGTTTTGAATCCTTCCCCATGCTGGATGAAGACATAGTTGCCATTGGGTCGACTATAGCCCGCTTCTACCACTCGACCGTCGCCGGCAGCGTAGACCGGTGTGCCGCGCGGTGCGGCATAATCGGTGCCGCGGTGGGGTCGCTTGGTTTTATAGATTGGATGCAATCGGTTCGGATTAAAGCTGGAGCTCACCCGAGTGAAATCCAGTGGCGCTCGCAAAAATGCTTTGCGCATACTAACGCCGTCCGCGGCGAAATAACCGACATCGCCCTGCGAGTCGGTGTAGCGAAAGGCCTCGACTAATCGACCATTATTATTAAACGAGGCCGCGAGAATTGGTCCGTCAGTGAATTTCTGGCCATCGAGAAAGTTTTCCTGATAAACAATTTGGATGTCGTCACCCACTCTGGGGTCCAACGCGAAGTCGATGACACCTCCGAGAATCGCAGCGAGCTCCATGATGATTCCCGCGGAGAGACCCGCGTCATCACCCGCCAGAAACAGCGAGCTTTCGATGGTCATCCCGACAGTTTTTGTTCTGAGCTCGGTATCTCGCGTCACCAGTTGACTACTGTATTGCCCCGCTTCGTTGGTATAGATCGTTTGCTTCAGCGGCGACTCGATATGCCTCACTGACATGAGCTCACCCTCGGTATTGGCCAGGAAGCCAATGGTCTGTCCGGGGTAAATTTTTCTGAGTGCGCGGCCTTCACTATCGCGCGTGACTTCATACACATCCCGATCGCTAAAGCCCGCTCGCGCAAAAATCAGACTCAGGTTATCGCCATTGCGGACTTTGATGTCTTGCCAGGAAGGTTCGGTTGTTTCGGGTGGACTGACAGCAGATTCAAGCAATTCATCGTTAACGATTGGGTCCGACCTAGAATCCGCGGTAACCGTCGACGACTTAGTCGCCAGTTCGGCTCGCTCGGCGTCGTCACCGCTAAATAGGCTAATAACAAGGGCGATAGCAACCACCGATCCCAAGCCCCAGATTATGGCGGAACGATCTGCCGTGGGCTTGCTGTGTTCGAGTCGTGTTGCTCCCCGTCGTTGTCTTGCCACCGTGGTCCCGCTTACCGATAGTTGAATGAGATAGTTAAATGAAATGACGCCCCGGATCATACCTGAGAAACATCAGATCTCGAACGAGTCGCGTATAGTATGAGACACTCGCGCCCCGCGATGGTTTCCATAGAAGTTAGGATATTGATATGAACGATTTGCTCGCTGATTTGACTGCCCGTGGGCTTGTCTTTCAGACAACCGGCGATGGCGAGCTAGAGCAGTGGTTGGCAGCGAAGCCGAGAACACTCTACTGCGGCTTTGACCCCACGGCGGACAGTCTACATATTGGATCGCTGGTACCACTCCTCACCTTGAGACGATTCCAATTGGCGGGACATCGACCCATTGCGCTGGTAGGTGGGGCTACCGGATTAATCGGTGATCCGAGCTTTAAATCTCAGGAACGTATTCTCAATACCCCCGATATTGTCGCCACCTGGGTGGAGCGACTGCGAGTACAAATGGAACGATTTCTCGCCTTCGATGGCGAGGCCGCAGCGATCATGGCTAACAACCTTGATTGGACGAAGGACGTGGATGTCCTGACGTTTCTTCGCGATGTCGGTAAGCACTTTTCAGTCAATGCCATGATCAACAAGGAATCGGTAAAGCAACGTATCGAGCGAGAAGGCTCGGGTATCAGCTATACCGAGTTCACTTACATGATTCTGCAGTCCTTCGATTTTGCTGAACTCAATCGACGCCATGGCTGCGAAATGCAAATCGGTGGCTCGGACCAATGGGGCAATATCACCGGCGGTATTGACCTGACGCGACGGATGAATGGCGAGCAAGTGCACGGTCTGACCATGCCTTTGGTTACAAAGGCCGACGGCACCAAGTTCGGTAAAACCGAGTCCGGCACTGTTTGGCTTGATGCCAAGAAGACCTCACCTTACGCGTTTTATCAATTCTGGTTGGGCACCGCTGATGCCGATGTTTACAAGTTCCTGAAGTATTTCACCTTTTTATCGGTCGATGAAATCGACGCATTGGAACGAGCCGATGCCGCGCGGGAGGGTAGACCAGAGGCGCAGGCTGTCCTTGCAAAAGAGGTAACGCGCCTAGTCCACGGCGATTCCGGTCTAGCTGCTGCCGAGCGTATTACCGACGCGCTGTTTAGCGGTGATGCGACTCAGCTGAGTGCGTCTGATCTGGCGCAGCTTCAGCAAGATGGTCTGCCAAGTAGTGAGCTTGACCTGTCTAACTTGCCGGAGACATTGACGCAGCTGTTGGCCGATGTCGGCATGGCGAACTCAGGCAAGCAGGTGAAAGACGCGCTCGCGCGACATGCCGTTATTGTGAATGGGTCGGCTTTATCGCTGGATGCCAATGCGCAGCTTGAGTCTGTTTTCGATGCCGCTAAGTCGCTGCACGAGCGCTTTTTTCTGGTGCGCTTGGGCAAGAAGAAATATCACCTGTTCAGCCTTGTTTAGGTCGCGATCGATTCTGAGTGGTGATGGACCGTGAAGCGGCTGTGCCTGCTGAGACACGCCAAATCGTCATGGGAAAACCCGTCACTGCTCGATAGAGAGCGGCCGCTGAATAAACGTGGCTATCGTGATGCGCCGCGGATGGGTGCGTATCTAGCTGGCCGATATTCCCCGATTCCATTTTTTGTCAGTCCCGCCCGCCGTGCGCAGGAAACGTACACGGAATTACTCACTGGTTGGCCTGAATTAAATAGCCATGGGGTGACTACTGAGGAGGCTCTTTACACCTTTGAATTCAGGGAGTTGCTGCAATGGCTTTCGGCATGCCCCGATGAACTGGCAGCAGTTGCCATGGTGGGTTATAACCCTGCGTTGACTGATCTCACCAATTGGCTGGTAGGTAAAGGGATTATTGAGAACCTACCGACCGCTGGCTGGGCGGATCTGGTGATCGATCTCGATCGCTGGTCTGATATCGAGTTGAGCCGGGGTCGGGGACACTGTAAAACCATTATATGACCCAAGGACATCGATTGAGGTTGAGCATGCTGCCCGCGATTTTTGGCCTAGAAGGCACCGAGCTTACCGATGCTGAGCGCTCCTTTTTTCGAGAAGTGAGCCCCTTCGGTTACATCCTTTTTGGTCGCAATGTCGTTGACCGCGCACAATTGCAATCGCTCACAGAGTCACTTCGAAACCTTCACGGTAGGGCTGTTCCCATTTTGATTGACCAGGAGGGTGGTCGGGTCGCGCGGATGCAGCCGCCCGAGTGGCCCGCTTACCCCCCAGCGCAGCGCTTCGCGGATTTGTATACAGTCAGACCGAGCGAGGCTTTGTTAGCGACACAGCTCAATTATGAGGCACTGGGTCTGGATCTGGCCGAGGTCGGCGTCACTGTTACCTGTGCTCCGGTACTCGACGTACCTATCGAGGGCGCGCACGATGTAATCGGTGATCGAGCGTTTGGGTCAGCCCCCGATACCGTTGCGACATTGGGGTGGGCGTGTCTGGATGGCTTGCAGCAGGCGGGTATTGCCGGTGTGATTAAGCACATCCCGGGCCATGGACGGGCGGTGGTCGACTCGCATTACGAACTGCCCAGAGTGGCTGCAGGGCTTACCGAGCTTGAACAGGATCTGCGCCCATTTAGTGCGCTCAATGATGCCAGCATGGCAATGACCGCTCACATTGTTTACGACGCTTGGGACTCCGATCACTGTGCGACCCTTAGTCATCGGGTGATCCAAGGCGTTATTAGAGGCGACATTGGCTTTGATGGATTGTTGATGAGCGATGACCTCGATATGAAGGCGTTGGCGGGTAGCGTGCCCGATCTGGCGCTAGCGGCACAGCAAGCAGGTTGCGATGTGGTATTGAATTGCTGGGCGAAACTATCGGATATGGAGGGGATAGCAAAGCGGTTAGCGAGTCCAGATCCTGACACGCTCAATCGCATGCTGCAGGTTTACGACGCATTGCCCTCGGCGCAATCGCTATTAACAATTACCGCCCGTCAGCAGTCATTGACAAAACAGCGCGATGAATTACTGGCCTTGTTCGAATAGTGTGTTGGGCTGGTTAAGGAGCTCGCTCTAGATCATGTTTCGTGACGTTATTTCGGTACTACCTGCCCAAGCCACTTCCGATGGTGCGGGCGTGGCGATCCAACGGGTTGCCCTGATGGGGAATGACTCGGTTGATCCATTGCTAATGGTTGATGAACTTCGATCACCGTACCGCGATGATTTTGCTGCCGGCTTTCCTGCGCATCCGCATCGGGGTATGCAAACGCTGACCTATATGAAACAGGGCGGTATTGCTCACGAGGATAGTCTCGGCAACCGGGGTGAGATTCGAGATGGTGGCGTGCAGTGGATGTCTGCGGGTTCCGGTGTGATTCATTCCGAGATGCCCACGATCGATACGACAGGTCTCCACGGCTTCCAATGCTGGTTTAATCTTCCTGCCAAGGACAAGATGAGTCCACCGCGGTACCGCGATCTTAGCCGAGATGCGTTACCGATTATCGGTATCGAAGGTGCTCGATTGACCGCCATTGCCGGCGACTGGGCATTGTTCGAAGAGCATGTGTCTGGGCCCTTAACCGAGTTGGCGCCGATTGCCCAGATGGCAGACTTGACGCTTGAACCCGGTCATACGCTGGAGCTTCAAGTGCATAACACCGCCAACGCGGCGGCCTTTGTCTATGATGGAGGTCTTGAGCTCGACAATCGATCATCGGTCACGAAGTCGCTAGTACTAACCGGTGCTGGTGTTCGCTGGCGGCTTACCGCATCATCAGAGGGCGCGAGTTGCCTATTATTTTCTGGGCAACCGCTGCGTGAACCTGTTGTGCAATACGGGCCGTTCGTAATGAATACCCGAGAAGAAATAGAGACGGCATTGAATGAGTATCGACTCGGTAAATTTCTCAAACATTAGCCTCCGCTTGCTCGTGGTTTTCGGGTTGGCGTTGTCTTCAGGATGCGCAACATCTGAATTTCTCTCCGGAAACGCGGACGCTGACGTCGCTCAGCCAGACCCTGTCGCTGCTCAGGGGAGTGATTGGACGATTTGCAAAGATCCGCGTCCAAAAATTTGCACCATGGAATACGATCCGGTGTGTGTGATTACCACGTCGGGCTTGCGCCGCACCTATCCCTCGCCGTGTAATGCCTGTGCAGACGTTGCCGTCGAGGGTCATAAGCCCAATGCCTGTGAGGCCATCTAAGGAGAAGCTATGTCTTTAACAAACCGAATTTTACTGGCGATGGTGCTGGGAATAGCATTTGGCTCGATCCTGAATGTTGTGGTCGGTAACTTAGACCCAACTAGTGGCCTCTACGGATTTCTCCAAAACGGATTAATCATGGGCCTGTTCGATGGCGTGGGGCGAATCTTTGTTGCTTCGCTCAAGCTGCTTGTCGTTCCTCTGGTACTGGTCTCGCTGATTTGCGGCATGGCTGCTCTGGGTCAAAGCAGTCGAATGGGTGCGATTGCCGGCAAGACCGTCGGTCTCTATCTAATCACCACAGGTATTGCTGTATCTCTTGGTCTGACTATAGCGACCATTGTGGGTCCGGGTAAGGGCATGACTCAAGCCGATGGCGGGGAGTTTGTGCGAAAAGAGGCACCTCCACTTATCGATACGATCGTCAACATGTTTCCTTCTAACCCCGTATCCGCGATGGCTGAGGGCAACATGTTGCAGGTGATCGTCTTTGCGCTGCTCGTTGGCTTTGCGGCCACAAGGGCAGGCGCTCATGGTGAGCGCATTATCAGTTGGTTTCAGGATATGGAAGCCGTGGTGATGAAGATGGTAGGCATTGTGATCGAGCTGGCTCCTTACGGCGTGTTTGCGCTGTTAACCAAACTATTTGCGACCATGGGTTTCAGTACAATCTTCAATCTTGCGACGTATTTTTTCACCTTGCTCGCAGTACTGCTATTCCATGGTCTAGTGGTTTACGGCGCCCTCCTCAGGGCACTGACGCCGCTATCGCCGGGTATGCTCCGAGGCAAGATGCGCCAGGTCTGGGCGTTTGCATTTTCCACGTCATCCTCGGGCGCGACCTTGCCGCTTACGCTACGTACCGTGGAGAAGAAGCTCGGCGTTAACAAGAGTGTCTCGGGATTCTCGGTGCCCCTCGGTGCCACCATCAATATGGATGGTACAGCGATTATGCAGGGGGTAGCGACGGTCTTTATTGCCCAGGCATCGGGCGTTGATCTCACGCTAACACAGCTGTTAGTGGTGGTGCTGACGGCGACCTTGGCATCGATTGGTGCAGCCGCGGTCCCCAGTGCGGGCATCATTATGCTGACCTTGGTGTTGACCCAAATTGGACTCGGACTTGAATACCTCCCTCTCTTATTGGGCGTTGATCGTCTGCTCGATATGGTGCGAACTGCTGTGAATGTCACGGGCGATGCAACGGTATCGACCATCGTGGCATATCACGAAGGCCAGCTCGATGAGACGGTATACAACGATCCGGCGGCTGATACGCAGGAGGCTGGTGGCCAAGGGTCGCCCGTATGAGTTTGTCGGTGATGGTGGTGCCGGTAACGGCCTACCAGCAAAACTGCTCGATTGTTAAAGACGAAGCCACCGGAAAGATCGCGGTTGTCGATCCCGGTGGTGACATCGACCGGATCGAGGCGGCGATAGAGAAGCTTGGTGGCACTGTTGAAAAGATCTTATTGACGCATGGTCATATGGATCATTGCGCGGCAGCCGACGTGCTCCGTCAGCAGTGGGGTGTCCCGATCGAAGGGCCTGAAGAGGGTGATCGCTTTTGGATCGAGGGGCTGCCTAAATGGTGTGAGATGTCAGGCTTCCCTATGGCTGAAGCATTCGAGCCTGATCGTTGGTTGAAGGACGGCGAGACCGTGACGATTGGCGGGGTGGAGCTCGACGTTATCCATTGCCCCGGTCATACCCCGGGCCACGTCGTTTTCTACTCAAAAGACCAGAATCTTGCCTGGGTGGGCGACGTGATTTTCGCGGGTTCGATTGGGCGCACCGACTTTCCCAGAGGCAATCACGACGAGCTGATTCACTCAATTAGAGCCAAGCTGTTCCCGCTGGGCGACGGAGTCCAGTTCGTGCCCGGGCACGGTCCCGATTCGACCTTTGGGCGCGAGCGTCAGAGCAACCCCTTTGTTGCCGACACTCGCTTTGGCTGAGCTCTCGCGCTAGGGCGCGACAAAGCCCTCCCAGGTCGCCATATAGTCGATAAATTTTGGTCCCAAGCCCTCGGCGGCGAGATGTGCTCGCGTAACGGGAAGGTCAGCCATCGTAAAGTCCGGATTCGCCAGCGCTTGCTTTGCAAAATTGGCATGGACTACAGCCGCGCGACCGATAAAGACAAAGTCGAGACCTGCCTCAATCGCTCGCTCGCAGTCGCTGGCGGTATACAGCTTGCCAGCAGCCCCGAGGGCAACGCCGTCTCTGGGTAGTTCGGAGAAGATTGCGAGTAGCGACTGTCCTTTGAAGTTTTCGTCGTGCGCGGGTTTGAAAACGTCCCATAGCGACATATCGATATAGTCGAGCCGACGGTCTCTCAGCAGATCAGAAGCGAGGTCGCGAATTTCCGTCGTATTTTGACCAAAGCGCTCGGGTGAGAGTCTGACGCCAAGGCTAAACTCCCTGCCGCAGGCTCGATTCACTCCCTCGATAATATCTAGCAATACCTTGGCGCGTTTTTCAGCAGTTCCGCCATAGGCATCGCTTCGTCTGTTGTACTGTGGGCTGAGAAATTGCGCGATCAGATAGCCATGGGCACCGTGCAGTTCTACACCATCGAATCCTGCCTTTTGTGAGCGAACGGCGGCCTCGATATAGTCCTCGATCAGTTGCTCGACTTCCGCCTCCGTCATTGCCTTGGAACCCGTTTTTTCATCGTCTGATGGGCACATGGGAACGTTGTCGCAGTAACTAGGCATCGCCCGCATGCCGCCGTGATGCAGTTGAACCACGGCATGGCTGCCGTGTGCTCTGATACCCTCAGCGAGTCGGGTTAAGCCATCGAGGTGTTGATCGCTGTGTGCGCCTAATTGTCCGGGAAACCCAACGCCTCGGTGTTGCACAGACGCCGCACAGGTCATGGTTAGTCCGAAGCCACCCTCGGCACGGCGTGTAAGCCAGGTATATTCGTCGTCGCTCAAAATTCCATCGGTGCCGCTCTGCAGATTGGTCAGCGCGGCAAGACCATAGCGATTACCCAAGGTCGATCCATTGGCAAATGTTAAGGGTGTTGCTAATTGACTCATGATGATCCTCTAATTCTCGTAAGCTTCGCCGGCAAAGACGGTACCTACAACGGTAATCGACTTAATATCCTTCACAGGAACCGTCATTGGATCGGCCGCGAGCACGGTAAAGTCGGCCATTTTTCCAGCGCGGATTGACCCGAGCTCATCCTCGAGACCCAGCACCCAGGCAGCATCGATTGTAATCGCGCGAAGCGCGGCTTCTCGACTAAGCGCTTCGCTCTCACCCCAAGTAGTCCCAGAGATTGTCTCTCTTGACGTTGCCGTCCACATCAGTGTCAGCGGTGATAGCGGTGCCATGGGGCTATCGGAGTGCAGTGCAACGGGGACTCCCTTTTCTTCTAGTGACCCCAATCGAACCATTTGCGGCGCCCGATCGGGCCCCAGCCAGGGGCCGCTGTACATCTCGGACAAAATGTAATGATAGTAGGGGTTTGCCGATACCGTTGCCCCAAGGGCTGCCAGTTTGCGATTTTGATCTTCAGTGCTGTAGGCGAAATGCTCGAGCGTCATCCGGTGGTCTGCTTTTGGATTGCGGGCCAGTAATGTCTCCAGAATGTCGATGAACCGAGCGGTGGCGGCATCGCCATTACTATGAGCATGAAGCTGAAAACCCGCATCCCAGAAGGTATTGGCGAACGCTTGTGTGGTGTCCTTGTCGAGCATCCACACACCATGGTGTCCATCGAGATAACCGGGCGGGCCCATTTGTGAAAGCCCGGAAAAAATAGCGCCGTCGAGCATTAGCTTGAAGTGATTGCCAACCGAGACTCGATCGGTGTTGCTTGACTGCCAGCCGCGGATTTGCTGAAGGGCTTGTTCTGGGGTTAGGCCTCGAGCAACAAAGTCCAAAATAATAGGCGTCAAAATGATTCGGCTCGGTACCGGACTTGCCTCTGCTGCCATGCGGATAGACATGATTTCTTGCTCGGGATTGCCGAAGATGCCGGTCCCCATATCCGCCGCTGTGGTGACACCTGACTCTTGCATCATCGCCAAGAAATTCGCCATACCACCCATGAAACGATCAGGAGCGAATAAAAAACCGAGTTTTGGTACCACCGCCTTGAGTCCGCCCTCGTAAAAATGCCCTCGCTGCCAGTCAGCGCCTTCACCAATGGCACTAGCCATGGCTTCGGTAACACCGAGTGTTTCCCAGGCGGCATCATTGCCAATCAATTCGTGAAAGGACCGATGCCACAGCATGACAGGGGTATCGCTAAACCAGTCATTCAGAGTGTCTCGCCAGATCTCGCCATGCCACAGCGGGTGATAGCCCCACGTAATGAAGGGAATCGATGAGGGTTTGTAGTTTGCTACCAGACGTGTCAATTCACGTTGGTAGTCTGCAGGCGTCGTAGCGCCCGGGAACTCGCCGGTAGGTAGCGACCAATCGTCGGGAGCCAAGAACGGAAATTGCGTCAGTACCGCCGGTAATGAGGGGTGCACGTGAGGGTCGATAAAGCCGGGCAGGATAATATCTGCATCAAACCGACGATCGATGCGAGCGTCGCGGTCTTCAATTAGCGGTGCTAGCGAATCGAGTGTGCCGACAGCTACTACGCGCCCATCCTCTACTGCCACCGCGCTCGCCAAGGGGAGCGCGGGCTCCATGGTGCGAATGGTTTTGGCTGTATAGACGACGGTATCTGCCAACACGGCCATCGGCAGTAGTGAAAAGGCTATCAGGAGTTTGATGGCAATCGATGTCATGTCAGACCCTCACTGCTGAAGACGACATAATGACATGGATGCGGGGGTGTGCGATCACACTAGCGGGCTATTCTAGGACCTTGATCCAGTCGCCTGTTCGGGGCTCTCCGTTGGGGTAATAGCCGTTGATTAACCGCAGTTGATTTTCGGCATCGGGGACTCTTATCCCCGCGCTCAGCGAGCTGAAGGTAGCACCGCGGGGTACCTGAACATAGGTTAGTGCGTTACTTTCACCGCGCTTCTTCTCGCGTGGAAACAGTGGGCGAAAGCTGGTGATGATGGTTTTTAGTCCGATGTCGGCTGTGGCAAAGTCACTTGACGCACCTTCGAAAAGATAGCGATAGCGATGATCAACGACGCCCATACGTTTTTGCGTAGCGCCGGCGCTAGCAATTCCTGTGGCGCCGACCAGCCCTTGGTTTTCAGTGGCTTCGAGCTCGCCTAGATCGCCAGAGACTGTGGCTGAGAGCGTCTCCTCGGGACTCTGCTCAGGATCGACCTTAGTAATTCGAATAGTCATCGTATCCCGACCATCGGGCGACGAGGCGACGATTGAATTAGCAGTCGCGCTGACGTCCCAGTTTTCTGGGTGCTCGAACGTAAAATCGAGTTTGTTGTGGTAGTACCGCAACGGGTCGCCCTGCGCTTCAGCGCTCGCACCAACCACCAAGCCTTCGGTTTCACGGCGGTAGCGACCGGGGATTTCAGGGTTTTCGGGTAAGTCTTCGCTGGCCAGATCCCCTGCAGCTTTAATGACGGTCTGCAGGCGCAGATCATTTCGGGGGTGCGAGGCATACAAGCCGTGATAGGTTCCAGTAGGTTTGCCGCTCGCTTTTGCGACGGCGCGGCGATAGCGCTCTTGATCCTTTAGTACTCCGATCACGGATAGCATTGAGTCGACATCGTAGCCGCTCTTATGCATGAATACGGCGCCTGCTCGGTCGGCTTCGAGCTCCATTTCACGCCCGAATCCAGAGATCACCTCGGCCCCATACATACTGGTCGCATCATATAAGTCACCCGATCCGGTCAGAATATAGGCCGACACCGCCGCGGCTTGTGTGGTCATGCTCTGTGTCTTGCGTCGACGGTGGTGATGTTCGGTGATGTGTCCGATCTCGTGTGCGATAACCCCCGCAAGCTCAGCTTCAGATTCTAAGTAGGCCAGCAGTCCACGGTTGATGTAGATCATGCCTCCGGGCAAAGCGAATGCATTGATATCGGGCGAGTCGAGTATCGTGAAAGTGAATTCAGCATCGGGCATGCTCGAATTCGCCACCAATCGATCGGCAATTTCATTAACGTAAGCTGCTAGTTCGGGATCGTCGTAAATTCCGACGTTGTCTATGAGCTTCTCGTGCTCATCGGCGGCATCGCTTGGCAGATTGACGGCGCGCCCGCCGACCGTAACTGTAGATGTGCTACCACATCCGGCGATGAGAGCAAGCAGCGTGACTACGATTAAGGAGCGCAGCATCGTCACTGACCTGCCGATAAATATTCCAGCAATTGCTGACCCAAGCTTTGGCAGGCGGTGTCTTGCACCGGCGCGATCAGCGGTATTGGTACGACAACAGCGGGCATGTAGCTCTGACCACTTGTAGAGGCACTCATCCGGCCAACTTCAGCGTTGTTAATAAAGTTCCAGATAGTGGCTTCGTAATCTGATTCGGTACCCCAGGTGCCAAAGCCGAAGCAGCCGCCGCCGGCAGGGCTGATGCCACAGGTCATGGTACCCGCACTGTTGGTGTCTTGGGTTCGGCCATCCACCCAGACCATGTAGTTTAGATTGAGGTCTACGATTTTATTGGCCACGGGCTCGATGGTCATGAGGCGATCGAGGCCCTCGATACCTAGCGGTGCTGTTCTTGGTTCAAACCACGGGTAGAGCGAGTCCACAAATTTGCGCTCGGGAATCACGGTAATCGATGAATTACCACGCGTGATGTGATCGCCAATGCAATCGATGAAATCTGGTTCTGTATCGTAATCAGGCGCATGGCGACGTCCCAGTATGACGACGGCCCCGTCACCGATACCGGCAGTTGGCGCATCAAATGTCATTTCGTCTACGTTAGCGGTCACGCAGCCGCAAAGAAATAAAATGGTGATTAGTGGGAGTGCAAAACGCATTATTCACTCTCCATAGTAGTGGCCAACCAGCTGTTAACCGAAGGCACCCGCCCAAAGCTGGTAATAAAGTTGGCGCCCGCATCCCTCAGCGCCATCACCGCAGCCAGGTTCACGGCATCAACATCGGATTGCATAAATGCCGTGGGCGTCTTGCCATAGGCACTGAGGGTCCAGTCGGCAAAAGCCTGTATGTCGTCAGCAGCGATATCGAGACTTGCCTGCTCCATCAGTACCTCTGGCTCTGCCAACTGCAAACGATATCGCATCCAGAGTTCGTAAACCTTGACGTTGGTGTACAGCGGAATCGCGTACTGGACATCGACAATGCTAGGTATAAATACGGCGTCGACTTGATAGTTGTTGAGGTCCTCGATGCTCTCAATGTAAACCACGTTATTGAAAGCGGCGGGCAGCAGCGTTGACCAAAATTCCACTTGCGCTACTCCGGTGCTGACTCGCCAACTCGCTTCTCCTCGGGCACTGCCATCGTCTACTAACTCATGGTTCTTAAACGAATCGGTGTAGAGGACGCCTATCGTTAGCGGCAGCTGGGGAATGACGGGTTCAGGAAAACTGCCATCTACGACCACTTCCTTAGCTGCGCAACCAGACAAAATTAAGGACAGTAAGCCGAATAGCAGGCTCTTATAATTACGGACGATAGTCATTGAGTCCCACAAACGTTCCACCATTTCGATGAGTCAGTTCTCGCATCAGTGTAGCAAACCGAATGCCCGTATCCTGCAACTCTGGTGGCCGTATGAACTGTACGGGAAAGCCCACGGCATGGATGCGAACCCGCCGCTCGCCGCTGGCTGCCTCGGCGTTTAAACGGTCAACCGTTAACACTACTTGCTCGATTGATCGTCCGGTAAATTCATCGCCGAACACGTAAATCGATATTTTTTTCTCTCGATCGTAAAACGATTGCACTGCTTGAGTGATGCCCTCGACGGGTGACGAGTTCGAAAAAGCATTCCAGTTAGCGAGGTTGCGAAGAATCTGTTGTCGTCGCATTGGCGTATCGGGAATCCACTGCCCGGCGGTACGGCTGAATAGGTAGTTACCCATATCGTTCAGCACCTGAATCCCTTTCACGTTAGGGTATATATTCAGCGTCGCTTCCATCTCTTGAAGCATTCGCTGCCAGGCATAAGAGAACATCGATCCCGATGTATCGATAATAAAAATAATGTACTCGCTGTCGACGGGGATTCCACCGATTAACTGATTTTGTCGCTCGGCATCACGACCGAGTAGTCGTTCCTGTTCCTCGCTTAATTCTTGGCGTGCAATCGCTAGTTGCTCAGCGACAATGCTGTTGGCGTTGCGGGTGGTCTGCAGTGCATCAAAACGCGATTTTGATTGTGCGAGCGCACCCTGAAGGATGGCAATACGCTCATCGTAAGCTGAAATTTGTTCGCGTTTGGCGTCGAGATCGCGATTGAGGATGGTGGTTTCACCACGGATTTCGAACAATTGCTCGGTGAGTTCCGCGACTTTACCCTCGGCGATCACGGTTGATTCTTCAAGGACCTGCGGTTCTAACGTTTTGGTGATCATTAGCAATAAGATCACCGCACCAAAGCCGCAACAAATAACGTCCAGAAATGATAATGAGATTTCAGGCGTGGGTCGTCGCTTCGGCATTAGGGCCAATCCTTAGCAGGCGCCATGAAGCTACCGCCCGATTCTTGGGCAAGACGCCAAAACTCCGATGCTGCGGCGGGATCACCTTCCATAGGGGACAAAATAACATTGATTGGCGTATTGCCGGGCAAGGCCCGAATCGCCTCCCTGAAAAGATTTAAGCGCTGGGGACCCGAGACGGTAGTCCGACGCGGCGCCTTGTCTCCCTGAGTTGGCAATCCATCAGTAATGATGAATATGTTGTCGGGTTTAGCACTAAACTCATCCAAACGTTTGAAGGCGTTCAGCAGCGAGGTGCCACCAGTGGGAAGGCGCTCGCGAATAGAATTACTCACACGCTCGATTTGAGCGCCGTCTGCTACCTCCAACCAGCGCCCGGCAGTTTCGGGCAAGGCATATTCGGCTTCGGTATTAAATGCGATAACTTGATATCTTGAACCCACCGGTAACTGCGCTGTCAGCCAATCGAGTGTGTCGAGCGCTTGATTCCATTTTCTAGCCTGACGTTGCCTGTCAGGAGACTGGTTTCTGAGTCTTATGATATTGACAACTTCGGGCGCGAGCATACTTGACGACACATCGATAAGGATGGCAATTCGATTACCGCCGAGCTTTAGGCCTGTAAGGTATTGCCGATTACCTTCGCCTTGAAACTCGCGAGCGCTTTGGCCGCCATCGGCTTCAGCGGCCTCTTTCAGTTGTTGTATCTGCTCCTCAAGCGAATTGATCTCGGCTTTTAGCGCGTCTAGGTCGGTAGTCTCACTGACATCTGACTCCTCGAGTGATGCAATCATCGCCTCGAACCGGTCGAGCTCTTCGGTGACAACGCGCGCGCGACCCTGGGCTTCGACAATATCGAGATCAATGCTGTTTAGCGCGTTGCGCAGCCTT
Source organism: Halieaceae bacterium MED-G27 (assembly GCA_002456975.1). Classification (GTDB taxonomy): domain Bacteria; phylum Pseudomonadota; class Gammaproteobacteria; order Pseudomonadales; family Halieaceae; genus Luminiphilus. Next base: position 64,132 of record NTKA01000002.1, read on the forward strand.
ACCAAGCCTGCCTCGCCGTCCAGGATGTCCTCCTCCAGTAGGTCGACCTCAGCCAGCACCTCAGCATTAACCGATTCAATTTGAACTTCGATGGAATGATCAATGATCAGGAAGACAAGAATCACCGCCCCAAAGCCACACGACATAATGTCCAGAAAGCTAAGATTAAAAGCAGTGGCTTGACGCTTACGTCTGACCATTCGTTAATGCTCGAGATGGATCAGAGTCGCTTCCACACCGTCGTCCCTAAAGAGTCGACAGCCTGAGAACAGCCGATCGTAGGAGCCTCGTAGGGACAAAACTGTAATTCGATCGCGCATTGAGATTGCAATGACCGCACCATCGGCTAGTGGCGCCAGACCGAAACTTGAGGCCTCGTCGCTGGCGAGCGAGACCGCGCGATGACCGATCAGTAAATGGGTGGGTATATCGCTATCTAGCGGTGCTTCTGTTGGGGTTGCAACCGTCTCAGCATGGTCCGGATCTATGGCTAGCTCCCCAACCACCGACGGTTCCGCAGCTGGTGTTCCCGATGTCGCGCTCGAGGCTAACGAAGCGATTCTGACCAAACCTTTCTGATCGTCCGGCAATTGTTGGACAATATCTTCAGCGGTTTTCGCAATAACGTCGCCAGAGACAGCTTCCCTGGTCGTTGTTACCCCTGGAATGGCCAGTAGCGGTTCGTCGAACCAGCGATCTTTTGTCGAGCTGACGCGATCGATTTCTGTCATCAACCGAAGACCCACAGGTGTGATGTCATCAAGACTGACGGTGAATTGGTATTGCCCCAGCGAGACCGTGTGCTTCGGGGATGATTGCAATGCTGCGAGTATATCGGGCACCGCATTCCACAATTCTTGCTCGCTGTCTGCACTGCGGCGAGGGTCAAACCTTGTTTGATCAACGCAACGATCAGCGCACCGCTCCAGGATTTGTTCATAACAATCGAGGAGCCCAAGGCCAGGTAGAGGCTTGGCCTCGGTGACTGACCGGTCACCGTTTGACTCGATAACTTCGGTAATCAGCAACTGTCGCCACTGAGTTTCGATATGTACCGAGCGCTGGTCACCCGTGTGAGTCGCGATAAGACTGCGATCAATAACAGCGGAGATATCGATCGATAGGGACTGCAGTATGCCTAATAGCAGAGACAATTGGTCATCACTGACATTAGCGGGTGCGACAATCACTAAATCATCACAGCCATCGCCTGCTTTCAGCAGCTCCTTGAGATGCGCATACACCAAGTCTGCGCTGTGTCTCGCAGTACCGAATGGCGGCGATAGTGGCTGAGTATTCAGCGAAATCCAAAAATCGCTCTTCGTCTCGAGCGGTTTTCGCCGCAACTCCGACACTGCACTGTGACCAAAGCGGTACTGCCGGCCATCCCAAAAGGCCACACCATAAGACCGATTGAGTTCGGTGGCGGTCGCCATAAACAGTTGCGCATCGTTGATATCGAGAATGTTGATCATGGTTTAGGCGCCGCTAAGTGCCGGATTAGCTTCCGATCAATATGCCGTTGTGTTGTAAGAACGAGACGTTCCTGTGAGAGCTGCAATTGATGTAGAGCAAACATGATGATGATCGATAAAACGAGTGCAACAAACGTACTATTAAAGGCCACGCCGAGCGATACGGTGACACCCGAGATGTCGCCTTCCACTGCTTTATACGCCTGCCCTAATGCGTCTCCGATACCTCGCACGGTACCGATAAAGCCAATCGATGGGATCGCCCATGAAATATATCTGACCATCGAAAGCTCTGAGTCGAGACGATCGGCCTCGATATCGCATTGCTCTTTGACAGCTTCGGACACCGCTGGAATATTTGCAGTGGTTGAAAAGCGGTTCAGCGCATTCAACAGTGCCCGCGGAAGCAGATAGTCCTGCTCATGATCGGGGAGGGCTTCGACGGTACGTGAGTAGGTTCGCGCGTCTTGCGGTAATAATGTACTTCCCTCTGCTAGCTCGATTAAGCTTCGATTGAGCATCTCGCTCTCAGCACGCGTTTTCCATGCCTTCAAACCCATGATGGCAAGCGCCCAAATCATGAGGATAAAACAGGCTTCCTGCTCAAAGTCTCTGATGACAACAAAGAGTGATCGCTCGGGGACAAAAGCCTCTCCCGCTGCTTGGAGCGCCGCTTGAGCAGCCAGTTGCGCGTCAGCTGCGGGCCGGATTAACCCCACATAAAAGGCATGAACCACGATGACAGCGGCAAGTAGGGCAACTACTTGAAACATAAACTCGGATGGCAGACGGGATTTCATGATGGGTGGTCTCTAAATATCAACTGGAAATGAGATCGAGCGATCTTCAGATACTCGCTCGCTAGGTCGGTAGTCATCCCCTTGCACGAGCAAATCGGGTTCGGATTTGGGGGGGTCGGTTGGCGCAGTGGCGGCTTGCTCAAGATCTGTGGAGTCGCCTGAGGCATTGGGCTCTGAGTTCGCTTCCGAATCGATCGCTGTATCGGAAGGCTCGGTAGTCCCCGGAGATTCACTGGGAGTAGATGGGGGCTCGGGTTCCACCTGTGCCAGAGCAGTCGCTCCAAAAATTATGCTCGATACCAAAAGACAGGCGAATAGTTTGTTATTCCGCATAGCGCGCAATCCTGAATCCCACATCATCTCTGCCTCGCTCTCCGTAGTCTCGATAGGTCAGCCTTAGCTCGCGAAGTCGACTCATACTCCAGCTTGCACCTCTTATGGTGTAGTTGTCACCTTGTTCGTCGCCCAGCGGATCGACCGCAATCGCGGCCCCTGGAACAGGAACGCGATACACGTCGTTGACCCACTCGGCGACGTTTCCGCCCATATCGTGAAGCTCACGATGATTCTGAGGAAAGCTTGCTACGGGAGCGGAAACAATATGTCCATCAGAGTAGCCCGTGATCACGCGACCAGTCACGATCGCTGCCGTGCTGTCCGCGAGATTACTGCTGTTGTCTTCGGGCGGCCAAGCCTCACCCCATGCAAACCGACGCATAGAGGCGCCCTCGACGCGAGACGCATAGGCCCATTCGGCTTCGGAGGGTAATCGATACCCCAAACTATCGGCGTTAAACCCTACGATGATCCCTTGGTTCTCGAGATAGAAGGGCGCGAGTCCCTCTTTTCGACTAAGCCAATTACAAAAACTCGCTGCTTGTTGCCAAGAGAGCTTCACCGCGGGCTGAAACTCTCGATTTAAGCTATTGCCACCCGCCTGTCCCGAGTTGTGGTCTGCAGTGAACTGACGAAACTGAGCATTGGTGGTTTCACTGCTCGCGAGGTAAAACGCGCGCTTTAATTTGACTTGTCGCTCAACCTCATTGGCGCCTCGACCGGCAGCCCTACGGGGTGCACCCATAGTGAACTCGCTGGTCTCTGCGATTGCTGGGTCGATAAGTAATAGTGTTTGGCCGAGTGAGGAGATTATTTTGGATTTGATGGCCGCTTTTCTGGCTTCCTCATCGGTCAGTAGCGCAAGGCTTATTTCCTGAGCTAGACCTGCTCGCGGAGTGAGGGTCCTGATTTGAGAGGCATATCCGGGTTTGCTGACCACAATCTCCTGTTCAATCGCGGGCAGCGTCAATGTCATCGAACCTGTACCCCGGTTGTTGCCGTTGACCGTCACTGTCGCGTCAGAAGGCATCACAGCGACTCTTACTTCACCCAGTATAGGCGCGAGTACTTCGAGTCGCTCCGAGCTACTGCCGCGTTCAAGGGTGCTAGAAAAGCGGCGACGTTCGTAACCCGCTTTACTCAGTGATATCTGGTGGCTTCGATTGGGTGCCAATGAGAGTTGAAGCGGCGTGATGCCAATGTAGTCGCCATTTTGTGTGACTGAGGCGCCGCTAGGCTGTGAGGTCAAAATGAGCGCACCATCGGAAGGTTTTAACCGAACCAGACCAAGGTCTTGTGGGATGTTGGCTTCTATCAATAATTCGATATCAGTGGACTCGTGGCCGGGCGCGGAGACCGTAATGATACGATTGCCTGATGGCAGTTCGACCACGGCCCCCCGTCTTTCGATTAGCTGGGAGTTCAGAGTGATACTGGCCTCCGCAGGTTCAGTTGTTAGCGTGACCTCAGCCCAGTCAGGGAGCAGATCAAGGGTGACAGCTTGCTCCCGGCCTCGACCCTCTACAGCAAGATCGATGGTTAGCGGTTGGTAGCGCTGAAGGGTCAAAGTCAGTGCCCTGTTACCTGCCTCAACGTCCTTAATTGTTGTTGGCGTGGTGCCGATTGGGATGCCATCCAGAACGACGTCAGCGCCCGCTGGATTGGATTGAATACCCAGGATGCCGGGTAGAGGTTTTAGTACGACGCTACGCGTTTGACTGTCTGCACGGGTCACCTCAAGCACGCCCTCGAAAGGCACATAGCCCTCTGCGCTAACCTCCAGCTCGTAGTCGCCGGGACGAATCAAAAAGCGACCACCAAAGGGCACTGCCAAGCCGGAGATGGATACGTCTCCGGCGGTGGTTGCTCTGACATCGATCTCAACTGACTTTGCTGTGAGTAAAAAGAACAGAATGTAGGCAATAAACGCAGTCGCTATCGATGTGGCGATTGTCACCGGCTTTAGTTTGAAAGAGCGAGTTTCATTGGTCGGGGCGGCAGCCGGCTCAAATCTCACAGCTTCCAGTTCGCGTGTCTTGTTGATTGGCATATCAGGGCGATCTTGATCACTCATGACTTAAACCCCGATCGCTTGAAGGCAACGTACGTCCACTGTGATTGATTTACCCGCTACCACCTTAAAGGGAACTAGCACATCCACAAAACCATCGCGGCTGCCCATGGCCTGATATTGACCTGGCCGCAGCATAACGGTTGTTTCAGTAAAAGCGGGTAGTTTGGATACCCGCATGATAACCACGTTGGTCAATCCATCTGATATGAGTGTCACTGCCTGAGGCGTACTAGCGAGTGCAACGGTAGCTTCGGCATCTTTCAGAAGCGCGGCGAATTGAGGTCCGGCATCACTGATGGCGCGCGCTTCAGCGAGACTAATTTCTGCAGCGGCGAGCACATTGGGATCAATCAAGCGACTGCCGTTTTCAACGATTTGGGTTAAATCTTCCTCGGCAACCGCGATTGGCTCAACCCGCGCGATACCAGTGCTGGCAAACAAGATGCTCGCATCGAGGGTTAGCGCTGCTTGGTAGGCAGTGAGAGCAGTCTGCCAATCCTCGGCAGCCTCGGCTCGTTCACCCTGAGCCTTAAGACGATTGAGTCTAGAGATTGTCTCTGCAGTCTCGAGTTCGCTGAGCGCGAGTGATGGTGATTCCGATCCCGGCTTTAGTCTCGACGCTCGTCTAAAGGCGTCCTTCGCTTCGTCGAATAATGACTGCTCCAAGGCATCAAAACCCCGCGACATTGCTCGCGCAAATTCAAAATCATTGACCGCCTGCGCCGCATTCTTGAGTAAGCCCGCGACCCGCTGATGCTCAGGGTCCAGATCGGCAGCTTTTTCTAGTAACTCCAAAGCGGCCTTTGGATCGGCACTATCGGTGTATTGTTCAGCTTCGGCCAACAACGCGTTAATAGCGCTGACATGAAGGGCTCGAGCGAGTGCGTTGGCAATATCTGCTCGGTCGGGGGCCATAAGCGCTAACTCTGCACTCAAAGCTGTCGCGGTATTGGCATCGCCTCGCTCGATGGCTGCGACCAGAGACTTCAGGCGTTCAGAGATTTCCTTTGGCAGTTGCTGCTCAATCGCTAGAAGCTGATCGGCAACCGATTGATAGATTTCGGTCGCACTGACAAAGTCGCGATCGCGATAAGCCACATCGCCCGTTAACGCCTGCTCGACCGCAGCCTCATATTGGCTGGCCGCCCAGAGCTCTACACCCAATGACTGCAAACTCTCCTGAGCCTCGAGGACGATTTGCAGCACCTCTTGCGCGGCACGACGTTCTCTCGCTGCTTGTGCTTCGCTGAAGGGGCTGCGCTCACTTGCTGCTTGCGTATTATTGACTCGAATGTCTGTGGGTGACGGTCGAGTGGTAGATGCTTCTACTGGTGTTTGTACTGCGGCAGTGGCTGCTGGTTTAGCGCTGTCTACCCATTGAGGCAGCGTGAAAAAGACACCGATTAACGCGACTATGGCGACACCGAGTATCGCGAAAAAAAGTAAGGTCGTCTTGTCGGACTCTGCCGGCATTCCTCCGACCTCAGCCTCCGCCGATACCGGGTCGAACGCTGTGACAGGGAGCGTTGAAGTTTTCTTGTCATTCATGACAGATCAGTCTGACGGAGGAACGTTAACCGGCGCATTTTCCGGAAGATCTGCGATTTCGGTGGCGTAGATATCCGCAAGAATCTCTCGCCACTGGGCGTATTGATCTTCCACCGTGCCCGATAACTGAACCGTTCTGTCTTCGAGTTCGATTACCTGAGGTGTGATATCTGCCTCGAGCGACTGACCTAGCTCCTCGAGCGCTGCACTGTGCATGCTCGCCTCAGCACGCCTTTGCAGACCACTTTTGATCAGCGTGCCGCCCGCCCAAATGCCTACCGCACCTGCGGTGCGCATGGTCCTATCATTGCGACCGCTCGAACTTGCCGCGGCGATCCCTGCGATCACAGCGGCACCTCCAGCGAGAAGCTGCGCTTGGGCCTCCGCCTTTAACTCGCGCTCCGCAATGGTCTCGTCGTAGGAGAGACGGCGCCATTCGTTATAGGGTCCGGTCATCGATCCCGAAAAATTGTCGTAATGCCCTTGAAGCGTGTCGATGAAGATGTCGTTGCGCTGACGGATCGATTGAATACGCTGCATCATTGGGTCGTTATCTGCTGGCAGGCGGCGGATAGTGATGAGCCCTGATTCATTCCTCACAAGGTAATCAGAGTAGGCATCAGGTGCAAAACCCTGAGCAAACGCTAACTGTGCTACTTGCCTAATACGGATGCGTTCCTGAGGTGTTAAGTCCCTGAAAACCGCCAACAAATCATTGGCTATTTGTCTGTAAACAACCAAAAACGGATCAGTTTTCACCCGCTGTGTTTGCTGATAGGCGTAGCGGCTGGTGTTGCCCTCGTAAGTTTTATCAAGCCACAGACGCCCCTGTGCATCGCGCGCTGTGACGGCAAGGGATAACGATTCGCCATCCGAATTAAGAATGGTTCCACTCACCAAAATATCAGCGATGTGATCAGAGTTTGGGACAACGCGGCTGGCGCCCCATACACCTTGGTTGTCGAGTACTTGCGATAACTCGCGCGCAATAAAGGTTGATTCGGCGCGCCTTATTTCCGGAAATACGCCGTCACCGATATCGACATCAGCAATGCCCGGATCAAAGACTGCTACGGCGACGTCGAGAACCTCATTACTTGAGAGCGTTGATTGGTAGGTCTCCAGAGCGGGCACTGCGGTGGTCTTAACTGTGGTAGTCACGCAGCCTGCAAGACTTAACAGAGCACCAATACCAAGGACTAAAAAGACGCGTTTCATTCTTCAGGAATCTCCAAGCCCTTGTACTTTCGATACTCGTTCCATAGACGTTCACGCACTTCTGGGTCTGGCTCGCGCATTGCAGCTTCACGCAGCTGCCGTGCGACGACGTCATCGTCGTTGCCCTCTGGAATGTCGTCAGGGGCTTCGTAGATGGCAGGGGTTGGAGGGGCGCCACCGCTTCGGCCGCCCATACCTCCGCCAACAGAGCCATAGCCATCGGAGTCGGCGGTCTCGTAGGGGTTGCGCCCGCTACTGGTTTCTGCGGACGTTTGAGCCGTTTGTGTCGCGCCCTGTGCGCGCTGAGTTTCACGTTGTTGATCGCGCTCGTCGCGTAAAATAGCGTCGAATACACCCGTGCTTTGCTCTAACTGTCGATCGAGAATGGCAACCCGCTCGGCCGTTGTCATAGCATCCTCGGCACTGCCCCAGTCGGGTTCGAGCCCTCCCGATGCCCGCGTGCCAACGCTTGAACTCGCTCTACCATTGGCCGAACCATCACTTTGGGAGCTGGTGCTACCTTGCTTTCCGGCAGCACTATCGCTGGCGTTAGTGCTGCTGTTACCACTGCTTGATGCGTTACTCGCCGAAGAGCTACTACTTGAGGACGGCGTTGGCACGTCATCGATCAAACTAGGAAGCTCTAATCCACCACCAGCGCTGTCACCAAAACCAGGATCTGCTCCTGCGCCAGCATTATTGGAACTGTCTGACGAATCCGATCCGCCGGACTGGCTACCCGGGGTCGTGTCGTTTGATCCCGGTGTTCCTGGCGTGCCTCCGCTCGGGGAGTCACTGCCTGTACTCGGTGTACCGCCGGGTGAGTTAGCTCCTATCGGTGGACTGCCTGAGCCACCGGGGCTCGACGAGCCACTGGGGGATCCTCCTGAGGAACTCGACTGACTCCCAGAGGAACCGCTCGAGGAACTACTGGATGAACTCGAACTCGGCTGACTCCCAGAGGAACTGCTCGACGAGCTACTTGATGAACTTGAGCTAGAACTTGGCGAGCTAGGAACGGGGATCGATGCGGTGGGTGGCGTCGGTATGCTCGGGGTAGGGGGGGTGACACACCCACTCAGGCACCAACCGAGGCTCAACAGCGCGATGGCCCCCTTACTTCCGACTTTTTGCCAATTACTAATCATTCAATTGTTGATCTCGCCCACAATGATTTATCGAAAGCCAATGTAATCGTGTCACTGGCTACAGGTTTATCACCCTTGAATATCGGTCTGAAGCGCGTAGCACGCAATCGTCGGATAACTCGCTCGGGGCCTCTTAGGGTTTCGACCTCGGGGAGTTGAATGCGTTCAATATTAACCACTTTACCGACTTCGTTGATATTGAAGCTGACGATTAAATCCTCTTCCGTTACCCCTTCGGTCTTTACAGGTAAGACAGGTCCAAAACCAGGCACATTGGGGAGTTGAACGATGTCGTCCAAGATAGCGAACAGGGGATCGCCAGCCGCGGCTGTTGAGACCGGAGCGTTATTCGATACTGCCGTCTCTGAATCGCTGAGGGACAGGTCGGCTTTTACGGCTGTTGTCATATCGCTGCGGGGAGATGGTAGCGGCTCATTGGCTATGGTTGCTTCTGCTGCATTTCCGCTACTGAGAGACAGTGGCTGGCCCGTTACTGCAATGGTTTCCGGTGATTTGGGTGGTGTGTCAGTAGCCGCCATTGTTGTATCGGCCTCATCGACCAATGTCGGTAATGCAGCGCCATTGTCCTGTGTTTCCTTGGTCTCAGCCGGGTTCTCCTTTAGATGGCCTTGTTCGCCTCTTGCAATCGCAAGTGCCGCATCATAGTAGTCAAAGGCCGCTGCTCGGTTGCCTATCCAAAGGGACCAATCGCCAAGCCGCAGATAATCGTCAGCTTGCTGTGAAAGGTCCGCCTTCAGCACATCACGATTCAAACCCTGTACTGCTTTTAAGAGCGACACGCCGCGCTGATGTGACATGCGCAAGGCATTGGGGATTTCATCGTGTTTTTGACGAATTTCACCGGGGAGTGCGGCCCCCAATCCGCGATGATCTGCCAGCAAGTAGTGAGCTCTAAGCATCCCCTCGAGTGCGGGCATCAGCTCCGGAGCTTTCTCACCATACGTCTCGATTGATTTATTGAGGGCTGCAACATAGAGGTTCCACGTCCTTCCTATTCTTGCCTTTTCGTCATCGTTATCGTCGGCATTGGAGAGCAACATATGTTGATGCCACTCGGCCTGTCTCAAGAGCGCTTCAATTGCCGCAGGACCCGTTGGTAGCAGATTGTTCTCAAGACGTGCCAAATACGCTTGCCGATCGTCGGCAACGGTCAATTGGTTGAGCGCCCGGTAACTCACTATCTCCGCTCGTATAAATGGAATTTGACTCGCTGCTGTTAGGCCTTCGTTAATGCGACTCAAATGAGCCGCTTGGCGGTATAAAGGAATCGCTTTTTCGTGTTGTCCGGCCTCTTGAAAGCGATTCGCTGTACTCCACAGCAGGTCTTGCCCTCGCGGATCATAAGCACCAAAGGGTGCTAGTACCTGCTCCACGTCGGTTTGCTCCGTCTGCGCAAGCAGTGGTGGCGCGAGTATTAGTGCCAGAATGAGGGCTAACTGTGGTATCGAATATTTCAAAGTCCAGTCCTTGTCTCGCCTCACTATAACTCGATCTCTCTCTCAGTCTCTACGGATCTGACCAAGCTGTGTAAACTGCGAGCCCTCACTCCGGGTGGGCGTGAATTGGACAGGCAAAAAGCCTGTAAGGAAGGTAATCGATGGTTATGGGCTGTTTTGCTACTGACACTGCTGTGACATCGCTGGCGGGGCAGCGCTGGCAAGCAGAGCTTAAGCGCGGATGGCGAGTGGGCAAGGTTCCCAATGGAGGCTATGTGCTCGCCATTGTGGGGCAGGCGATCTCGGCGGCGCTCGACGGCGCCGACCCTCTAAGCATCAACGCTTTTTATCTTGAGCCCACCAGTTTGGGAGAGGCGACCATTGACGTAGAGCCACTTAGGACTGGAAAAGCGACCCAGTACGCGACAGCCCGGTTAAGCCAGGAAGGAAGCTTGAAGGTGCTGGCAACCGCGGCTTTCTGTGACTTAGATCGCTTGAACGGGCCGACCAATCGCGTGCTAACGCCACCCGATGTGTCGCCGATCGAGACCTTCGATACCCATCGGCCAAAAGCGGCGCTCGATATTCATAATACGATTGATATTCGACTGGTGAACGGTGGTGAGTTTTTTACCAGTGGTGAGCCTACCAATACCGGCGAATTTATCGCCTTCATGCAGTACCACGATGGCGCGGCGATCGGAGCCATCGATTTGTTAATGTTCGTGGATATGATGCCACCACCCGCCTTTACGCTGGTGCCAAATGTTGGTTGGGTACCTACTGTGGAATTAACGGTGCAGTTGCGTGGGAAGCCAGCGCCGGGTCCTTTACTGTGTCGAGCAACCTCGCACACCCTGATGCGCGGGGTGACCGAGGCCGACTGCGAGATTTGGGATAGCGAGGGCGAACTAGTGGCCCTCGCTCGGCAGACCATGAAAGTTCGGTCAATGGCCTGAGGAATAGCTACCAAGTAGCGACATGACCTCCCGGGCGCCTCAAGTCAGCATAGCCATAGAACCAACCATCTTCAATCTGGACTGAATTGACGCGCCCAGTCGTGCTATTCGAGCGAATGATCGTATGCTTGCTTTGCTCTAACAGATTGGTGGTGTCAACGCTGATACCTGGCTCCACCAACGCGTGATCGGGCATCCACTGATGGTGAATCCTTGGCGACGAGGTCGCCAGCCCCAGCGTCATATCGAACGCCATCATATTGAGTAATGTTTGAACCACCGTTGTAATGATTTGAGATCCACCGGGACTTCCGGTTGCGAGCCATGGCTTGCCATCTTTGAAAACCAGTGTCGGTGTCATCGAAGACAGCGGTCGACTACCCGGCGAAACGGCATTGGCTTCGCCCTGAATCAAGCCATAACCATTCGGAGAGCCGGGTTTAGCGGTGAAGTCGTCCATTTCATTGTTCAGCAACATACCGGTGCCGGGTACGACAATCCCCGAGCCATAACTGAAGTTGATAGTGTAGGTATTGGTGACCACATTGCCGTACTGATCAGCTATCGAGTAATGCGTGGTTTCAGGACTTTCTTGCATCGCTAACATACCGGGCTGCAGCGCTTCTGATGACGTTGCCACATCCGGTCTTATCAGTTTACGCCGCGTATCGAGATAGTTGTCAGCGGTCAGCGCGGCGATCGGAATCTCCGAGCGGTCGGGGTCACCCAAATACTTACTTCGATCGGCATAGGCTAGCTTCATGGCCTCGATCAGGTGATGGAGGTAATTCGCGCTGTTATGACCCATTTCCTCAATCGGGAAGGGCTCGAGTAATTTTAGGATTTGCATGACATGGGTGCCGCCCGATGACGGCGGGGGCGCGCTGACCACATCATAGCCACGGAACGAACCACGTACGGGTGTGCGCTCAATCGCTTGATAACCCGCCATATCCGCAAGACTAATGATCCCGCCAGTTCGGTTCATTTCTGAGACGATTAATTCCGCGGTCTTGCCTTTGTAAAAACCGTCTCTGCCTTGATCACGAATGCGCTTAAGAGTGGCAGCAAGATCGGGTTGTTTGAACAGAGAACCCATTGGGGGTGCTTCGCCTGTTCCCTGCAGATAGACCCGTTTAGCTTCTTCGTTTCTCGATAGTCGCTCGCTGCCGGCTCTGAGATTCAGATGCAACGCTGCAGGCACCTCAAAGCCCTGTTCGGCTAAATCGATCGCGGGTTGGATAACGGTGGCGAGATCCATCGTGCCGTAGTTCTCAAGCGCATGAATCATGCCGGCAACGGTCCCCGGCACACCCGCGGCACTGCTACTGTCATAGGTCATGTCTAGGTTTACGCTGCCGTCTTCATTCAAGAACATATTGCGGGAGGCACCAGATGGCGCCATTTCGCGGTAATCAACAAAGACTTGCTGATCAGATTCGGCGAGATGCACCAGCATGAACCCACCGCCACCAATATTGCCTGCTCTTGGCAGAGTTACCGCGAGTGCAAACCCGGTGGCTACAGCAGCATCGATGGCATTGCCACCTTCTTTGAGGATCTGAAGCCCAATCTCGGTAGCTAGTTTTTCAGAGCCTGAGACAATTCCCTGGCGGGCAATCGCAGGAATAAAGCGGGTGCCATAGTCGATAAGTGGCCCGGTTGACTGAGCTGAGGTAATAGGGGAAGACGTGGCTAGCGTAAAGGCCAGCACAGCAAAGAAAACGCGCATGTAATTTAACTCCGAAAATTTGCCTAGTTGCGACAGGCCGCTGCTTTTTTGTTGTTACGTAGTGCGGTCGCCATATCGATTACTATACCGTCTGCGGGAGAGAGATATGAAGCTACAAGATTACAGACGTCAATATACTCTCGGCGGTCTACGTCGAGATAATTTGCCCAATAATCCGCTGGATCTGTTTCAAGAGTGGCAAGCTGAGGCAAATGCGGCTGGTCTTGCCGATCCCACGGGGGTGATATTGGCTACCCAGCAACCCGACGGCCAAATGCGGCAGCGTTTTGTGTTGCTCAAGGGTTGTGATGGTCGAGGTTTCATTTTTTTCACTAATTACAATAGTGACAAAGCGGCGGCGATGGATTCGAATCGACAGGTATCACTGTTGTTTCCGTGGAATGAACTCGATCGACAGGTCAGCATCTCAGGAACGGCGGAAAAACTGCCATCGGCGGAATCCGACGCCTATTTTGCTAGTAGACCTCGAGCAAGTCAGTTGTCTGCTTGGGCCTCGAACCAAAGTCAGTCCATTGCGAGTAGAGCATCGTTGGAAGCACAGCTCGATGAGGTGAGTGCTCGCTTTGAGGATAAATCCGTGCCTCGACCCGAGGGCTGGGGAGGCTATGTAGTCAATCCTCAACGCATCGAGTTTTGGCAGGGCGGCTCGGATCGTCTACACGATCGCTTCGCCTACACGAGTGATGATGGCTGGACGCTCGAGCGTCTGCAGCCCTAATTGCTGCCGCTTGTGTGCCGAAAGCGCTCGATGTAGTGAGGCAACTCGGGTAGTGCAAGTAGCTGGCGCCTAATGAGATCGAGGCCAATGGCCGCTACCAATACTTGGAAACGCTCTCGGTCACCGGGCACTCGAAGTCGAATGCTGTTCATCGCTTGCTCCGAACCCCAGGCAATCCAGACAGTCCCGACAGGTTTATCATCGCTACCACCGGTGGGCCCCGCAATCCCCGAAACCGCAACGCCTATGTCAGCATTCGCGACTTTGAGTGCACCCGACAGCATCGCCTTGACCACGGGCTCGCTGACAGCGCCATTTTGATCGAGTGTTGCCTGTGGGACGCCTAGCACATCCCGCTTACTGGTATTCGCATAGGTCAGGAAGCCGGATCCAATCACCGCCGAAGAGCCGGGTTCTTTCGTGATCATCGATGCGATCAGCCCCCCGGTACATGATTCTGCGGTGGTCATGGTCATATTGCGATCGCGGAGGGCGCGTTGCACTGCGATCGCCAGACGGTCGTTATCGGTGCCGATAATATGATCGCCGATGAGGTCCATAAGAATGGCCTCGGCTTGATCCCGACGCTCTAAGTCAGCTTCGCTCGCGATCTGAAGCTTTAGTTCGAGTTGCGGCAAGCCTGACCGAAACCCCAACGTTACCTCGTCGGGCCAGTCGCGCGCGCGAGCGTGAACTAACTCTTGAATCGTTGATTCCCCAATACCAAAGGTTTGTAGGCGTCGAATGAAGGTTTGACCACCCCCGATACGTGCGGCAATCCGGCGTCCAATATCGGGAAGCATCGCGCTGAGTTCCACGGGCACGCCGGGGGTTGCAATGACTAAGCTGTTGTTGATTTCAACTTGAAATCCGACCGCACTACCGATGGGGTTGGCAACCACGTCTGCGCCATCGGGTAGCCAGGTCTGTTTCAGATTCGACTGATTCAAATCGAGACCGCGCCGCTGACACCAGTCCTCTAAATGGCGAAGTGCTTCGGAGTGCTGCGTCAGCGAAACACCGAGCACCTTCGCTACAACGTCTGCAGTCATGTCATCGTCAGTGGGGCCTAGTCCCCCATTGATAATAACTACCGGTGCCACGTCACAGAGTTGTGTCAGGCTCGATTCGAGAAGAGTCGTCTCGTCACCGACAGTGATTTTTCGACTGACTCCCATATTCTGCTCGCCAAGGGCGAGGGCTATGCGCGATGAGTTGCTGTCTACGGTGTCGCCGCTCATCAGTTCATTGCCGGTCAAGAGCAGGGCGATCCGCTGGCCGTCAATTTTGATCATTACGCAGTTGCCTCTTCAGCTATTGATGCGGCGATGAGCTGATTCCTTGACCAGCCCAACACTTAGTACTCGGCGTGGCCCGGTGTTCTAGGGAACGGGATCACATCACGCACATTTTCCATGCCCGTGATGTAGGCAATAAGCCGCTCAAAGCCTAGCCCAAATCCGGCATGAGGCACTGTGCCGTAGCGTCTCAAATCTCGATACCACCAAAGCGTTTCTCTCACGCCCTCATCCATGCGCGCATCGAGAACGTCGAGTCGTTCTTCGCGCTGGCTGCCACCGATAATTTCACCAATACCGGGCGCTAGAACATCCATGGCAGCCACTGTTTTTTCATCATCATTGAGACGCATGTAAAACGCTTTGATTTCCTTCGGGTAATCAGTCACCACCACCGGCGCATTGAAATGTTCTTCTGCCAAGAAGCGTTCGTGCTCAGAGGCCATATCGATGCCCCACGCAACCGGAAACTCGAATCGCTTACCGGACTGTTTGAGGATGTCGATGGCGTCGGTGTAACTAACCGTGATGAACGGCTTGTCGACGATTGCTGTGAGTCTATCGAGTACGGTGTTATCGATTCGCTGCTGGAAGAATCCAAGATCGGATTCGCAACGATCAAGAACTCGGGCTGACACGTATTTGAGTAGTGCTTCAGCTAAGTCTGCGTTGGCTTTGAGATCGGCAAAGGCGATTTCTGGCTCTACCATCCAGAACTCGGCGAGGTGGCGCGAGGTGTTGGAGTTCTCGGCTCTGAACGTGGGTCCAAAAGTGTAGACCTTGCTCATGGATAGACAATAGGACTCGACTGCGAGTTGGCCCGATACGGTCAGGTAGGCATCACCACCAAAGAAATCTTGAGAGGTATCAACCTCACCGGCCCCGTTTCTAGGTAGGTTTTGCAGATCGAGTGTGCTGACTCTGAATAATTCACCCGCTCCTTCACAGTCGCTGCCAGTGATGATGGGTGTGTTGACCCAGAAAAACCCCTGTTCATGGAAAAAGTCATGAATGCCTTTGGCTAATTCGTGACGAAGCCGAGTAATGGCACCAAAGGTGTTGGTTCGGGTGCGCAGATGGGCTTGCGTCCGGAGATACTCGAAGCTGTGACGTTTTTTAGCGATTGGGTAGGACTCAGGGTCGTCCACATCGCCGATAAGGGTGACTGCAGAGGCTTGAATCTCGACTGATTGTCCCTGACCTTGTGAGTTAACCAACTCCCCTGACACGATGACCGAACAACCCGTCGATAACTTAAGCACCTCTGACTCGTAGTTGCTCAGGGTGTTGGCGACAACGCACTGAAGGCTATCGAAGTGGCTGCCATCGTTGATCGCCAGAAAAGAAATACCTGCTTTGGAGTCTCGCTTACTGCGGATCCAGCCTTGAACAGTGACCTCACTGCCGACTCTTCCCTTAGCGGCGAGAAGTGTTTTGATCGCGCTGGGCTCGCTCATTGCTGTTGTTATCCTTTGTCGTACGTCGTGTTGATGTGTCGCTATTTACTAGTATCAAGCGGTCGTTGTGCTGCTGGATGTCTCATTCGATACCCCAGTCATTACTACAGTGAAGCCTGGTGCTTGGAGCTTAGACTCGTCGTCCGGCGTATAGGTCACTGATACCTGATCTCTCAAAACGAATTCTCTCGACTGGCTCTTTAGGGCCATCTTCCATTTATCGAAGCTGAATTTTTCGGGGTATTTTCGCAAATCAACCACGCCCTCTAATCCTGATTCGACTAGCTTCACGTTAAACCCCGAGGGCGAAATATGAATGATTTCAGCTTCGAATATCTGGCTATTCTCTCCATGAAGGCGGTTCAGATAATTCTTCGTTAACCAATGCTGGGCCGCGTTAGTAGCCTGGCGGTTTTTAGCCATGGCCTGATTGATCAGGTCAAACACACTCGCCGAGGCAGTGGCGACGCTAGTCGAGCCTAGTGCAGCTTTAATTTGCAGATGAACACAGTAATCGAGCGCCTTTCGCAGCGGTGATGTCGCCGTGGTGTAGAGCGGGAGCGACATACCCATGTGCGGTGCCGGTTTGACACTAAACGATGCTCGCGACAGAAAGCGATTAACCATCGATCGAAGTGGCAGGGGGTGTTCGCTGCTGTTTAGCCCACCGATCACGGCCCTAAAGCCAGTTAGCTCTTGCAGAGGTTGTTCGGCTAATTCCGGTGCATAGCGATTCAGAAATTCTTTTGCCTCATTGAGTCGGTCCGCTCTGAATCCCGCGTGTGCGATAAAGGGTCCCGGACGTTCCTTGTCGGTCAGAAAGTTGGCAACGGCAACATTGGCTGCGACCATACATTCTTCAACCATCAGCTGTGATTGCAGCTTCTCACGGGCCTCGATGGCTTGAATTTGCTTGTCTGCATCCAGCTGCCAGCGGTACTCCGTTCGAGTTTCCATCACGAGCTGAGTGTCTACTCGATGCTGACGAAGTGCCGATGCGCAATCATTGAGGGTGGCTATCTGAGCGTCTTCGTTGCTTGATGTGGGCTTTTCGTCCGTTAAATAGTCTTCGACTTCCTGATAGTTGAGTCTGGCAGCGACTTTGATTGTCGCCACTGAGATTGCCGACTCCGTCACCGCGCCGTGCTGATCGACCTCGAGTGCGCAAATAACCGCCGGTCTCTCCTCTCCAGCCACTAATGATGCTTGATGCTGGAGTGGAGCAAAGGGAATCATCGGTATCGCTGATCCATGAAAATAATGCGATGTTCCGCGCTGCGCGAGTGCCTGTGTAATGTCTGGATCTGATCCAAGCAAGGCGGTTGGATCGGCAATAGCGACTGTCAATCGCCAACCTTTTTCGGTCCTCGTAACGCTGAGTGCGTCATCGATATCCACCGTGTTGGGTGAGTCGATTGTGAGAAACGCAATAGATGTGAGGTCTTCGCGCTCCAGTCCGTCTTGAAGTCCTTCCATCGATGCGCATTTTTCAATTCGCGCTTCGGTGGTTGAGCTCAGCGCCAAATCAATTCCGGCGCGCGCTGCACAGTAGTCGTTTTCAATACTGGGCTTTGATTCGGGTCCCAGAACTCTCAGCACTTTGACGGCTGGTTTTCCGTCCTTGAATGGATGCTTGATGATCTCACACTGGACAAAATCACCTGCTTGCGCACCGTTAATCGATTTTGGTGGAACAAACAGCCATCGTGTCAAATTAGGTTGATCTGGGATGTCGGGGCATACAAAAACAGCTTTCCCCTTGGTCATAATTTGTCCGACAAACCGTTTGTGAGGGGAAACGACTAAGCGTTCAAGCTCTGCAATGAGTTGCGGTTTAGCGCCTTTCTTATCTTTTGGTTTAGGGGGGCTTGGCTTGATACAGATAGCGACCCGATCGCCCGGCAGCACATGTTGCATCGAGTCCGGAGTGAGAAAAATCTCTCGCCGATCGTCGAGCACTACAAAGCCGAATCGGCTTCGCGTCCCTTTTACCGTACCTTCGGCGTACTCTTTATCGGCCTCGATCTGGTTTTTGAGGCCTTGTAATTGCGCCAGCGTATCGCGATCTAACATGACGTGATTGACGGTTCCTTGCTCGACAAGCGAATAGTTCGCGAAGGGTAGCGGAGCTGTTGGCTTTTTTCACGCGTCTGACGACGAAAAAATACGGTTAACGATTGACACTGTAAAAGTCGATCGATTAACTGGAGGTGTGCCCGAAATTTTTTTAGAGAGTAGGACGGAGATGCTGAATGACGTGTGACTGGCACGCCGCAACATCGCATACCACATACCCCAAGGTCGATTGCTCGACCGAGCTCACTGCCCCCTCAAAAAAAGCCTTGTGCTGCTCCCGCTTGGAGCTGTCCTGCAAAACAATCACACTGACCTCGATTTTGGAGATCTTATGCCGCAAGCCGTGACATTGCCCTCAGATACAGTGCAACTAGCGCCCGCCGGGCCCAAAACCTATGTGCTGGATACCAATGTTCTTCTGCATGACCCCACAGCGGTGACGGCGTTTGCTGAGCATCGCGTGGTCATCCCAATGACCGTGTTGGAAGAGCTGGATCACATCAAGGATCGGAGAGACAAGTCAGTGAGCCGCGAGGCGCGCATTGCGATCCAAATGATCGATAAGATCGTCGGAGCTGCGACACCCAGCGAAATCCAGGATGGGGTCGATATTCCCGGTTCTACTGTATCGGGGCCCTTGGGGACGCTCGCCATTTTTCCCGATCAGTTGATTCAAGCAAACGATACCGTTCCGTACTTGGACGGAACGCAAGACCAAGCTAACGATAATCGCATCATCAACGTGGCGTTGAAATATCAGCTTGATCATCCGGCTGAGTTTGTTGGCCTGGTGACGAAAGACATCAACATGCGTATTAAGGCAAAAGGGTCTGGCTTGGCGCATGTTGAGGACTACCGGCACGATCGCGTGCTTGATGATATCGACCTTCTGGCAACCGGTTATTTACACATCCCGGGTGACTTTTGGGAGGGTATCGATCAAGTGGATACGGTGCGGGAGGGTGATATCACGTTGCATCGTGTTGCGCGTCACGAGCTGCCGGAGGTTTACACTAATCAGTTTGTTTACGACGACAATGGCTTTATCGCCTTTGTGGACCATGTCGATGATGACTACGCGTACTTCGCGGTTGATAGCAACGACAATCTGATGAGACAGCGGTTCTGGGGTTTGGCGCCGAGGAATATGGAACAGGCGATGGCCATGCGCCTACTAGACAACGATGATATCGATATGACGGTATTGACGGGACCTGCGGGTTCGGGGAAGACCTTGCTGGCGCTCGCTTACGGGTTGCATGCCATCTTGGAGCAAAAAAAGTACAACAAACTCATTGTTGCCCGATCGACACCGCCGATGGCGGAGGAGATTGGCTTCTTGCCCGGTACCGAGGAAGAGAAGATGGCACCCTGGTTGGCCGCTTTCGATGACAACCTTGAAATTTTGCATGGCAGTGACGAGTGCTCTTACGGCAGCATCGACTACGTGAAGGAGCGAGCCAATATTCAATTCAAGTCGTTGAACTTCATGCGAGGCCGGTCGTTTAATGGCGCCTACATCATTATCGATGAGTCGCAGGGGCTGACTCAATTTCAATTGAAATCAATTATTAGTCGAGTGGGTGCAGACTCAAAAATTGTTGTTTTGGGAAATTTGGCGCAGATTGACAATAAATACATATCGCCGCTGACCTCTGGACTCACTTACCTGGTCGAGCGAACCAAGGGGTTCCCCCACGGTGGCATGATGCATATCAATGGGATTGTGAGATCACGTTTAGCTGCATTTGCGGAAGAGAACCTCTAAGCGCTCCTAGTCGAACAGTAATAGTTCCACCCGCGCCTCCACCACCCAGGTGGAGACGCGCTCTGCAAATGGCATATCGACTCGGCGGTGATAGTTTGGTTCGAGCTCGAAAAATAGGTAGTCACGATAGGCCTGTGCCCGTAGGCGGACTCCCACCTCGTAGTCATTGGTGTAGCGGTAGGGCTCTGTTTTTCCACGCATGCCCGCGTAGATAAAACTCGCTCGTTCGTATCCGTTTACGGCTGACCAACTTCGCACGTGGGCGATAAAGCTGGACCACTCTGTTCCCTCGGTATCTTGGCCTAGCAGCACTCTTGAGTAACTTCGGATTAATGATTGATCATCGAGCACATAGTCAATATCAAGCTTTGAGTTGGTAAAGCCTCCGTCGTCGAGGTCGTACTGCAGGCGCTGGGTAAAGCGCGCTGACGTTCGCTCACCGAGCAGCCTTTGATATCGGTACTTGATGCCAGGCTTTGGGCCAGATCTTGCAAGACCCAGTGTGAGGTCTGTTCGATGGTTGCCGCCGACACTCTCATCAATATTAACCTGCAGTCCTACTCGGCTTTGCGTGGGGTCGACCTCATCGCTGGGAATGAGTTCATCTGGGTCATCTCCCCTAAATACTAGGTCAACCCTGTTGGAGAGCTGAGGCAGATCGACTTTGCCGCCGATGCTCGCGCGCGTGTCGCTGCCGTAGGTTTCGTCCCAGTCAGTAATCATTCGGACACGGAGCCTAGAGTCTGCGAGCTCAGCATCGCTGTCGACATCCCCGAAGAAGCCATCGACCCAGCGTGTGAGGTTGGTCGTGGTGTTACTCGCAATACGACGCCCCGAGTCAAGCCAATCAGTGCTTCGTGATTCAGGGGTGACGACCTCCTCTTCGAGACTCATCCCCATGGCCTGCGCTGTGACTGTAAGGCTCAGGAGCGACATCAGGTATTTCTTCATTGGTGACACCTCCCTCTGTCGTTCAACCATGCCATAGATCCTGAGCTTGGCCAATAATTAGCAAATAGCTTTGGTATCGATCGGCGCTGATGTGCCCGCTATCGATCGCCTCGAGGATGGCGCAATCGGTTTCATGTTGATGGCTACAGTCACGAAACCGGCAGTGACCCAGGAAAGGTCGGAATTCTTTGAACGCTGGGGCCACCGACTCGACAGCGACGTGATCCAATCCGAACTCGCGGATGCCTGGTGAGTCGATCACAAGGCCTCCATTGGACCTGCTAAACACTTCGGTTGTGGTGGTGGTATGTCGACCTTTTTGTACGCCTTCTGACAACTCACCGACACGAAGCTGTCGGTCCGGTATCAAGCGCTGAATAATCGATGATTTGCCGACGCCTGACTGACCAACGAACACGGTCGTTGTCTGACCAATAGCTTCCATTAACTCCGTGGTCGAGGTCTCGCTAGGGTCGGTTTTGAGTACTCGGTATCCGAGCGATTGGTAGCGCTTGAGCAATTCGGAGGTATCGTCATTGGTGGTAAGAAGATCGGCCTTATTGAGCACCAGTAGCGGTTCAATACTGGCGTGATATGCCGCCACCAAATACCGATCGATTAGATTTGGAAAGGGTTCAGGAAAGGGGGCGAACACGATAGCGATCAAATCAACGTTCGCGGCGACGGGTTTTAACTGCCCTCTGGCATTGGGTCGATTCAACTCGCTGTGCCGCTCAAGCCGCGCCGTGACTACTCTGTCACTGCCCTCAGACTGCCAACTGATCTGATCTCCAGCCACGATCATTGGAAGGTTAGGACGAAGGTGGCAGTCGACTTGTGAACCGTCGTTGAGCATTATCAGGGCAGATTTGCTGAATCGTGCGACGACAATGCCAAGTCCCGAATCGTCCGTGGCGCCGTCGTTAGTAATCGCATTGGCGCGCTGTTCTGCGCTACCCTCGATTCGTCGGCGTTGCTGTTCGGTGAGACGTCGATTAGCCATAGCGCCAGTGTAACCCGCAAGCTCCTTGGGTGCTCGCGAATAAAAAGGCCCGTCAATGAAGGCCGAGGAGAAGACAATGCAATCGCCTGACCATTTGATATGGGTTGATATGGAGATGACTGGACTGTCACCTGAGGCCGATAAGGTGATAGAAATCGCCGTAATCGTTACCGACTTTGATCTAAAGATACTTGCCGAGGGGCCCGTGGTCACCATCCATCAGCCCGACTCCGTTCTCGATGCTATGGACGAGTGGAACACCCGTCATCACACAGCGTCTGGTTTGGTCGATCGCGTCCGTGCCAGCCAGGTCAGTGAGAGCGAGGCATCGTCGATAATTCTAGAGTTTCTCGAGCAGTGGGTACCGGCTGGTAAGTCGCCGATGTGCGGCAACTCAATTTGCCAAGACCGGCGTTTTATGGCCCGACATTTGCCTGCTTTGGAAGCATACTTTCACTACCGCAACCTCGATGTCACCACGTTAAAACTGCTCGCTGGTTACTGGCGTCCAGAGCTGCCACCTGTAAAGAAGCAAAACGCCCACACGGCACTGGCGGATATTCGTGAGTCGATCGAAGAGTTGGTTTATTACCGAGAACACCTGATCAAAACGGCCTGACAGGCGAGGACTGCTAGTCGGACAGTTTTAGTTGTCTGTGACGTGCCGCGCCAAGGCCCATTCGATGTGTTCGCGCACCATTGAAGAGCTTGTCGTTAATTTCTCTTTTAAGGCTGCGACCACCGCTGGTGACGTCGGTGCATTCCCCAGAGCGACCGCTATATTTCTGATCCACTGCTCGTAGCCGATTCGGCGGATCGGTGAGCCTTCGAGGCGTTGCAGAAATTCTGCCTCGGACCACTGAAAAAGGTCGATTAAGTCGGGAGCATCGAGACTATCTCTCGGTTGAAAGTCCTCTTGTCGGGTGGTCTGAGCAAACTTGTTCCAGGGGCAGACGAGTTGGCAGTCGTCGCAGCCATAGATTCGGTTGCCCATTAGGGGACGCAGTTCTGTGTCGATAGCACCGTCATGCTCAATTGTTAGGTATGAGATACAGCGGCGCGCATCGAGCACAAAGGGTTCGACAAAGGCTTGTGTCGGACAGACTGTCATGCAACTGGTGCATGAGCCGCAGTGCTTGGTTTCTTGTGGCGGGCTGGAAGGCAGCGGGATGTCGGTGTAGATCTCGCCGAGAAAAAACCAGGACCCTGCCGATTCGTTAATGAGCATGGTGTTTTTAGCTATCCACCCAAGGCCTGCCTGTTCTGCGATAGCCCGCTCGAGCACCGGTGCGCTATCGACGAACGCTCGATAATTTCCGCCACCCAGTTCATCGCTGATCTTCTTTGCCAGCAATGCGAGCTTGGAGCGAATCACCTTATGGTAATCTCGGCCCAGCGCGTAGCGTGAGACATACCCTAAATCGCTGCGGGCCAAGACTTGCTCGGGCGGCATCCCTTCAGGCAAGTAATCCATCCGCAGCGACAAAACGGTGCACGTACCCGGGACTAGCTCGTCGGGCCGACTCCGTTTAGTGCCGTGCCGCGACATCCAGTCCATGGTGCCCTGATAGCCGGCATCGAGCCATTTTTGAAGATAGCTCTCATGCTCCCCTAGGTCGATACCGGTGAAACCGACCTCATCGAATCCGAGCTCACGAGCCCAAATGCGAACGGTGTCGATAAGATCTGTAGAAGATTTGTTTTTCACACCCGGATTGTGACAGATCGAGGGTCACCCGCGGTACACTCGCACCATGGAAAAGCCATCTGAACTCTCGATTGATTTGCCCGACGAGACGAGTACTGTTGACCTTGGTCGACGGTTGGGTGGCGTGCTTCCTCGCTCAGGAATTGTGTTTTTATCAGGTGAACTGGGTGCTGGAAAAACGACCCTAGTTCGTGGTGTATTGCGTTCGTTGGGTCATGTTGGTGCGGTCAAAAGTCCAACCTACACGCTCTGCGAGCCCTACAGTATCGGCGACGACGCCTCGATTTGTCATTTTGACCTGTATCGATTGGGCCAAGCTGAGGAGCTTGAATTTCTGGGGTTTCGTGATTACCTATCGAGCGGCTCGCTGTTGCTGATCGAATGGCCCGAGCGCGCAGCAGGGTGGCTGCCGGCACCCGATATCGAGATTCGCTTGAATCATTGCGATAGCGGCCGAATCTGCGACCTGCTTGGGTATGGTGACCGGGGACAGACCTGCTTAGTGGAGCTGGCCGCTTGATGACACTATACCGACAGCTTTGCCGCCATCACTTATCTACCGGACTCATCCTTGTGGGTTGCTTGGCGCCCCAAGCGTTTGCCGCCACCATCAATGATGTTCGCCTGTGGCGCGCTCCTGACCACACCCGAATCGTTCTGGATCTTACGGGCCCCGTTGAGCATAAGGTGTTGGAGTTAAGTAATCCCTCGCGGGTCGTTGTCGATATTGTCGACGCTTCGCTGGACGATCCACTGACTGACTTGCCCCTTGAGAACACGCCGATCGAGCGAGTGAGATCGGGTGTTCGGTCGGGCTCGGATCTGAGACTCGTATTTGACCTAGCGGCGGATATCGACCCTAAGAGCTTTGTACTCGCCCCCAATGAGCGCACAGGCCATCGTTTGGTCATCGATCTTTTCGATCAGAAGTCGGACGAGGCTTCAGTGACTGAAGCACCGGTTAAGTCAGTGCAGCAACTAGATACTCGTCGGAAGGTAATGGTAGCGATCGATGCTGGCCATGGTGGTGAAGATCCAGGAGCCTCAGGCCCTAATAAGCTGAGAGAGAAGACGGTAGTGCTTCAAATTGCGAAGCGGCTGCACGCGAAGCTCAGCGCCGCGAAGGCGTTTGATGCGGTATTAATTAGAACCGGGGATTACTACATTACCCATAAGGGTCGTCGGGATCTGGCCCGTGAAAATCAGGCCGACTTATTCGTATCGATCCACGCCGATGCTTTCACGCATCCGTCCGCCAACGGCGCGTCGGTTTACGCGCTATCAACCAGAGGTGCTTCATCGACCGCAGCGCAATTTCTCGCCGATAAAGAAAATGCGGCGGATTTGGTGGGGGGCGTCGCTGTTGCTGAGATGGACGACATGCTCGCAGGTGTGCTGACAGATCTGTCGATGACAGCAACACTCGATTCGAGTTTGAGCGTCGGTGCCGAGGTCCTCGAAGAGATGGGCGCGGTGGCGCCGCGCCTGCATAAAAAGCAGGTGGAACAGGCGGCATTTCTGGTGTTGAAGTCGCCCGATATCCCATCGATTTTGGTCGAGACGGGTTTTATTTCTAATCCTAAAGAAGCGGGATTGCTGTCGACTGCCGGCTATCAGGAGAAAATGGCTTCCGCTATTTTTAAAGGCATAGAGCGCTGGTTCACTGATCATCCTCCTCCGGGGACACTGCTCGCACGGCGCGATCAAACTGCGCCCGAGATGACCATTGAGGTGCGACGGGGCGACACGCTGTCCGAGCTTGCTCGGCGATACTCGGTCTCGGTTCGTGCCCTGAAAGAGCGCAACCGCCTGTCAGGTAATGCCATCCAAGTGGGGCAGGTATTGATTATTCCGGAGAGTGGCTAGTGCCCGTCATCAAACAGCTTGATACACGACTAGCGAATCAGATTGCCGCGGGTGAAGTCGTGGAACGACCGGCATCTGCAGTAAAGGAGTTGTTAGAGAACTCGCTCGATGCTGGAGCCACTGAGATTACCGTTGATCTCGAGGAGGGCGGCGTTAAGCGGATTACTCTGAGCGACAACGGCTGTGGGATTTCAGAGGGCGAGTTGTCACTCGCGCTCGCCCGTCACGCGACCAGCAAGATAGCTTCTATCGATGATCTTGAAGCAGTAGCGACGCTCGGGTTTCGAGGTGAGGCCTTGGCGTCGATAGCCTCGGTCTCGCGCCTAGAGCTGACATCAAATGCGACTGATAACCCGAGCAACGGCATGGTGGCCATGTGCGAGGGCAGAGACATGACGATCGATGTCAGACCGCGCGCACACCCGAGAGGGACAACCATCGAGGTACAGGATCTTTTTTACAATACGCCGGCGCGCCGTAAGTTTCTTCGCACAGAGCGCACCGAATTCTCAAAAATCGAGGAAGTCGTGAAGCGCACTGCTCTCGCCCGACCCGATGTGAGTTTCTCGCTGTCACACAACGGCAAGCTTATTCATCAGTTGCGGGCTGTGAGTGATTCGGACGAAGTAGAGCGACGCGTGGTTGGTATCTGCGGACCCGACTTTGCGCGTCAAAGCGTCGTCGTTGACCGGGTGGCCTATAACCTGACTCTGCGGGGTTGGGTTGGCTTACCCACTTTTTCACGCTCGCAAGCTGATTTGCAGTTTTTCTTTGTGAACGGGCGTGTAGTAAAAGACAAGGTCATCACTCACGCTGTGAAGCAAGCCTATCGCGACGTGATGTATGGCTCGCGTCATCCAGCCTATGTATTGTTCCTTGAACTCGATCCTCAGGGCGTTGATGTTAATGTCCATCCGACGAAGCACGAGGTTCGTTTTCGAGACAGCCGAGCCGTCCACGGATTTATCTTCAGCACGCTTGGTCGGGTTCTCGCCGATGTGCGGCCTAGCGATGCGCCAGCAATTGCACAAACTGGCACAGGCTTGGAATCAGACATCGAACAGCGGTCCATTGCACTCGATGTCCCAAATAATCCTGTGCCGCTGGCTGACATCGGCATTGAACCGGTGCCTTATCCATCAGGGGCATCAAGACCCGCGGCAAGCGTCCAAGATCATGGTGACTGGCAGCAAGCGCCTCAGCCCGCGCCACATGCTGATGTACCGCCCCTCGGCTTCGCCTTAGCGCAAGTTCATGGCATCTACATTCTGGCGCAAAATGCTGATGGGTTAATTCTGGTCGATGCCCACGCCGCTCACGAGCGGATTACCTATGAGCGTTTGAAACTAGCTGCAGCTAATCAGCGAATAGCATCACAGCCGTTGCTGGTGCCCGAGGTGATGACCCTGACCAGTACGGAGCGGGCAACGCTGGAAGAGTTCCAGAGCGAGATCAACCAGTTTGGCTTATTGGTCGATATGTTGGGTGAAGATGATGCAGTGATTCGAGAGATACCTGTGCTCTTGTCCCGCGATAGTGCCGCCAACCTGCTACGTGATGTCCTCGCTGACTTCTCCGAGGTCGGTCATTCTGACCGTATCAAAGCCAGGGCTGACGAAATACTGGCCACCATGGCCTGCCACGGATCGGTCAGAGCGAACAGAGTGCTCTCGATTGCAGAAATGAATGCGCTCTTGCGCGACATGGAAATCACCGAAAATTCGGGTCAATGCAACCACGGCCGACCGACCTGGGTGCAACTGTCGCATGAGGAGTTGGACAAGCTCTTTCTCAGAGGGCGCTAGTGAGTGGATACGTCACTGATTTGCATCATGGGACCAACCGCGGCGGGCAAGACCGATGCCGCGATCGCTCTTGCGGAAGCCCTCGGTGGCGAGTTGATCAGTGTTGATTCCGCACTGGTTTATCGGGGACTAACGATTGGTGCTGCGCAGTCTAGCTATCCACACCATCTGGTTGATATTCGTGAGCCCTGCGATATCTACAACGCCGCTGATTTTGTAGCCGACGCGAGTCAGGTTATCGACGGTGTGAGGAGTCGAGGCCGTCGACCCATATTGGTGGGCGGCACGATGTTGTACTTCAAAGCGTTGCTCGAAGGCCTCGATGATATGCCGGGAACTGATTTAGCGGTCCGGGGCGAGATAGAAGCGGAGGCTGGAGAAAAAGGCTGGCCCGCGCTTCATGCAGAACTTGAGAGAATTGATCCCGAGACCGCTGCCCAGTTGCATCCCAATCACAGTCAGCGGATATCTCGCGCACTCGAGGTCTATCGTCAGAGTGGCGTGCCAATGAGTGAGTGGCGGCAGGGATCCAAAGCAGCTGGCTACGATGCTCTGTGCTTGGCTCTTGCGCCAGCGGATCGGGCGGTACTTCATGCTCGTATTGCCGCAAGGCTAGAGGTGATGATGAGCGAGGGTTTCCTTAACGAGGTGGCCGCGCTTCGAGAGCGAGGCGACCTCCACACGGATCTTCCGTCGATCCGAGCAGTGGGTTATCGACAACTCTGGTCGCATCTGGAGGGAGAGGTCAGCTTAGACGAGGCTCTCGATCGTGTATTGGCCGCGACCCGTCAGTTAGCAAAACGACAACTAAACTGGCTTCGTGGCTGGACTGATCTACACTGGATAGATAGTTCGCAAAAAAATGCGAACCAGACACTGTATGACTCGATCCAGAACTATCTTGGTAATCGTATGTCATAGTAGAATACGTGCCCCCGTTAAGGGGCCATATTTGGCTGCCTCGTTTTTTGCGGCCGTGAAAATGACTAAGGAGTTCCCCATGTCAAAAGGGCAAACGCTACAAGACCCTTACTTGAACGCTTTGCGAAAAGAGCGGGTCCAAGTTTCTATCTATCTAGTAAACGGTATCAAGTTGCAAGGCCAGATCGAGTCCTTTGATCAATTTGTGGTTCTGCTAAAGAACACCGTGTCACAAATGGTTTATAAGCACGCTATTTCAACCGTGGTTCCAGCGCGTAACGTTCGTATTCCGATCGCGCAGAACGACGAGGAAGTCGCTGCCTAGTGCCATTCAGTCGAGCGCATCGATAGCGCTCGAGGGCTGTCATGTTTTTTGAGCTCCACAGTGGTGGCGAGCGCACTGTACTCGTTCAAATCAGCCTCGACGGTGGCATGGGTGATCCCGATCTCGGTGAATTTATTGAGTTGGTGCGATCGGCGGGTGGCGATCCCGTAACGATCATCCGCGGCTCGAGAAAAATGCCGCAGGCGAAATACTTCATCGGTAAAGGCAAACTGGACGAGGTTAAGGCTGCGGTAGAGCAGGAACAGGCCGAGTTGGTGGTGTTCAATCACGCGTTGTCGCCAAGCCAGGAACGAAACCTCGAAGCATTCCTCAAATGCCGGGTTATTGCGCGCACTGGATTGATACTTGATATCTTTGCTCAGCGTGCGCGAACCCACGAGGGCAAACTGCAGGTCGAGCTAGCGCAACTCAAGCACATTAGCACCCGGCTGATTCGCGGTTGGACGCACCTAGAGCGGCAAAAAGGTGGTATCGGTTTGCGAGGCCCTGGGGAAACTCAGCTCGAAACCGATCGACGGCTATTGCGCCACCGCATGAGTGCCATCGAGGCGAGACTGGATAAGGTGCGTCAGCAACGCGCGCAAAATCGTCGTGCGCGCCAGCGTGCCGAGGTGCCTCTGGTGTCTCTTGTTGGGTATACGAATGCAGGCAAATCGACCTTGTTTAACCGCCTGTCGGAATCCGAGGTCTATGCAGCCGATCAATTATTCGCAACCCTCGATCCAACACTGGCACGTATCGATGTCGACGGGCTAGGTGGGCTTATCATTGCCGACACCGTGGGCTTTATCGCCGACTTGCCCCACACATTGGTCGAAGCCTTTCGCGCCACATTAGAAGAGACACTCAGTGCCTCACTGCTCTTGCATGTTATTGATGTGGTGGCTGATGACCGTGACATGATCAAGAGCGAGGTGGAATCAGTCTTATCGGAGATCGGAGCGGGCGACATTCCGCAACTCATCGTCTTCAATAAGATCGACCTGTTGGAGCGCGAGCCCAAAACAATCCGCAACGCCGCTGGCGAGATCGAGGCGGTATCGGTGTCGGCTGTGCAAGGCCTTGGTTTTGATCACCTACGAGAGGCTATCCGCGAAAGATTAGCAGGGAGTCTCTTCAGAGGTGTCATTGTCCTAGGTGCTGAGCATGGGAAGCTGCGCTCCGAGCTCTACGCGATGGGAGCAATCGAAACCGAGTGCTGGAATGGCGATGGCGCTAACGAATTAACAATAAGCTTGCCCGATTCGGACTGGCAGCGGTTGAAAAATCAATTCATGCCCACAAATCACAGGGGTCGATAGCGGATTATCTGCCGAAGTGTCGCTATGCTTTGCTAGACTATCAACTGGGATAAATGAGGATGTAACTATGTCATGGAATGAGCCAGGAGGCGGCAACCGCGGGCGCGATCCCTGGGGTGGAAAGGATCAGGGTCCACCCGATCTAGATGAGGCACTGAAAAAGCTGCAGGGTCAGCTCAATGGGCTGTTCGGTGGTGGCAAAGGCGGCTCTGGAGGTGGCGGTTTTTCGGGCGCCATGCTGGGGTCTGCTCTGGTTGTCATCGCTGCGATTTGGGGGCTGTACGGCTTCTCTCAGATCGACGAGCAGGAGCGAGCCGTTGTGTTGCGCTTGGGCGTGTACCACGACATCGCACAACCCGGCCTTGTTTGGTATCCACCGCTAATCGATCAACTGACCAAGGTAAATATTTCCCGGGTCAGATCAGAGAGTTTCAGGGAAACCATGCTGACGCAGGATGAAAATATCGTCGATGTCAGTATGTCGGTGCAATACATCATCGACGATCCGAAAAGTTTCGTACTCGAGGTTCGCGATCCAGAGCGGTCACTGCAGCACGCTGCACAGAGCGCTCTTCGTCACGTCGTGGGAGAGAGCACCATGGACTTGGTGTTGACCGAGGGCCGAGCAGAGATTGCGCTTAACGTTCGCGACAGGTTGCAGCAGTACCTGTTGTCATATACCACTGGCATCAGCGTACAGAAGGTGAACATTGATGATGCCAAGCCACCCTCCCAAGTGCAGGAAGCCTTCGATGACGTTATCAAGGCGCGTGAGGACGAAGAGCGAGTAAAGAACGAAGCTGAGTCCTACGCCAACGGGATCGTCCCTGAGGCGCGAGGTCGAGCGCAGCGTATCAAAGAAGAAGCAGAAGCTTATCGGCAGCAGGTGATTGCTAAAGCCACGGGTGAGGCGCAGCGATTCGATCAGCTATTGACCGAATACGCGAAAGCACCTGAAGTGACCCGAGAGCGTTTGTACATCGATGCTCTGCAGTCGGTTTTGGCTAACACCAATAAAGTCATGGTGGATGTCGAGGGGGGTAACAATGTTATGTACCTACCCCTAGATAAGCTGGCCCCGCGGGGTGGCATGACTAACCAGGGGTCGGCGGCGATTCGCGGCTTATCGCCGCAGCAACTTCGAGAGGTGACCGATGCGGTGACCGATCAGTTGCGACGTGATCTAAGCACCACTAACCGAAGGGGAGGACGTTAATCATGATGAAGCAGACCTTAATGGGTGCCGTGCTGGTAATTATATTATTCATTCTTCCCAACTCGATCTATGTCATCAGTGAGACCGAGCGAGGAGTGCTGCTCAAATTTGGTGAGGTGGTCAGGGGCGACCTCAGCCCGGGCCTCCATTTTAAAGTGCCTTTTGTCGACAATGTTCGCCGTTTTGATGGTCGAATTCTGACAGTTGATTCGAATCCAGAGCGATTTTTCACTCAAGAAAAGAAGGCTCTGATTGTCGATTCCTACGCGAAGTTCCGGGTCACAGATACTTCGAAGTTCTACACCGCCACCAGCGGTGAGGAAATCAGAGCTGCGAGCCTGCTTGCTCAGCGAATCAATGACGACCTTAGAAACCAAGTCGCTGCGCGCACTGTGCAAGAGGTGGTTTCTGGTGAGCGGGATCAGTTTATGGAGGCGGTGAAAGCACGATTGAATCAGAGCGTACTCGATGAGCTCGGCGTCGAGGTGATCGATGTCAGGGTGAAAAAAATCGACCTGCCTCCCGAGGTATCAGAGTCCGTGTATCGACGAATGAACGCAGAGCGAGAGAAAGAGGCGCGGGAGCTTCGTTCCGAGGGTAAGGAAATCGCCGAGGGTATGCGAGCTGAGGCAGATCGAAAGGTGACCGTGATCGAAGCGGAAGCGATTCGTGATGCAGAGATTATTCGGGGTCAGGGTGACGCTGAGGCGACCCGTGTTTACGCTGATTCGTTCAATCAAGACTCAGAGTTCTATGCATTTGTTCGCAGTTTGAATGCCTACCAGGAAACCTTCTCCAGTGGTGGCGACATCATGTTGCTGCAGCCCGACAGTCAATTTTTTCAATACTTGAGAGATCCAAACGCAGGCAAGTAATCAGCCCTGTCACAAATGCGCGATACCGGCGATAATACGCCGGTTTTGCGCTTGCCCCGAGGGCGAGCACTCATCGACTAACTAACGGTTTCCAACATGAGTGACACTACACGCTGGCTTCTCCCCAACGGCATTGATGAGCTGTTGCCTGAGCAGGCTCATAAGGTTGAGTCTGTCAGACGCCGGCTTTTGGACTGCTGTCAGCGCTGGGGCTACGAGTATGTGGTGCCTCCGTTAGTTGAGTTCACTGATTCACTGTTGGTGGGAATGGGAGCTGACCTCGATCTACTCACCTGTAAGTTCTCGGATCAAGAGTCCGGAAGAACCCTCGGCGTCAGGGCGGATATCACACCGCAGGCTGCAAGAATCGATGCGCACAGCCTCGGACGTGAGGAGGTAACCCGTCTTTGCTATTCAGGATCAACATTGCGCGCTGTGGCCAACACAATTCCTGCGGATCGCTCGCCGGTTCAGTTAGGTGCTGAAATCTTCGGTTGTTCGAGTATCGATGCGGATATTGAGATGTCGCGTCTTCTCCTGTCATTGCTCGAACAAACGACTACACCTGCACTCACCTTAGATATTGGTCATGTCGGTTTCGCTAAGTCGGTGATTGATGCGCTAGACGTAACGGACGCTCAACGAGGAGTGCTAGTCGACCTACTGCAGCAAAAATCGGGTCCCGGTTTAAAGCGATTTGTGAAACAGCTTGACGATGAGGTGCTGGCAAGCCAAATCGCGACTCTGGCTGATATGCACGGCGGTACCGCTGTCATTGATATCGCAGCTGAAGCGTTTGGTGATGTGCCCGGCGTCACTGCGATGCTTGATCAAATTGCGGTGGTAGTGGCCTCGAGTCAATCGGCTTACCCCGACATCGATATTTATATCGATCTCACTGAATATCGAGGATTTAAGTATCACACTGGCTTGGTACTCTCTGTTTATGCCGAAGGTGTTGGTGTTGCGATCGCCAAGGGAGGTCGTTACGACAACGCTGGTAGTGCCTTTGGACGGGCGCGTGCCGCAACGGGATTTGCAATCGACTTAAAGACCTTGGCTGGCTTCGACGCTCAAGATGCCAGTCAATCTGAAGCGGTCGTGTCGTCGCCCATCGATGCTTGCGAGTTGTTAGTCGTCAAGGAGCAAGAGTTGAGGTTGTCTGGTTACACTGTAGTGAAAGCACTCGATGGTCAGCATGATAGGCGAGCTGATTTGATTTTGACTAAGCAGGGGAGCGAGTGGCAGCTGGTTCCAATAGGGAGTAAGTAATGGGCCGCAATGTTGTTGTACTAGGCACTCAGTGGGGTGATGAAGGTAAGGGCAAGATTGTCGACCTTCTCACTGAGGAAGCCGCGGCTGTTGTTCGTTTTCAGGGGGGGCATAACGCCGGCCATACTCTCGTGATTGAGGGCGAGAAAACGGTATTGCATGTCATTCCCTCGGGTATTTTGAGAGAGGGTGTCGAATGCCTCATCGGTAATGGAGTGGTGTTGTCCGCAGAGGCATTACTCAAGGAGATCGCTGAGCTCGAGACACGAGGCGTTCCGGTGAGAGAGCGATTGATGATATCACCGGCTTGCCCGCTAATTCTTCCCTACCATGTAGCGCTTGATCAGGCTCGCGAGCGTCGACGCGGAGAGAAAAAAATTGGTACCACCGGTAGGGGGATCGGGCCTGCTTATGAAGATAAAGTGGCACGACGTGGTCTTCGGCTGGGAGATTTGAGCGACCCGCAACGATTCGCCGATATTCTGCGCGAGGTGCTCGATTATCATAACCATGCGCTCATTCACTACTACCAAGCCGATCCCCTGGACTTTGACGAGGTGCTTGATCAATCACGACGAGAGGGTGAGCAGTTGTTGCCGATGATGGGTGATGTGACCGGCCGACTGCATGAGCACCGCGAAGCGGGCGCCAACATCATGTTTGAAGGCGCGCAGGGATCACTGCTGGATATTGACCACGGGACCTACCCCTACGTTACAAGTTCCAATACTACAGCGGGGGGAACAGCAACCGGTTCTGGGTTTGGTCCACTGTATCTAGATTATGTGCTTGGGATTACCAAGGCCTATACCACGCGAGTTGGATCTGGCCCTTTTCCCACCGAGCTGTTTGATGCTGTCGGGCAACGATTGGCCGAGCGCGGACATGAGTTTGGAGCCACCACTGGACGGCCGCGTCGTTGTGGCTGGTTCGATGCTGTGGCGTTGCGAGCAGCGGTTAATATCAATTCGATTTCCGGTATTTGTCTGACAAAACTCGATGTGCTCGATGGACTCGACACTATTTCAGTGTGCGTTAGTTACACCGACAAGGAGGGTATTGCCATCTCGGGCCCTTCCGATAGTCTGTCATATGATTCGCTTGTCCCTGTTTATGAGGAGTTAGCGGGCTGGGAAGAGTCGACAGTGGGTGCCAAATCAATCGAGCAGTTGCCCGAGAATGCGAGGGCCTATATCGCTAGGTTGGAGGCGCTAGTGGGTGCTCCGATTGATATTGTATCGACTGGTCCCGATCGCGAAGAGACGATCGTACTCAGAGACCCATTTGGCTAATGCTGACACTCACTAAGATCCTCGCACTTTTTCTCTACCCGCTATCGCTTGGTCTTTGGTTTGTTGGTCTCGCGTTGTGGGGTCAGCTTCGTGGCAATCGAGCTGCAGCTGGCCTATATACGTTTATCGCGCTCGCTGTTATTTATTTTCCGTCCACCCAAATGGGTGTCGACATGATTGCCGGACCACTAGAGGCAAGGCATCCAGCATTCGCTCCTGAGGAGCTGCCAGAGGCTGACCTTATTGTGGTTCTAGGGGGCAGTGTTGCGCCTGAGGGTCGCTACGGTCGAATGCGCGACTTGAATGCGGCAACAGATCGTTTGTTCGTGGCTGCCGAGTTATGGCAGGAGAAGAAGGCACCCTCGGTGTTAGTGACCGGAGCAGAGCCTTATGGGCCGATTCCAGAGTCCACTGCTATGCGCGATATTCTTGAGCGCTTAGGCGTAGAACGGGCGTCTATTCAAGAGGAGTCGACGGCACTCACGACCTTTGACAGTGCAGGCGCGGTGGCTCAAAAGTTCTCCGCGGGTGATACCCATATGCTTCTGGTAACCAGTGCACTGCACATGCGCCGCGCACTCTCACAGTTTCAGGCCTATGGCTTTAAAGTAACGCCGGCCCCTGCCGATCACAGGGTGCGGCGTTACCCCGCAGTCGTTCCCGGATTTCTGCCCACCATTGAACGCCTAGATGTATCCACCTCAGCAATTCATGAATGGGTGGGATACTGGGTTTACAATTTGCTGGGGCGTTTTGATCGAGTGGAACCTTCCGCCTCAGATCAGCAATAGCTTCATCTCGCTGTAGTTAGCGCCGGTCCAGCGCCTAAAGGCTCTGTAAAAGCTATTGACCTCGGCATAGCCCAGATCCCAAGCGATACACTTGCCGGGGACCCAATTGATAGCGAGTTGTTGTTCGCAATGATACCGTCTCACGGCGTCTAGAATCGCTTGATAGTTCGTGCCATCACGGCTCAGACGCCGTCGTAACGTTGTGGGACTGATTCTCATGGCATCGGCTAATGTATCCGAACGCAGGCGCGCTAGATCGCCTCTCAACAAGGTGTCGACGACTTTTAGCGTGGTAAAAGATAGTTTTCTTTCTGGTTTTGGCTCGAGCGTTTTGAGCAGTTCACTGGGTGGTTCAGGCGGCTGGTCACGATAGCGCAATGCGAATTGCTTGGGATTTAGTGAACCGTTAAGCCACTCCGAGTTTTGACCTGCTGTGAACCCAGAGTCTATTGAAAGATCGAATGCAGACATGGCTACCTCCTTGTAGCGAGTTGTGACGTCTCATCCTTGAGACATCTACAGCGTAGCGCGGTCGGCAAAAATGTCCACTGTCTGCGCGTATTTGATGGAAGCGTCCCCATATGGCTTGCAGTTCAATGCAAGGGGCAGGATGATCCCGTCCTTGAGACAGGTAGCGATTGGTCATGGAACAGAATTCCTCAAAGCCCTTGCGCATTGTGGTTCATATTGGACTTCACAAGACGGCTACACGGTTTTTTCAAAACTTTGTATTCGCCCAGCTGTCTGGTGTGGGTGTGATGTACAACCCGCCGGAGGTGATGGCGCTACTCCATGCTATCTACAAGTCGCCGGGTAATGCTGAGAAAATTCAGCAACTTGATAATTTGTTATCGCGCTACCGAGCTGACTTTTCCGGTCAGTGTTTGCTGATATCCAAGCCTGATATCCCGGGCGAGATGTACGATGCGTACCCGCAATTTAAAGACAACCTGCAGCTCCTGTACCGGCTCATGCCTGAGGCTAGTCTTCTTTACATATGCCGCCATCCCGCTGACTGGTTACAGTCCGCTTATCGCCAGTCATTGGTAAAAGGTGCGGCGGGCCCGATCGAGACCTTCTTAAATTTCCGCAATGGATCATTTGGTGCCAAACAATCCGTCTTTGCTAATGGGATGAGGAATTTACCGGCGTTGGCATTTCCGGTGAGCGAAATCGATGAGGCCGGTGCCGCTATTTTTGGGCGGGGGCAGGTCACCACACTTTGTTTTGAACATGTCAGAGAAAACAAAGAGCGGGTGCTTGAGTTCCTTCGAGAATTATTAGGGTTGGCGGCGCTACCTGAGTTAGAGCCTGACCGGGTGAAGAACCGTAGCTTTTCAGCTCGAGCGATACAGCGGTTCTGTGAGGGGGACCGCATCGATGACGCACCTCACCAATCCGATATTGAGCCCGGTCCACTCCTTTGGAAATGGTGGTTAAAGCCTCGACGCAGATTGAGAGCCAACCTGATAAAGCATGTGTACGACAAACGTCGATACGACGATTGGGATTTACTCGAACGCCATGGCATGCGGGAGCAGTTGATGGCTCATTATGATCCGCAGTATCAGCCTCTGATCACAGCATCCGCGAATCGGCTGGGATTGGATTGAAACAAACGGTGTGACTTCTAAACAGAAGTTTTGCGCTTCAACGCTCTTAGCGTACTGTGGTACCCGACTGATCCAGATAACAATAAAGGGAGAGTCGTGATGAAGCCGCTCGAGTCTATAACCGTTCTCGAATTTTCAACGATGATTACTGCGTCGCTCGCCAGCATGATGATGGCCGAGCAGGGTGCGCGAGTTATCAAAGTTGAGCCCTACGAGATGGGCGATCCAATGCGCTATTTGGGTGCCAAAAAGGCAGATATTTCAGCTCTATTTGCCAACTGCAATCGCGGTAAGGAAGCGCTTCGAATCGATCTAAAAACAGAAGAAGGGCAAACCATTATCCGTTCGACGATTGCGGATGTTGACGTGGTCATCCATACCTTCCGACCCGGAGTGATGGATAAATTGAATCTGGGCTCCGAGGCGCTGAGAGCCATTAATCCACAGCTGGTTTATGTCGCTATCTCTGGCTTTGGTACCGAGGGGCCGCTGCGGGATGTTCCAGCCTATGATCCCATTATTCAGGCCCACGCTGGTGTCGCCGCCACACAAGGTCGAGGAGACGAGCCCGCCTTTGTGCGCACCTTGCTGTGCGACAAAATTACCGGCTACACCGCCTGCCAAGCGGTGACCGCAGCTTTGTTTGCCCGCGAGCGCTCAGGTGAGGGCCAGCATATCGATTTATCGATGATCGACTCTGGATTGTTCTTTATCTTTTTAGACGGCTTCCAAAATCACACCCTGCTCGATGACGATCATGAGCGCGCTGGTTTGTTGATCGATATTCTTTACGAGCCCTGGGTAACGAAGGACGGCAGCGTTACGATTTCAGCATCGAGCTTTGAAAAGCAATCGCTGTTCTTAAAAGCTATCGATATGGGCGAACTACTCGAGATTGAACGTTTTAGCACCTTCGCCAATCAGCTGAGAAATCTTGGCGAAATGCGCGCGCTTGTATCAGCAAGGTGCGCGGAAATCACCAGCGATGAGATGGTGGCTAAGTTGCGAGCAGTGGATGTGCCCTGCGCCAAATGTTTGACCCGCGATGAAGTGTTAGCCCAGGAACAGCTTGCGACAACCGGGACGATAGATGAGTTTCAGCATCCGGTAGCCGGTGCGATTCGACGGGTGTTAGCCCCTCCAAAATTCGGTGGCGAGCGGCTTGAGCCGGGTTCAGGTGCGCCGTCACATGGGCAGGATAGCGATCAGGTTTTGCGCTCGTTTGGCATCAGCGAAGCTGAGATAACTGCGCTTCGCGATCAAGAAGTTGTGGGCTAGCGGGACCCACTGAACCCCCAAGTCTTAGAGGCGTCTCGATGGACATAACAGATAAACGGGTACTGATTACGGGTGGTGCGAGCGGCATTGGTTGGGCCTTAGCCGAGCGTCTCCTGGCTGCGGGTTGCAGGGTGATGATCTGCGATTTCAATGAGCAGGCGCTGGATGAGACAGCAAAGCTCAACTTGCCGGATTTAGCCGTTTGTTTTTGTGATGTGTCGGACAGATCTCAGGTAGAGAGGTTGGCTGAAGACACATGGCAAGCACTGGGAGGCGTTGACCTCTTGTTTGCCAATGCCGGAGTGGGGGTGCCGTTGTCGCCGCTGCTGCAACAGGAAGATGACCACGCGCGCTGGGTATTCGAGGTCAATTTCTTCGGTGCATGGAACACCATTCAGGTATTCGCACCGCGGATGCTCTCGCAAGGCACTCCATGTCATTTTACGGTGACAGGCTCCGAGAACAGTATCTGTGTGCCCGCACCACTACTAGGTGCCTACAACGCAAGTAAGCACGCGGTGTTGGGGTTGACCGAGACTCTGGATATCGAAACACCTGAATTTTTTGGAGTCAGCATCTTATGCCCCGCTCTGGTGGCTACGAACATAGCGGCTTCATTAACTCGAATACCTGAGAGTTACGGTGGGCCTGTTGCTGTGCCCGCGGGGGCTGGTGGTCGGGGGTTTACACCCGAACAGGTAGCTGACAGCGCGCTGGCGGGTGTCCAAGCTGGTGACTTTTATATTTTTTCACATCACTGCAATACGAGTATGATCGAGTCGCGAATGAATCAGCAATTAGCCACAATCGGCAGGCAGACATCAGCTGATGACGGCAGCGATATTATTGATACCGGGCCAATGCTGGGTGGGCTCTTCAAACAACTGTCAGCGTGTAATATGGACCAAGCCAAGGCTGATAGCGACGGGTAGCTCCTTGCCTTTTTGTTGAGAGCAAAGGTGGATCCTTGACGTATCGCTGCGATTCTCACGTTTGCTCCAACAGATTTCCCGGCCCTTCTGAACGAAGCCAGAAAAGGTTAATAACCTGCTTTTTTATTCGCTTGGCTCATCGAACTCTGACTACAGAGACCAAAAATACCCCTAAAGGAAGAGTGTCTTGCGCTGTTTGTTTCTGCTCCGCGGTGTATGGCTGAGGTACGATACGTAGTGACATTACCAAAAGGAATAGTGGTGTTACCTAACGTTCTAAGTATCTCAGCTTTTACTCGTACTACTCTGACCGCTCTGTGTTTAAGCGCAGCGGCTCAGTGGGTTTCTGCCAACGACGCTGCGCCGACGGGAGTTGCCGCAAGATTTCTTACAGCCCCAGTCATCGATGGCGAGGTTATAAGCGACAGTGCTTGGGGTCGTCCCTTTGCCACTCAATTTTGGCAGCAGCGGCCGCAAGAGGGAGCACCCGCGACGCAAGAAACGGAAGTCTTCGTGGGGTTTACTGATGATGCGCTATACGTTGCGGTGATTGCTTATGACACTGATCCAGAGGGCATTATTGTATCGGGACAGCGCAGAGATGATCCTTTAGAAGACACGGACATGTTCGCATTTGTCATCGACAGTTTTCGAGACGGTCAAAATGGTTTTCTTTTCGGCACGAATCCAAGTGGTATAGAAACCGATGGTCAGATCACCCGTGACGGTGGCGCGGGTGGACCGGGTATTAGTAGTTTTAATATGAACTGGGACACTAACTGGCAAGTGAAGACTCAGACGGGAGACTTTGGCTGGTCGGCAGAGTTTGAAATTCCGTTCAAATCCCTGCGTTATCCCGCCGACGGTGTGCAATCTTGGGGGATGAATTTCCGACGCAGTATCCGTCGCAATAATGAAACTGTTTTTTGGGCGCCCATTCAGCGCCAGCACAGCCTAATGCGGGTCACCGATGCTGGCGTCGTTTCGGGCTTTGAGCCGCCTCGACAGCGTAACCTAAAAGTCACGCCTTACGCTTTGGGAAAGCAGAACGGCGGCAATATGATCGAATCACAGAGCGATCAAGAGTTTGGTGTCGATGTGAAATACGGCGTCACACCCAGTCTCACGCTTGATCTGACTTACAACACCGACTTCGCCCAGGTTGAGGTCGATGAGTTTCAGGCAAACCTCGATCGATTCAGCTTGTTTCTTCCCGAGCAGCGCCCGTTCTTTCTTGAGAATGCGGGGCAGTTTGCTGTTGGGGTGGCGAGAGAGGTCGAGCTGTTTTTTAGCCGACGAATTGGTATCGGTCCCGACGGCTCTCAGATCCCGATCAAGGGGGGAGCGCGATTATCAGGAAAGATAGGCTCGTCAACCAATGTTGGCTTTTTGCATATGCAAGCCGAGGAGGTCGCTGGCGTTGTTGCGCAGACCGATTTTACCGTGGCGCGAGTCAGTCAGGAGTTTGCCAACCGGTCCAGCTTAGGCGTCATATTTGTGAACCGTGAGGCTGACGAGCTGGATCAGCCAGGTCGCTCAGATTACAACCGAACCTATGCCGTTGATGGACGCTGGGGAATTGGTGCCGATGGTCAAATTACAGGGTTTGTGGCGAAAACTGATACACCGGAACTCAAAGGTGACGACACGGCGTTCCAGCTGGCTGGTAACTACTCATCGGAGGCCTGGTCTTATTCGGGTGGTGTGACTCAGGTTGGGAAGAATTTTAATCCTGAGGTGGGATTTCTTCGTCGACGCGATTACACCAAGGCCAACGTTCGGGTACTGCACCGAATCCGTAATTCAAGCTGGAAAAATATGCTCGAGCTTCGACCTCATGTGTCCTATGCAGGGTTTTGGGGGGGCGATGGCCTTCATGAGACAGGGTTTTTGCACATCGACAATCACTGGGAGTGGCAGTCGGGATTCGAGGTGCATACCGGGGTTAATTTCTTACACGAAGGTGTGAGAGAGGACTTTGAGCTGGCACCTGGCAAGGTAGTTCGAGCTGGGGATTACGATGATGAAGAGCTTCAGCTGGTGTTGATGACTGATCGCGGAGCCCCCTTATCCTTCAGTGTGCGGTCACACATTGGCGGCTTTTTTGGTGGTGAACGAGTTCAGCTTCGGCCCACTATTCGTTATCGGATTGGAGACGCGTTTAATGCGTCTCTCGCGTGGAACTACAATCAGATAAAGCTGGCTTATGAGCCTAAACCCTTCGATCTCAACATCGCGCGCCTGCGATTGAATTACTCCTTCAACCCAAAAGTGTCATTGCAGGCTTTAGTGCAATACAACGATTCAACCGATGTCATGGCAACTAACTTGCGGCTTGCCTGGCTGACCTCGGCTGATGCTGGTTTTTATCTCGTTTATAATGAGACTCGCGACGACGACGTCGGTATGTTCCGAGAAAAGCGGAACGAGTGGATTCTGAAGTTCTCTCATACCTTCGACGTTTTCTAATTGATAGCCGGTGGGAGGCTCGTCCTCCCTCAGACGGACCGGCCCTCCGAAAACGAGAGCATCTATGACTTACCTGACAAAGCTCAAAGGAGCGCCGGCACCAGTGCCTCCGAGACCACCGCTTCGTGAGTTGGGGTTTATTGCGGGCGGCGCCCTGATTGCCTCACTGTTGATTGGGTTTCTTGCACATGCGAGTGGACAGCCTCTCATTATGGGGTCATTTGGAGCGTCCATTTTTGTGTTGTTTGTCGTCCCTGAATCGCCCTTTGCGCAACCGCGAAATGTCATTGTCGCGCACGTTCTGACGACTGCGATTGGTCTCGCTTTTCTTCATTGGATAAGCCCTGAGTGGTGGAGCATGGCAATCGCGTTGACCGTCGCCATTACGCTGATTCAATTTTTGCGGGTACCCCATCCGCCTGCCGGCTCAAACCCGGTCATCGTATCCTTGTCCGCGCCAGGCTGGGTTTTTTAATGATGCCAGCCCTTATCGGGGCTGTCATCCTTGTTGTCATCGCTGCTGCCTA
Source organism: Halieaceae bacterium MED-G27 (assembly GCA_002456975.1). Taxonomy (GTDB): domain Bacteria; phylum Pseudomonadota; class Gammaproteobacteria; order Pseudomonadales; family Halieaceae; genus Luminiphilus. The sequence goes on from NTKA01000002.1 coordinate 106,383, forward strand.
TAACAACCTGTCGAGGCATCGTAGTTATCCCAAGTATTGGTAGCCAGGCGGATTAAAATTTACCAAAGCGGTGTTAGGCTCTGTCGATAAATTGTCTTAGGGGAAACGATGGACCTGCAAGCCGTATGCGGCCGCCTGACCGAAATCAAACAAACTGTCTCGTCGCAGTTAGTCGAGGACCAAAACCAACTGACTTTGTCGATTGAGGTCGGTGATGCAGAGGTCGCTGCAATCCCCTTTCTGGCTGATGAGAGTCCGGTTTGCTCTGGGCCTAGCGAGTGGCTCAAGCGAAAAAATGCAGCTGGTGCTGTTCACGAGCCGGGTCTTATCGCGACGCTAATATGGTTGAGTGAGCAGTTGCGAGCACAGTCCGTGACTTTTTATGACATTGGCGCTCTCTATGGATACCACGGCTTTATCGCTAAAGGGTTGATCGACTCGTTGCGAGTAGTGGCGGTTGAGGGTAACCCTGATTCCGCAGCTTACATTCAGTGTTATGCGATAGGTGATGAAAAGTTTTCAGTGGTAGCAAAGGTCTTGGGAAAGGAAGAGCGCCGGGACCGCTACCTCGTTAAGGGTTTCAGGTTTTTCCCATCGGGTACGCCAACGTTCTTTGCATATTGGTTGCGCCTACAGTTGAAGCGCTGTGTGAATGCCATTAGAAAGCATCCGCGTCCAATGACCATCAAAAGCTTTGAGCTTGAAACCACCACGCTTGTGAACATTTTAGAGCCCTCGGCTGAGGGCGACATAGAGATTTTCAAGATCGACGCTGAGGGCTATCAAGCTGTATTTTTGCCGCCGGCGGTGGAAACACTGTGTCAGCGGTCAGCGATTGTACTGATGGAGCTAGATCACCCTGAGCAGATGAAGCAATTTCAAACCAATAATCAGAGTCTAGTGGCGCCGTTCATCAAGAAGGGCTATGTCGCACTGTGGATGGACCATCGCGATGCAAGCGCGGTCACAGCGATCACGGAAATAAGTACAGATCTTGACCGTAATTCGTTGGTTGTATTAATCCCGCCGCTGATCAAATCGCAACTAGTTAGCTCTTGAGGAATAACGATGACCGACAACTCTGATTCACGTTTAGTCACCGCAGAGGGATATGACATACCCGCGGTAGAGGCCTGGATTGACGCAAACTCGGATTATTTTTCGCCGCCCTTCACGTGGACGCGTCTCGAAGGTGGCCACTCTAATCTAACGTATCGATTGGAGGCTACTTGTGGAAAGAAGGCGGTGATTAGGCGACCGCCTCTGGGTGAGCTGTTGCCGAAAGCACACGATATGGGTCGAGAATGGTCATTGATATCGGCCTTAGCACCACAGGGTTTTCCGGTGCCGACGCCCATCGGATTTTGTGAGGACCTCTCGATCACCGGTGCCATTTTCTACGTCATGGGTTTTTCGGACGGCCGACCGCTATTCAATAACGAAGACACTATCGATTGGGTTCCTGAAAGTCAGCGCCGGGATCTTGCTTATTCCTTTATCGATACCCTTGCCGATTTGCATGTGCTGGACCCGGATGCCGTCGGTCTCACCGCGCTGGCAAAAAAAGAGGACTACATCGGTCGGCAGATTAAAGCTTGGTATCGCTCTTGGGAGTCGTCGATGCTCTATGCCGATATGGACGACTCACGCGCTCACGAGCTCAAGGACTACTTTTTGGCTCATCAGCCTGAGCAAATTACGGCGAGTGTGGTGCACGGTGATTACTACTGTCATAACTGCTTATTCTCCAGGGACTCAACGGTATCTGCCGTACTCGACTGGGAGCTTGCGACCCTCGGTGATCCCCTGGCAGATCTTGGGTACACGCTGAGAGCCTGGCCGGAGGTGGAGAAAGATCCGTATCTTGAGCCCACTGCGCCCACGGCCGTCCCTGGTTTACCGCTAAGGGCAGAGCTCGCGCAACGTTACTCTGATCGCACGGGTTTTTCGGTTGATCTGCTAGATTATTACGTTGGTTTTAATAACTGGAAATCAGCGGCGATTCTGCACGGCGTTTATGCTCGCTACCGTGCTGGGCAGAAAAGTACCGAGGGCGTTGATATGGAGTCGCTGCGCGATGGCATACTCAAGGCCTTAGCGGGCGCCGAGCGCTCGGTCGCGAGATTGAAGTAGGTCAGGTTCAAATTAGCTCGACCTCAGTCGAGTTTATCGAGACGAAGTAGCTTGCCTTCCTGGGTGTAGCGGATCAGAAATCGACCCTTAATACCGCTGGTGGTGAGATAGGGTTGAAGCATGGCCCAGGGTAAATTAATGCTACGACCATCGTGTGCGGTCACCTGCACTCGGTTTTTGCTGCCGGTGTAAAACACCTTGAGTTCTTCGTAGTCGAGATCGATAGCAAAAAGTGATCGCTGATTTGCCATTATTTTTTTCCTGACCTCTTTTCAGGTATCACAAGTCACCACGCTCCGCTCTGGGCTAGTCCATGAAGCGACCATGCGAATCCCGAGCTTATTCAGAATCGAGGTTGGCCACAACGACTGAGGTCTATAGGGTGAGAATGATCCTAGAATCTTGCAGGCGAATCGCATGGACTTCCACCAACTCGTCACTACCCAGATCAAGACACCACTGGATCTTCTCTGTGCCAACTTGATGGAAGCGGGTGAGCTCGATCAGTACCTGTTCTTTAATGGCATCTCAGAAATGATCGGCGACGGTGGCGACGAGGGGGCCGTCATGATGGCCTGCATTGAACTCGGCCGCTGCGCTTTTCTCGGCTTTCGCTTTACCCCTGAGACACAGGAACAGGTCACTCAAATTCTTGATCAAGCGATTGATTTGTCATCGTTGATGAGCGCTGATTCGATGCAGTGATGCGACGAAGCCTGATCGACTCGCTAAACCCATTGACTAAAGTCTTGGGTGCCTCACTGACCTGAGGTGGTCTCGCGCTGTGATCTATCGAATGTGGGGGAGTGCTATGGCCTCAGATGGCAGCTTTAAGATTGGTGATATTGAAGTCGAGCGATTTCACGGACAACTCAAGCAGGACCGGCTGGTGCTCGAGCTACTCGACTTTAAGTTAGATGGCTATTTTGTCGAAGTGGGTGCCTGGCACCCGACCAACATCAGTAATACCTTTATCTTAGAGAGTAAATTCGGCTGGCAGGGCTTGTGCATCGACCCTTATCCGGTCGAAGGATTCGCCGAGCGGCGCCCTGGTTCAACGTTAATAAGAAGCGATTGGCAGAAGAGAAGGCGAAGAACTGGAGTTCAGGAAGGCCGAATGGGCGGGTGGTCTTGAGCAGCACTTGGGCAAAAAGGCTTTCAACAGACCTATTGTGAAGGATGCAGAGGTGGTTTCAATTACTACTCGAACCTTGGTAAGTATTTTGGATGAGCACGATGCGCCCAACGATATCGATTTTCTCAGTCTCGACACAGAGGGTAGTGAGTTTGAAATTATTCGGGATTTTGCGTTCGACAAGTATTCCTTCAAGGTGATTATTAACGAGCATAATTTTATTGACGAGAATCGAATGGCAGTGAGGGGCCTCTTGCTCTCTAACGGCTACTCACTGCATTGCGAACTGGAACATGATGACGTTTATGTTCACAGTACGCTCGCAAATTAGAATTGTCGGCTTACCGCGAGTCACACTGTCAACGTAATCCTCTGGGTCAAACTATCGCTCGAGAGAACCAGCTTTATGAAAAGCCCCCCGAGCAATATTTGACACCAAACTGTTGCTACTTCCTCGATGAGATTTGGCACTATGGCTGTTAAACAGCGCCTGCTGCGTAGGTAGGCAACTCTTCTCACTGTCGCAGTAGTTACCCGCCAGATACATCAGAAGTCAATTTGAAAAGAAGCAGGTCTTGATAGACAGGGACTCGATTGCTGTTATTTCTTGGTACAGACACTGGAAACTGATCTGACGCACACGTATTCTCACCGAACGCAGTGGCGGCTTTTAGTTTAACGATTAGACTTAATAGTCATGCAGCGACAACCGGGAGAGACTGCATATGAAATTTGTAACAGCCTTGATCACCTTGTTAATAACACTTTGTTCATCGTTAACTGTTTGGGCAGATGCCGCCGAAAGTGCGACGGCAACTGGTGAAAAACCTTTTGTTTTGATTGCTAGACTTCATGCATTACCAAATGCATCAGGATAGGTGCTTAGGCTCTCTGAGGCTGCTGACGAGGCGGTCAAAGCCTCCGAACCGGGTATGCTCCTCCATACCTTTGATCAAGACCCTAGCGACCCACTAGGATTTGTCTGGACTGAGGTTTATGCAAATAGCGCTGCCCTTATATTTCACCTAGAAAACCCTCCGCTACAAAAATATCTAGCCGATGTAAGTCCACTGTTAGATAACTTCACGGTTGAGCTATACGGCGAAGTTTCTGCTGAGGCCGTCAATATGCTGAGGTCAACAGGCACGCCTACAACACATTTTCAGAGCAAATTTGGATACGTTAGAGACCTGACACCCTAAGCCTTGGCTGGGGGTGTGAAAAGATGTACTAACCGTGGGATAAACGGATGATTTTCTCTGGGTTGGCGAGAGTTAATACCGATATTCCTGCGTGAGCACGTTGAGGCACACCGTAATGCCTGTGGTGAACGCATGAATTTTCCTCGTTACGATTTTGGTTTGAAGTTCTTCAGTCGTTTGCTGCCATCCAGATGTCGTTTTGTTGCCATCAAGCGGTAATAATACGAGCGTACGTTCAGCAGAATCTGCTAGCGGTGGAATTTCATGGCCAACCCTGAAAAACTTTTCGTCGTCATCAATCCCACTTTAGACAAACATGTCGCACTTGAACGTGCTATCCAGATCGCGAACAACGCGGCAATAAAACCTCAGATAGTAGTTTTTATCAGCGTTGACGCCACGAGAGTCGAAGATAAGCCCTCAAATGAGAAGTTACATAGAAACTCCGGTTGGCTTGAAAGCGAGATTTGCGATCCTCTGAAACTCCATAACATTAACTTCGATATCTTGTTCTCATGGTGCACTAACTGGGCTGGCTCGCTGACGCAAGCAGCGGAATCATGTGGTGCGACGATGGTTTTGATGCGAAAAACACCAACCGTTGATTCCTTCTTTAAATTTAACTCTAGCAAATGGAATGTTTTCAAAAACTCAAGATGTCCCGTGCTGTTAGTTAGCGACGTGAGTAAGACTGAAAGTGGCGTGGTTTTGGCGGCAGTGAAGTGGCAAACCGATAACAGCGAGCAGAAACTGCTTAATCAAAAGATCCTAGAAGGTGCGAAGGCGGCTTCATTGTGGTGTGGTGACAAATTGCATGTCGTAAACGCATACAAAGATTCTCTATCTCACCCATACAGAGGCTCACTACTAAGACATGCGCAAGTTGATAACGCTAACATCCACATTACCCAAGGCGAATCGACTGGGGTGATAGCGTCAGTCGCATTGGGCATACAAGCAGAACTGGTCGTGGTAGGAACCAAAGGCCACAGTCACAATTCTAACAACATTCAGCCGGCCAAAATCGAACGCCTACTCTCACTGATTGACGTGGATGTCTTGGTTGTGAATGCAAAATAGCTGCGAACCTTCACTATCAGCGAAATACCACGCTACTTGGAATGCATGAAATGTTAGCTGACTAAGTCGTGTCAGGTGGATTGACAAGAAGCTTCTACCTAAATCAGCTATGTTTATCGCCGTGGTTCGCAAGATGCTCGTTCATCAACGACAAAAGCACATCAGGCTTCATGCCGTACGTATCGGCTAAGCAATCGTCTATCCCCACCCATTTGTTAATCTTGACAGATTTCGATACCTCGACACCTTCTTTGTAATTCCATCCAACCTGCTTACTGCCGTGCCGGTGGGAGGAAGTCCAAATCTCGAAATTTTTTACATCTTCTCATTTGACGCAATGCTTACGAAATACGCGACCAAACTCAAATTCGTCATCCCTTAGTTTTAGGTAGCTCGCACCCGTAAGCATCATGATCACGGACCCAACAAAAGTTAAACCACCGAACAGGTAGACTAAATGTCCAAAAAAAATATCATGCTCATAAACCATCCAAATTCCAGTTGCAGTGAAGAGCATGCTTCCTAAGAAGCCTGGAAGCTGTTTGGCTTTACCGGGATAGAATGTAATTTCTCGCATTTGATCTTCCTCTATACAACACCTTTTGGCTACGAGATTACTGACTAGATATGACGCAGGCATTTAATTTACATGACGCTCTGTATCGGGTTAAGGGTTAGACAAAAGCTTTATGTCTTTTATCAAAACTGACAGTAATCACGGCCTTGCCCCTAATTTCTGCTCAGGCTTTGCTGGTGTGACCACAAATGTGACCACAAATGTGACCACATTTGAGTATAAAAAGTGGGTAAATAGCGCCTGAGGCAAGCAAGTAACGGGGGTATCGTGAGGCGTTTAAAGTTATTGGTGCCCAGGAGAGGACTTGAACCTCCACGCCCTTGCGAGCACTAGCACCTGAAGCTAGCGTGTCTACCAATTTCACCACCTGGGCAGGTAAGGCAAAAATAGGATCGCGAGGCTACGGCT
>NTKA01000020.1 GCA_002456975.1 Halieaceae bacterium MED-G27
CTTAGTTTACCGCAGTAATGCACATATTTTCTAACCTTAGGCTTTAGTGCTTGCGAGGGTTGTGGTATAACGCGGACCGCGCTTCGGGAAGAGTCCCGGCCGTGACTAAATAGCACGTCGGTTATGAGATCTCTGCCGGGTGCCGGGCAACCGGTTGGCCAGAGATAACGGACGGAAGGTTAAACCCAAGAAAGAGACAAATTATGACACAAGTAAGCATGCGCGAGTTGTTGCAGGCCGGCGCGCATTTCGGCCACCAAACTCGTTTCTGGAACCCGAAAATGGATCAGTACATTTTCGGTGCGCGCAACAAAATCCACATCATCAACCTCGAACACACAGTACCCGCGTTTAATGACGCCCTGGGTTTTGTTCGCCGGTTGGCGGAAAACAAGAATCAGATCATGTTCGTGGGCACCAAACGTGCGGCGGGCAAGATTATTGAAGAGCAAGCGGCGCGCTGTGGCATGCCGTACGTGAGTCACCGCTGGTTGGGCGGCATGTTGACCAACTACAAGACGATCCGCTCATCGATCAAGCGTTTGCGTGATCTCGAGGCTCAGGAAGCTGACGGTACGTTTGCCAAGCTGACTAAGAAAGAGGCGTTGATGCTCACTCGGAGCAAAGACAAGCTCGATCGATCGATTGGCGGCATCAAAGACATGGGCGGTCTGCCCGATGCGCTATTTGTGATTGACGTCGATCACGAGAGAATCGCGATCACCGAGGCCAACAAGCTCGGTATTCCGGTCATCGGTGTTGTCGATACTAACAGTAATCCAGATGGTATCGATTACATCATTCCTGGTAACGACGACGCTATCCGAGCCATCAAGCTTTATGTGACAGCGGTTGCGGATGCTGTTTTAGAGGGTAAGGGAGCTTCATCGGCGACACCAGTAGTCGACGAATTCGTGGAGGTTGCGGAGGCGGCGGAAGAGGCCGAGGAAGGAGCAGCCACGGGCGACGGCGAGTAACAAAGACACACGCCGCGCACCGCGCGGCGTTTTTTTATGTCCGAGCGAAACGCGTATCGGATGGTTTATCAACGTTAGTGACAACAGGGTGGGGAAAATGTCTGCTGCATTAGTGAAAGAACTGCGAGAGCGAACCGGCCTTGGCCTGCTGGAGTGCAAGAAAGCACTCGCGGCAGCCGGTGGAGATGTTGAGGTTGCAATCGAGGAGCTCCGTAAGGCCTCGGGTATGAAGGCTGCAAAGAAGGCGGGTCGAACGGCCGCTGATGGCGTGGTTGCTATAAGAGTGGCTGAGGGTGGTGCGTCTGCCGTGATCGGTGAAGTCAATAGCGAGACCGATTTCGTGGCAAGAGACGATAACTTCCTAGCCTTTGTTGACGCCGTTATGGATCGAGCGGAAGAGCTCAAGACTGACGATATTACTGCAGTGGCTGGTGGTGATGTAGAAAATGCACGCCAGGCGCTGGTTCAAAAAATTGGAGAGAACATCTCGGTACGTCGTATTGCCGTTCTTGAGGCTGATAACGGCGTTATAGGCGGCTACGTCCACGGCAACAACCGAATTGCAGTGTTAGTCCAGCTCGAGGGCGGCACTGAGGAGCTCGCGAAAGACGTTGCCATGCACGTGGCCGCTGTAAACCCCGCGGTAGTATCACCGTCTGATATGCCCGAGGAACTTCTGCAGAAAGAGCGCGAGATTTACACCGCACAAGCGGCTGACTCCGGCAAGCCACCCGAAATTGTCGAGAAAATGATCGAGGGTAGAATCGGTAAATATCTCAAAGAGAATAGCCTGACCGAGCAGCCCTTTGTGAGAGATCCAGACACTAGTGTCGGCAAGCTGGTCAAGGCTGCAGGCGCTTCTGTGGTTGTTTTTACCCGTTTCGAAGTCGGCGAGGGTATTGAGGTCGAGAAAGTCGATTTTGCAGCCGAGGTGGCAGCGCAGCTCGGCGGTTGATACGACACATCGCCGAGCTGCTCTCAGACGGCGATGAAATCACATGCGGTTTAAAGGACAGAGCATGGCGGCGGAGAAGGTCTACAAGCGAATATTGTTGAAGCTCAGCGGTGAGGCGTTAACTGGTGATGAAGCCTTTGGTATTGATCCCAAAGTACTCGATCGTTTGGCGTTGGAAATCGGGCAGCTCGTTGGTATCGGTGTTCAGGTGGGTTTAGTTGTCGGCGGCGGTAATTTGTTCCGAGGGGCAGCATTACAAGCCGCGGGCTTGGATCGAGTTACCGGAGATCACATGGGCATGCTGGCGACAGTGATGAATGCGCTGGCACTTCGTGATGCGTTGGAGCGCTCTAATATTGCGACGCAGGTGATGTCGGCTATTCCAATGAGTGGTGTGGTTGACCATTACGATCGTCGCAAGGCGATCCGGGCCCTTTCGCAGGGTGATGTTGTGATCTTCTCAGCCGGTACGGGTAACCCATTCTTTACTACCGACTCATCGGCGTGCTTGCGTGGGATCGAAATTGAAGCTGATTTGGTTCTAAAGGCGACCAAAGTCGACGGCGTTTACGACACTGACCCAATGCAGAATCCAGACGCAGTGAAATATGAGCAACTTGGCTACGACGAAGTGCTCGACAATAAGCTCGGGGTGATGGATTTAACCGCAATTTGCTTGGTGCGCGATCATCAAATGCCTGTTCGGGTCTTTAATATGTCGATGCAAGGCGCGTTATTGAGTATTGTACGCGGAGGGGCTGAAGGCACGCTGATCTGTTCGTGAGTCGTGGACTGAGTGGGGGTCCTCAAGTTCGGAGATAACAATGATCGATGATATTCATTTAGACGCTGAGGCTCGCATGGAGAAAGCGATTGAAGCGTTGGGGCAAAATTTCAATAAGATTCGTACGGGTAGAGCTCACCCGAGCATTCTCGATGGTGTTCGCGTTGATTATTACGGTGCTGAGACGCCGTTGAAACAACTTGCGAGTATCAATGTAGAGGATGCGAGAACATTGGCGGTCAGCGTCTTTGATAAATCAATCACCCCCGATGTCGAAAAGGCGATCATGAAGAGCGATCTTGGTCTCAATCCCTCGACGGCGGGCGATGTAATCCGAATACCCATGCCGATGCTCACAGAGGAGACTCGGAGAGGCTACATCAAGCAGGCTAGGGCAGAAGCCGAGTCAGGCAGAGTGTCTATTCGCAATGCGCGCCGCGATGCAAATGGCATGCTGAAGGATCTCGTCAAGGACAAAGACATCTCGGAAGACGAGGAGCGCAGGGCGCAAGATGCAGTCCAAAAGTTGACCGATACCTATGTTGCCAAGGTCGAGGCTGCGTTGACGGCAAAAGAAGCCGACCTGATGGAGATCCGAGCACCGTCGGTGCGAGGTCGCTAATTTGAATTTACCTCTGTCTGCCAAAGCGAAGATTCCCAAGCACATTGCGATCATCATGGATGGCAATAATCGGTGGGCTAAGCGCCGAGGTGTGCCGAGTCCCATCGGACATCGCGCAGGTGCCGATATTGTCAAGGGCCTGATGTATGCCTGTCGTGATCGCGGCGTTGACACGCTGACCCTATTCGCCTTCTCAAGTGAAAACTGGCAACGGCCTGAAGCCGAAGTGCGGGCATTAATGGCGTTGTTGTCGCGCTATTTGCGCCGCGAAATCAAAGAGCTTGCCGCCGATGGCGTGAGGATTCGCTTTATTGGTCGTCGTGACAGATTTAGTCCGAGAATTAAGAAGCTGTTGGATGATTCGGAACAGGCGACGGCTCACAACACGTCGGCAACACTCGTGCTAGCCCTTGATTACGGGGGACGCTGGGATGTCAGCCGTGCCGCGAGTGAACTCGCGAGTGATGTCGCTGCTGGCCGCTTGAGTGCGGAGGAAATTAACGAGGAACTGTTATCTTCACGGTTGTCCCTGGCGGACCGACCTGCGCCTGATCTCTGTATTCGAACGGGTGGTGAGTGGCGGCTATCGAATTTTCTACTGTGGCAATTCGCCTACGCCGAGCTTTGGTTTACCGATACCTTGTGGCCCGATTTTAGTGTCGATGAGCTGGATGAAGCGATCGCACATTTCGCCAGTCGAGAGCGGCGATACGGAGGTCGTCCCGGCGAGGGCGCGTAGCCATGCTAAAGAAGCGTATCGTCACCGCGTTAGCGATGTTCTTGTGCTTTGTCTCGGCGATCTACTTTCTGCCGGCATCGACATTGGCCTGGGCGTTTGCGGTGGTGGCGGCCGCGGGGGCGTGGGAGTGGGGCTACCTCGCGGGCTGGAATACACCCATCCGGAGAGTAGCCTTCGTTGGTGCCTTTCTGTGTTTATGCGGCGCCTACGCGCTTGCCTATCGCCCGGACACAGCACCAGCCGCAATGATTATCCAGCCGGTGTTGGGCTTTGTATGTTTGGTTTGGCTAATCAATGCTTTGTTGGTCGATAACTATCCCTCGATGGCCAGCCTCTGGCGATCGCGCATTACCCGGAGCTTAATGGGCTTGTTCATTTTGGGATCCGGTTGGTTTTCGTTGGTCTACGTAGTCAGTTTGCCGCACGGCCCTTTGCTGATTGTCTTATTTATTGTCACCGTTGCTGCTGCTGATGTCGGCGCTTTTTTTACCGGTCGATCCTTTGGGAAGCACAAGTTGGCCGAAAAGGTGAGCCCGGCAAAGACCTGGGAGGGCCTCTACGGTGGTTTGCTATTTGTCTGCGTCTTAGCGCTGCTGGTCTGGAATTTTTTACCACCTGTCTTCGCCCATGTGCACCACATGGAAGTTCTTTGTATTGGTGCTGCGTGTGCTGGCGCCTCAGTGTTGGGCGACCTCACTGTCAGCATGGTGAAGCGCGAGAGTGGTTATAAAGATTCGGGTGCGCTTTTGCCGGGTCACGGCGGACTACTCGATCGTTTGGATAGTATCTGTGGCGCAGCCCCATTTTTTGCACTGTCGATGGTGCTGGTGGTGTACAGCTGATGCAGCAGGTTATGGTGTTTGGTGCGACGGGTTCCATCGGCGCCAGTACGCTGGATGTCATTAAACGGCATCCGGAACAGTTTCGAGCGCACACGCTGACCGCTAACCGATCTGTCGACGCCATGGTGCAACTCTGCCTCGAGCATGAGCCGGAATTTGCCGTGATGTCGGATGAATCAGCCGCTGAAGCCTTGCGGCAAGGTGTCGATGGCCGGGCCCCTACTACGGTACTCGCAGGTGAGTCCGCGATGATAGAGCTTGCCCAGAGCGAAGCTATCGACACCGTTATGGCTGCGATCGTGGGTTTCGCGGGTTTGCCGGCGACCTTGGCGGCTGCTGCTGCTGGAAAACGACTGTTGCTTGCTAACAAGGAAGCTTTGGTTGGTGCTGGCGCGCTCTTTATGCGCACAGTTAAAGAGTCAGGCGCACTGCTTTTACCTGTGGATAGTGAGCACAACGCGATGTTTCAGTGCTTACCGACTGATGCTAAAGCCCGGCCAATTATGGATCGCGTCGAGAAGATCTTGCTCACGGCTTCAGGCGGCCCTTTTAGAGGTCGATCGCGACAGTCGCTACAGACGGTGACACCCGACGAGGCTTGCGCACATCCCAACTGGGATATGGGGCGAAAAATTTCCGTAGACTCCGCCACACTGGTCAATAAAGGGCTCGAACTCGCCGAGGCCTGCTGGTTATTCGATAGAAAACCCGAAGAAATCGAGGTCGTTGTTCACCCTCAGAGTATTGTTCATTCGATGATTCGATATATCGATGGCTCGGTATTAGCGCAAATGGGTCAGCCCGATATGCGGACGCCGATTGCCTACAGTCTGTCGTGGCCTAACCGAATCGATGCGGGTGTCTCGCCACTCGATATGGTGGCTGTTGGCAGGCTCGATTTCGAGGCACCAGACCTCGATGCGTTTCCCTGCCTTCGATTGGCTTATGAGTCGATCAAAGTCGCTGGCGGTATGTGCGTATACAGCGCAGCCAATGAAATCGCTGTCGACGCTTTTCTAGGCGAGCGCATCCGCTTTACCGATATCGATCGTGTTATCCAGGCGACGCTCGAGAGCACTACACTATTGGAACCAAAAGACATTGCCACGGTCATAGCACTTGACCAGTCTGCGCGACAACATGCGGCAGAAGCGGTGGCATCTATGAGTTCAAATGGGAGAACTTAGTTAAGGATGATTAACGCACTATTCACAGTGGCGATGGCGCTGGTGACACTCGGTATTTTGGTTACCATCCACGAGTTTGGACACTACTGGGTAGCGAGGCGCTGCGGTGTCCGAGTGCTACGATTTGCTGTGGGATTTGGGCAGCCATTATTGACCTGGCGAGACCGCCATGGCACTGAGTTTTCTCTGTGTGCTATCCCATTGGGTGGCTACGTCAAAATGCTCGATGAACGCGATGGTGATCAGACCTCTTCAGCAACAGACGACGCGTTCAACCAAAAACCGGTGGGTCACAAACTTGCGATTGTCGCCGCGGGCCCGGCGGCCAATTTTTTGTTGGCGATCGCTGTTTTGTTCATTCTCTTTCTTCGGGGTCAGTCAGACCTCGTACCTATTGTTGAGGCGGTCCAGCCCGACAGCGTGGCGGCTAACGCTGGGTTGGAAGTGGGTCATGAGGTGGTCGCGGTAGATGGTGTTGATGCGACGACCTTATCATCGGTGCGATTCGCCCTGCTGAAGCGCCTAGGAGACACCGGCACCATCGACCTGTCGGTATTGCTAGGCCTGAGCGAACGCCCGTCGATCGTGTCAATCCCGATTGATCAGTGGCTCTCTGATATTGAGGAGCCTGATCCAATTGCTGCTTTGGGTGTGACATTCTCTGTGCTGCCCGAGACCCCACAGGTTGGGTCAGTCAATGATGATAGCCCTGCGTCGCTCGCAGGCTTTGCACCGTCTGACCTCATTATCCAAGCGGACGATGTCGATATTGTGCGCTGGATGGATTTTGTTGATTACGTGCGCGCACGCCCCGGTGTTGCTATCTCGGTATTGGTAGAACGTGGCATGGAAACTAAGCTCCTCACCGTTACGCCCGAAGCTAGCCTTCGTAATGGTGAAACAGTGGGCTCTGTCGGGATGGCTGTTTTATTACCTGAGATTCCTGAAAATCGCATTAGATACACCAGTCGTGGTCCAGTTGAAGCGCTGGGTGCTGCGATTGAGCGGACTTGGTCTCTCACACTCTTTACTTTCGAGTCGATGTGGAAAATGTTGCAAGGGCTGATTTCGACCAAAAACCTGTCAGGACCAATTTCGATTGCACAGGTTGCAGCTCAAACCGCGGAATCTGGTTTCATCACTTGGCTGTCGTTTTTGGCGCTTCTTAGTATTTCACTGGGCGCTATCAACCTGCTGCCAATACCCGTGTTGGATGGCGGCCACATCGTCTTTCATGCTTTCGAGGGTATTTTCGGGAGACCGGTCCCCGAGAGCGTACAAATTATGAGCTATCAGATCGGTCTTATGGCAGTTTTTTGCCTAATGGTGTTTGCCATCTACAACGATGTGGCCCGTCTGTGAGATACTCCGCGGCTTCAACGCGATCCGACTGGATTTTGGCGCCTACCTAAATGGGTGTGTGCCGTCTGTTAGCAACGACATTAATGGTTTTTCATGACAGTGTGTAAATTGATTGCAAAGCATCTTCGATCCGGCATCGTTGCCATGACTTTGATGTTGGCCTCGATGTCTGGGTATGCACAGAGTGCTCCCTTCGTCGTTGCCGATATTCGGGTTGAAGGCTTGCAGCGAATCGCCCCCGGTAGTGTCTTTGCTGCACTGCCTGTCGGAGTCGGTGATGTCGTCGACACTCCAGCGGTACGATCAATAGCGCGAAATCTTTTCCGAACCGGTAATTTCGATGACATTCAGGTCGGTCGCGATGGCGATGTTCTTGTATTAACGGTTGCCGAGCGCCCGAGCATTAGTGAAATCACCATTGACGGTAACAAAGCAATCGAGACGGATGCGCTACTAGAGGGGTTAAAAGGGGCAGGACTAGCGGTAGGTCAGGTATTTAAGCGCTCGACGCTGGAGGGCATGCAAATCGAATTACGTCGACAATATGTACTGCAAGGCCGATACGACGCATCAATTGACACCGAGATCATCCCCGAACCCCGAAATCGGGTATCCATCGCGATTGACGTCAATGAAGGTACTGTTTCCAGCATCAAGCACATCAACGTGGTGGGCAACTCGGTTTTCGACGATGAAGAACTGGTCAAAGTCTTTGAGCTCGAGGAGTCCGGTTCGTGGTACTACTTCTGGCAGAGCGGCGATAAGTATAGCAAAGAAAAGCTAGAGTCCGATCTAGAAGCGTTGACCAGCTACTACATGGACCGCGGATATCTAGAGTTTGAAATTGAGTCAACGCAGGTGGCAGTCTCCCCGACGAAGGACTCGGTGTTTATTACCGCCAATGTCTCTGAGGGTGAGAAATTCACTGTCACCGAGGTCGATTTGTCGGGTGACCTAGTGCTACCGGAGGATGATCTTCGGCGCTTTGTTCTGGTTCAACCGGGTCAAGTCTTTTCGCAGCAACTCGTCACTACCAGCGAAGAATATCTTACTCGTAGGCTCGGCAATGAGGGTTATAACTTTGCTACGGTCACCGGCATTCCTGAGCCGGGTGAAGGGGATTCAGACGTCTCCATTAAGTTCTTTATCGATCCTGGCAAAAGAACCTATGTCCGGCACATTAGTTTCGCTGGCAATAGTCGAACGGCAGATGACGTACTTCGTCGTGAGATGCGACAAATGGAAGCGGCACCTGCGTCCTCCGCTGCCATTGAGCAGTCGCGAATCCGTCTCGAGCGTTTAGGTTATTTCAAACAGGCCGAGGTTGAGACAAGAGAGCTACCTGGATACGACGATTTGATAGATATCGACTTCACCGTTGAAGAGCAGAGCTTTGGTTCTGTTGGGGGAAGTCTGGGTTACTCTCAGTTTTCCGGACTGATTGTCGGCCTAAATTTACAGCAGAATAATTTCATGGGATCGGGACGGCAGGTGGGCATCAACCTCAATTCCTCGCGCTATCAAAAGGCCGCCAGCTTAAATTATCAAAACCCTTATTTTACTGAGGATGGCGTGAGCAGAGGGTTTAGCCTCTTCTTCCGCAGGACGGATCTTTCCGAGATCAATGTGGCGAGCTACACGACGGACACGGTCGGGCTGAATATGACGTTTGGCTACCCCATCAGTGAGACACAGCGCCTAGGTGTCAATGTTGGCCTTACAGATACTGAAATCACTTCCGGCCGCTATGCGGTTCAAGAGATTCGCACAAGTCCCCGATTGATTCCGGGAATCGACCAATATTATGTGAGCACGTTACAACCCGATGGTTTGTACTCGGGCCCCGAGGTTTTATTGCCAATCAGTGAACTTCCCGAGAGTGCCTTGGCCGAGATTTCGGGTGATGGGTTCTTGGATGTTAATGGTGATTCGTTTACCAATCTTTCTGTGACGGGTAGCTGGTTGCAGTCGACCCTCAACAGAGGGCAGTTGGCGACGCGCGGTGTTTCCAATTCAGTATCAATGCAAGTGTCAGTCCCCGGGTCCGAGCTGGAGTTTTATAAGTTTAATTATAGGGGTGATTTTTACTTCCCGATCGCAGGTGAGTTCACCTTCCATCTCCGCACCGAGTTGGGTTATGGCGACGGCTACGGCACTACCAGCGAGTTACCGTTTTACGAGCACTTTTTCTCGGGTGGCTTCGGCTCCGTTCGCGGATTTGAGGCAAATACTCTTGGCCCTCGGAGTACACCGCCGATCCTGTACCAGACGGGAAGAGCGACTACTGCGGTTGATGAAAACGGGATCCCCAGCGAAGTGGGTGGTTTCGGTTATGTTGTCGATCCTGAGACTGGCAAGATCGCAACCCAAGGCGTATTTTTGGGACGCCGAGCTGACCCATTTGGTGGCAACGTAGTTGTCGAAACTACGGCAGAGATGTTGTTTCCGCTGCCCTTTATTGAAGATCGGCGTTCCGTTCGATCGGCGATTTTTATCGATGCGGGTAATGTCTTCAACACCAACTGTCGGGCCAATCAGCTCAATTGCTTTGGTGTGGAGTTTGGAGAGTTAAGATATTCCTACGGGCTTGGTATTACTTGGCTATCTGGCTTTGGGCCGTTGACATTCAGCCTCGCTAAGCCGCTCAATGCGAGCCTGACTGATCGTCGCGAAGTATTCCAATTCACGCTAGGGCGTGGATTTTAATTAAAACCAGGAGGTTAAAACCGATGTTGTTCCGCTCAATTGCAGCACTTGCGCTGTTCGTACTGTCTTCTGTCGCATATGCACAGGGGAAGATCGCAGTCGTTAATCTTGAACAAGCGATCTTGCAAACAGATTTCGCACAACAACAATTAGAAGATTTCGCTGCTAGTGACGCCTTCGCTGAAGACAAAGCCGAATTTGATCGACTCAATGCCGATCTTGAGAAGCTAATTCAGGATTTTCAGCGTGATCAGGCCGCGATGAGTGAAGACCAGCAAGTGGCAGCGCAGCAAAAGCTGCGAAGCAAGCAGGCTGATCTTGAGTATGTAGCTAATAAGCTACAGACACTTCAGCAGCAGAACGCGCAGCGTGTATTGGCTGAGTTGGCTCCTCTTGCCCAGCAAGTATTGCAAGAGGTGATCAAAACCGAAGGTATCGGCCTTTTGCTTAACGCGCAGTCTGCGCTGTACTCCGACGTTGGGTACAATGTAACAGCTAAGATTACCGACAAGCTGAACCAGCAGCCTAGCGAGTAAAATGCCAACACTGGTCGGTGTTGCAACCAGCCTGAATTTGCCGTTTCGCGGGGACGCCGGGCTAGTATTGGAGCGCATTGCTCCGCTGGAGTCGGCGTCAGCCAGCGATTTGTCGTTCGTTGCTCAGAAGAAATTTATAGGCACTCTTAACGACACCGACGCGGGCGCAGTTTTACTACCGGAGGCGTGGGCAGAGAGTTACTCGGGCCCAGTTATTTTCAGTGACGATCCCTACGCTGACTTCGCGCGGGCGACTCACCTTTTCGACAACCGTCCCCAAGCATCGAGACAAGTGCACGAAACTGCCGTGGTGGCAGAATCAGCTCGATTGGGCGACGGCGTGACGATTGATGCAGGTGCCGTCATTGAAGACGACGTCGTCCTTGCTAACGGTGTATGGGTTGGAGCTGGGGCGTACATTGGGCACGGCGCAGCAATCGGCGAGCGCAGCGAGTTGCGCCCCGGTGTTCGTCTATACCACAACACCTTGCTCGGTTCTGACGTACTGATTCACGCCAATACTGTCATCGGGTCCGATGGGTTTGGATTTGCTCCGGTGGCGAGTGGCTGGGAGAAAATCCTACAGCTGGGCCGAGTGGTTGTTGGGGATCGCGTCGAAATCGGCGCCAATTGTGCGATCGATCGAGGAGCGTTAGATGACACCATTGTCGAGGACGACGTCATTATCGATAACCTAGTGCATATAGCCCATGGGGTGCGCATTGGCCGGCAGTCGGCGGTTGCGGGGCAAGTTGGCTTTGCCGGTGGTGCGGAGTTAGGTGAGCGATGCACAGTAGGCGGACAAGCCGGTTTTGCAGGGCATTTAACCGTCGCCAACGATGTGCACATCGGAGGTCAGGGTCGAGTCGCCCGTGGTGTTGACAAGCCAGGCCACTACGCCTCGGGCACATCCTTGATGCCCGCGCGTGATTGGGCAAAAAATTCAGCTCGTTACGAGAAATTATACGAATTGTTTAGGCGCGTTGAGCGGCTCGAAAAACAGCAGCCTAGCGGCACCGACGAAGCAAAGGATAAATAACAGATGATGGATATTGCTGACATTAAGCGGCATCTACCGCATCGCTACCCTTTTTTATTAGTGGATAGAGTGGTATCACTAGATCCGGGCAAGTCGATAGAGGCCTACAAGAATCTGACCATCAATGAGCCCTACTTCCAAGGGCATTTTCCAGAGAATCCAATTTTTCCCGGAGTTTTATTGGTTGAAGCGATGGCCCAAGCCGCTGGGGTTCTTGGTTTTGTCACCATGAACAAAACGCCGCAGGACGGCTCGATTTACTACTTTGTGGGTGCCGATAAGCTGCGGTTCAAGCGGCCCTGTGTGCCGGGCGACCAAGTTATCCTCAGAGCCGAGGTCATGAGTGTAAAACGCGGCATTTGGAAGTTCGCTGTCAATGCTTCGGTTGAAGGCGATATGGCAGCCAGCGCAGAAATCCTATGTGCGGATCGCTGATTCATCCTACCGCCTTAGTTGACCCCTCGGCCGAACTCGACCCCTCAGTATCGGTAGGTCCGTACTCGGTGATTGGCCCCGATGTTCGTATCGGCAAGGATTCGGTGATCGAGCCACACGTGGTGATCAAGGGCCCAACAACTATCGGCGAGCGCAATCATATTTTTCAGTTCTCATCGGTGGGTGAGGCAACGCCCGATTTGAAATATGCGGGCGAACCCACGACGCTAACGATTGGCAGCGACAACGTGATTCGCGAGAGTGTGACGATTCATCGCGGGACGGTTCAAGATCGTGGCGACACGTCGATCGGGGATCACAACCTCATCATGTGTTACGTGCACATCGGTCACGACAGTGTGATTGGCAACAATACGATTTTGGTCAATAACACCGCATTGGCAGGGCACGTTGAAATTGGTGATTGGGCCATTTTGTCGGGCTATACCTTGGTGCACCAGTTCTGCAAGATTGGCCGACACAGTTTTAGTGGCATGGGTACGGCGATCGGTAAAGATGTCCCTGCTTACGTCACGGTATCAGGCAGTCCGGCTGAGGCGCGAACCATTAACGCCGAGGGACTCCGCAGGCGGGGTTTTTCCGAAGCTGCGATCGCCGAATTGCGCCGAGCCTTTAAAGTGGTTTACCGCCAAGGCCTAACTCTCGACGTTGCGTTAGAGCGCTTGATCGAGATGGCGACCGATGTGCCCGAAATCGAACCGTTGATTGATTCATTGAGGCAGTCGGAGCGCGGTATCGTTCGCTGATGAGTCAGTTATTCGGTGCGGATATTGGTGTACTGGCAGGCGAAACAAGTGGCGATATTTTAGGCGCCGCTGTTTTATCTGAGCTATTAAAGCGCGACCGTTCGCTTCAGTTCTCGGGCATTGGTGGACCACTGATGGCTGACTGCGGGCTAGAATCGATGGTGCCGATGGACCGTCTGTCGGTCTTTGGTCTGATCGAGCCGCTGAAGCGCCTCCCTGAACTACTCCGTATTCGTCGCGATGTAACGCGCCACATGCAGGCGCTTCAACCCCAGTTATTTCTGGGTATCGATAGTCCAGATTTTAATTTGACGCTTGAGCAAAACTTGCGCCGCTCTGGGATCACCACTGCTCACTTGGTTAGCCCGTCGGTCTGGGCATGGCGCTCCAGCCGCGTCAAAAAGGTTCAGAAAGCAGTGGATTTAATGCTTTGCCTGTTGCCGTTTGAGCAACGCTTTTATGAGGATCACGGTGTTCCCTCCATTTGTGTGGGGCATCCACTGATCGAGATCATTGAGGCATTACCCAGCAAAGCAGATGCTAGACGTCATTTCGCGGTGTCTGAGGATGACACGGTGGTGGCTTGCTTGCCGGGCAGCCGAGCCGGCGAGGTTGCTCATTTAGCACCGGTGTTTGCTGACGTGTTGCGCCGCTTACTTGCGAGCGACAACGCGGTGACAGTCTTGGTGCCAGCGGCCAGTGATGCGCGCTTGCAGCAAATAAGGTCATTAATGCCCATCGAGGATGTTCGATTTCAGGTCTTTGAGGGTGACAGCCGATTGGCGATGGTCGCATCAGATTCCGTGCTGTGTGCATCCGGAACCACAACGCTTGAGGCTATGCTTATCGGTCGACCCATGGTAATCGGCTATCGCATGGCCTGGTTGTCATGGCAAATTTTGAGCCGAATGGTGAACACGCCGCATGTCGGTCTGCCTAATATTCTCTGCGACTACCCGGTGGTCCCTGAGTTACTGCAGCACGACGCAACAGAAGAGAATCTCTATAGGGCGTTACTGGAAAGCCTCGGTGCCGCAGGTGAGCGCCAGCGCGAAGTGTTTGCGGAGGCTTCTGAGGCCATCGGTCGAGACTTTCCTCATCGGTCTTGCGATGCCCTGTGGGATCTTATGCTCGAGAAGACGCAATGAGCCATTTTGGGGAAAGGCTCATTGCAGGTGTCGACGAAGTGGGGCGAGGCCCACTCGCGGGTGATGTGGTCGCAGCTGCCGTTATCTTGGCTCCAGTGTTTCCCGAAGGCCTTCGCGATTCTAAGCGGTTGACCGAGCGACGTCGCGAGCAACTCGCCGAGGAAATTAAAACGACGGCACTGTGTTGGTCGTTGGGGCGAGCATCGGTCGAAGAAATCGACGACATCAATATTTTACAGGCATCTCTGCTAGCCATGCGTCGAGCCGTTGACGGGCTCGAGACCCAACCCGATCATGTGCTGGTAGATGGTAACCGCTTGCCGAGTTGGCCTTACTCAGCTGAAGCGATTGTCGGCGGTGACGGAAGCGAGCCTGCTATTAGTGCCGCGTCTATCATCGCCAAAGTGACGCGGGATAACGAGTTGATCGAGTTGGATAAACAGTACCCAGGCTATGGTCTGGCCGGCCACAAGGGTTACCCCACAAAGGCACACATTGAAGCGATAGCCCAAAAAGGCGTGCTGCCCATCCACCGAAAGAGTTTTGGCCCGATAGCCCGTTTGCTTGAGGACGACAACAGGGTTTAATAGGGCCATGCAAGCAGAGTTTATCCACCTTCGTGTTCACAGTGAGTATTCCCTCACCGATGGATTAGTCCGGGTGGGGCCGCTGATGGAAAAGGTGGCTGAGCTCGATATGCCGGCGGTCGCAATTAGTGACCGGTGCAACTTTTTCGGTTTGATCAAAGCCTACAAGGCGGCAGCGAGACATGGTCTAAAGCTCATCGTTGCTGCGGACTTTGAGTTGCTTCATGACGATGAGCGTCGTACCCAGTTGTCGCTGTATGCACTGGATGATCAAGGTTATCGAAACCTCACGATTTTGATTTCGAAGGCCTATCAAGAGGGACAGGTATTGGGCCGGCCCTTGATTCGCTGGGAGTGGTTGCGGGCGGCGAGTCATGGTCTTTTAGCATTATCCGGAGGTCGTCGGGGTGAGGTGGGGCAGCATTTGTTGGCTGGTCGCACAGTGGAAGCCGAGGCGGCCTGCCGAGAATGGATGGTGTTATTCCCTGATCGTTTTTATCTGGAGCTTCAGCGCACGGGTCGTACTGACGAAGAGGACTACCTGCACGCCGCCGTGAGTTTAGCGGAGCAGCTCGATTGCCCGGTCGTTGCCACCAATGAAGTCTGCTTCATCACGGAAGACGAGTTTGAAGCGCATGAGGCTCGGGTCTGTATTGGTGAGGGGCGGACGTTGAATGACCCTAGGCGTCCTAGGAATTACTCCCAGCAACAATTTCTGCGCTCACCCCAAGAGATGGCAGAGCTGTTTTCAGACATTCCCGAAGCGCTCGAGAATACCGTTCATATCGCACAGCGCTGCTCGGTCGCAATTTCACTCGGTGAAGCTTTTCTCCCTGACTTCCCGACGCCAGAGGGTGTGTCGATTGCGGAGCATTTGGAACATTTGTCGGAGGAGGGCCTTCGACAGCGACTCGCCGTACTCAAGGTCGAGGACGAGCGGCCTTACTTCGATCGTTTAAAGTTTGAACTGAATGTCATCAATGAAATGGGGTTCCCCGGCTATTTCTTAGTGGTCATGGACTTTATCCGCTGGGGCAAGGCCAATGGTATTCCTGTCGGGCCCGGCCGTGGTTCCGGTGCCGGCTCGTTAGTGGCTTATGCCCTAGAAATCACTGATCTCGATCCCTTAGAGTACGATTTGCTGTTTGAGCGCTTCTTGAATCCACAGCGGGTATCGATGCCCGACTTCGATGTCGATTTTTGTATGGATCGCCGCGATGAAGTGATCGAGTACGTGTCCCATACCTATGGAAAAGCTGCGGTGTCGCAGATCATTACGTTTGGCACTATGGCGGCTAAGGCGGTGGTTAGGGATGTCGCTAGGGTACAGGATAAGCCTTACGCGCTCGCCGACAAGATGTCCAAACTCATTCCGTTCGAGGTTGGGATGACACTCGCCAAGGCTATCGATCAAGAGGAACAGTTGGTCACGCTGCTGGCAGAGGATGTGGCGGCGCAAGAAATTTGGGATATGGCGGTGCAGCTCGAGGGGCTCACTCGTAATGCAGGTAAACACGCCGGCGGTGTGGTGATCGCACCCTCTCGATTAACGGATTTTTCGCCGCTGTTTTGTGACGAAGAGGGTGGTGGACTCGTTACTCAATTCGACAAAAACGATGTCGAAGAAGCGGGCTTGGTTAAGTTCGATTTCTTGGGTCTGAGGACCCTGACCATTATTGATTGGGCGGTTGCGATGATTAATGCGCGACCCGATGTCACCGAGGCGGTCGACATTAATCATATTCCACTCGATGATCCGCGCGTCTATCAGTTGTTGCAAAGTGCGGAGACAACCGCTGTTTTTCAGCTAGAAAGCCGGGGCATGAAGGAGTTAATTAAAAACCTCAAGCCCGATACTTTCGAGGATATTATTGCCCTCGTCGCCTTGTTCAGACCCGGACCGTTGCAATCGGGCATGGTTGAGAACTTTATCGATCGAAAACATGGCCGAGAAGTAGTGTCTTACCCAGATCCTCAATACCAGCACGAGTGGTTAAAGCCGATCCTTGAGCCCACCTACGGCATTATTCTTTACCAAGAGCAAGTAATGCAGATCGCCCAAGAGCTCGCTGGGTATACCTTGGGAGGTGCCGACCTCTTGCGCCGAGCCATGGGTAAGAAAAAGCCCGAAGAAATGGCCAAACAGCGTTCGGTATTCGAGGACGGTGCCAAAGAGAAGGGCGTCAATCCAGACTTGGCGATGCGAATCTTTGATCTGGTGGAAAAGTTCGCAGGCTACGGTTTTAACAAGTCCCACTCGGCTGCCTATGCGCTGGTGTCCTATCAAACGGCGTGGCTCAAGACTCATTTTCCCGCGGAGTTTATGGCCGCCGTAATGAGCTCGGAAATCGACAATACCGATAAGCTGTTGAGCTTGCGCGACGAGTGTCGACGCATGGGTTTAACTGTTCGTGCGCCGAACATTGCTGAGGGCTTACACCATTTCTCGGTAAACTGCGACGGCGAGATCGTCTATGGTTTGGGGGGAATCAAGGGCTTGGGCGAAGGGCCTATCGACGATCTGATAGTAGCCAGAGTTGAAGAGCCGATATCAGACCTATTTGACCTTTGCACTCGAACGGACCCTAAGAAGGTCAATCGGCGCGCACTGGAGGCAATGATCAAAAGCGGTGGTCTGGATAGTCTTGGTGCGCCGCGGTGGGTCCTACTCTCGGCGCTCGATGATGCTTTGCGTGCGGCCGAGCAGTCGGCCGATAACAAAGCCGCCGGTATGGGCGATCTCTTTGGTGATGTGGTGCCAGCGGCGACGGGTGGCGATCCCTACCGCGATCATCGTCGAGCACGTGCTTGGACTCTGCGCGAGGTATTGGCGGGCGAAAAAGAAAGCCTGGGTAGTTTTTTTAGCGGTCACCCCATGGATGAGTTCCGAGCCGAAATCCGTAAGTTTGCACCGCGCTCTATTCGTGAACTGCATCACAATAATAAGCAATGGGTCGCTGGTTTGATTGTTGATGTGAGACTTGTGAAGACCCAGCGTGGCACAATGGCATTGTTACAGTTAGATGACAGCACGGGTCAGATCGAGGTTACCGCCTACAGTGAGGTCTTCGATCAGTACCGGGATCTTTTGGTGAAAGATCAGATCGTATTGTGTGATGGTCGTCTGCAAATGGATGATTTTCGCGGTCAGCTATCGCTCCGGGCAAAATCATTCTCGACGCTTGAGGAGGCGCGGCAAACGCGTGTCCGAGAACTGTTGTTGCGGGTCGATGCCGACTCTGTATCAAACGGTTTAGGCGTTGAAATTAAGCATGCCTTTGGTGCGCATAGAGGTGAGTGCCCCGTCGTGATGGAGTATCGCCAGCCTGCAGGGTCGGCGATAGTGAAGTTAGGCGAGCGTTGGCGGGTGGCGCCTACAGACTCGCTGTTAGACCGGTTAAAGGAGTTGATCGGACATGAACAGGTTGAAGTGGTTTACGAGCGTTAGGGTGCTGTTCGTGGGTTCTTTGGCGATGTGTCTTCTGGGATGTCAGAGCGAACCACCTTGTAGTTTTGAAGGTGAGGGCCTACGCGCCCCTAGTGCGGGATGCTTGGTGGTTAATCAAGGACAGGTTCTGTTGGTGGAAATACCCGGTGGAACCTACGGTCCCCCAGGTGGATCGACTGGTACCGGTGAGTCTGCACAATGCGCGGCAGAGCGCGAGACCTATGAAGAAACCGGAGTAATTGCGAAAGCCGGCGAGTTGGCGATGGAATTCGATAATGGATTCCATCTGTTTTGGTGTGAGTCTATGAGTGGTCGCGAAATTACGATCGAGCGTCCCCTGGAGATCATGTCGGCTGACTGGTATACGCCTGAGGGATTCATGCAGCTTCGCTGGCGCTACCCTCAGCAGGGGCTGGTCGTAAACGAGCTATTAAAGGCAAAAGAATCGTGAGTGGTAACGAGGCAATTGAAGCAGCGGCTTTTCGACGGTTGGTCAAGCACCTTCAAGATAATACCGATGTGCAAAATATTGACCTGATGGAGCTAGCGGGGTTCTGCCGCAACTGCCTGTCGAAGTGGTATGCGGAAGAGGCGGGTGAGGCTGGGATAGATATCAGCAAGGACGAAGCTCGTCGTCTCGTGTACGGCATGGACTACGAGGACTGGAAGGCTAAATATCAAACCCCGCGTTAATGCTCAGTTGCGTGTGATAGCCGCGCCGCTATTGCGAGATTCCTGTTTAAACGAATCCACCTATGTGACACTTTTATCAGGATAGATGAGATCAATTGCTCCAGCCTGTTTGTCTTGTCCGGGCTGGCGCCAGACTCAGCGACAGGCTCACATGTAAGTCAGATCCCGGTCTAGCCAGATCCTAGTCCTCCGCTAAACACAGGCCGAGCTACGCGCTAGCTCGTAGTCTGTCCGATAGTTTCTACCGACTAATGCCTTGTCCGGTGCGATCCGCAAGGGTATGGCGATGGTAGGGCGGGGCGCCGGGCTTTGTTGGTCCGTTGCACATCTTAGCTTGTCGTTACATGGCGCTTCGGTCCAGAGCCACCAGTCGCTCGACAAAAAAATGGGATTTCTGCCTGTTTTTTTACAATTTTCACCATTTCTTATTGTTAATGATAATGATTCCTATTACAGTTTCGCTCATCAGTTAGGTGAGTGATATCGGTAGAGAAAATTGGTGCGCAAAGCTTCGATTACAAAAGCACTTTTAACGCTGTCGGTGGCGGGGATCGCCTCGTCTGCTTTTGCGGACTCGATGCTTGAAGAAATTACCATTATTGGTGATGCCCTAGCTCAGCAACAGTTGGCAGGATCGGGCGCTGTGATCGAATCAGAACAGCTGAGACTCGAAGTCGCTACTGACATTAACCAAGTCCTGAAGACAGTACCGGGCGTTTACATCCGGGAAGAAGAAGGCTTTGGCTTGCGACCTAATATCGGGATCAGAGGCGCTACCGCGGAGCGTTCAGCGCGCATCCTCTTACTTGAGGACGGTATACCCGTTGCGCCGGCACCCTACGCGGCACCGGCTGCGTATTACTTCCCGACGCTTGCCCGCATGAGTTCGGTCGAGGTATTGAAGGGCGTGAGCATGCTGGCGCATGGCCCTCAGAGCACAGGTGGCGCTCTCAACTTGATTTCTACGCCGCTCCCCACGGAGACTGGCGGCAACCTTAGAGCGTCGCTCGGTTCGTTCGGTAGCGCCGATACGACCGTTAGCTACGGTATGGTAGGTACGGACTTATCTGCACTGGTGGAAGCCACTCAGCGTCACAGTGACGGTTTTAAATCATTAGACGGTGCAGGATCTGACACGGGTTTCGATATCGCAGATTATCTAGTTAAGCTCGGGTGGATGGGCGATAACCAACAGTTATTGTTCAAAGCGCAGTATTCCACTGAGACCTCCAATGAGACCTATACCGGATTGAGCGATCGCGATTTTGCGGCCAACGCTGATCGGCGCTACCGAATGACCGCGCGTGATCAAATGGACAATCACCACGCATCGTTGTCACTGCGCCATCGTTGGCAGATTAGTGACAATGTCGAGTTGAGCAGCGAATGGTACCGCAATGATTTCGCCCGTGACTGGTACAAGCTGGGTAACGGCGCGACCTGGATTGATCAGGCTAACGCAGGTGATGACCTCGCCGCGTCAATACTACGGGGTGATGCCGACGTCGCAGGTTTGCACTATAAGCACAACAATCGAGAGTACCTTGCCGAGGGTGTGAGACTCGCCGTGTCATGGTTTACCGATCAGCACACCCTCGAACTGAGCTCTCGGTGGCATGACGATCGTGTCGATCGATGGCAGCCGTCTGACATTTACGATCAGGTTAACGGCGAGTTGATATTCCGAGAGAGCGCATCGCCCAGCGGCTCCAATAATCGACTGGAAGGCGCAACAGCGCAGGCATTAGCGCTGACTGACGCTTGGCAAGTGAATGATCGATTACGACTGGATCTGGCATTGAGACGTGAGACGGTAAAGTCTTTCAGCGATCGATTTTCAGATGTGGGTCGAGACGAGCTAAGTGACGAACGCAGGAACCGAACACAAGTCACCTTGCCCGGTATCGGTGCGTTTTACGAGCTTACGCCATCAGTCGCCTTGCTGGCGGGGATTCACAAAGGATTCTCACCGCTCGGTGCAAGCGCCAAGTCTGATGAGAAACCCGAGCTCAGCATGAACTGGGAGATGGGGCTTCGATATTCAGGCGTTGTCGACGCTGACGTCATTGTATTTCGCAGCGATTTCGATAATAAAGCCGAAATCTGCTCGGTGGCATCGCCTTGTTCTAATGGCGCTGAGCAGGGCGCCTTTGTGACTGGTGAGGCGGTGATACAGGGCGTTGAATTGAGTCTGTCGAGTGAACACGACTTCGGCTTTGCTAGCATGCCGCTGGCGATGACCTTTACCCAAACTAATGCTGAGATCACCAGTGCAAGAGGGCTGAGCGGAGTACAAAACGGCGATCACCTGGCTGCAGTACCGAGAACCATAGCTGCGATCAGAACGGGTCTTGTGTTTGCCACAGGTACCGAATTTTTGGTAATCGCTAAATTCACCGATGCTCTATGCGTCAAGGCAGGTTGTAACCGCGATAATGATGCCTTGTCGCAAACTGATAGCTACTGGTCTGTCGATCTTGCCTTGCATCGTGAGCTTAGCGACTCGCTGTCAGGCTTTGTGAAATTGGAAAATGCGACGGATAAGCGAGCCATTGTCTCGCGGCAACCCGATGGAGCAAGGCCGAATAAGCCGCAAAGTGTTATTGCTGGCTTTGAGTGGCGCTTCTAAAGCTACTCAAACCCCCTCGGTTTATAAGTGATATCGACCACGGTCCAATGCTGTACACCGTCGGGCGTTGCTAGGTCAAAGGACTGGTCGAGCGATTTGCCCAGCAAAGCCCGCCCCATTGGCGAGTCGATACTGAGACGCTGCTGACTGAGGTCAAACTCGTCGGGGCCCACGAGGCGAAAGTGCCTCTCTTCGCCATCATCATCCTCAAGACGCACACAGGCTCCAAAGTAGACCTTGTCGCTTTGACTGGGAACAGAGTCGACTACCTGTAATTCATCGAGCCTTAGTCTCAGGAATCGCACTCGGCTGTCGATCTCGCGCAACCGGCGTTTTCCGTAGATGTAATCACCATTCTCTGATCGATCGCCATTCAGTGCTGCTGCGTGGACGGCTGCGGTCACCATCGGTCGTTCGACTTTCCACAGTTGATGTAATTCGTCTTCCAGCGCTTTTGCGCCCTCCGGCGTAATGTAAGGGGAGCCCTTTTTTCTTGGTGGACGATATCGACCCATCGTTTCGCTACTTTTCTGCTTGAGTGATCTAGACGATCGTGTGTGAGTAAGTACCATGATCCGGTCTGATGGTAGGGAAGGCAATATGAACCGATGGATTCTGACAACCGCGTTGATCGCGCTCGCTTTGAGTATCCAACTGCAAGCGATCGCCAAGGAGGCATGTCCCGAGTTAACCGGTGATTTTAAGCAGGGTGGTTTGCTATGGGGAGAGGTCAGCCCAGAGGCGAGTATTGTATTTAATGACAGAGCCGTACCTGTGTTACCTGACGGCTCATTTGTCATTGGCCTCGGGCGCGATGCCGATACCGGACAAACTCTTTCAGTCGATAACCTAAGCTGTCCCATCGCCATCAGCTCACGCGAGTATCGAATATCGAGAGTCGAGGGTGTGTCGCAGCGAACAGTCACGCCGCCACCCGAGCAGCTTGAGCGAATTCGCCGCGAGCGCGCCTTGGTGCGAGCCGCAAAAGCTAAACGAATCGAGCAAGTTGAGTTTCTGCATGCCGTTAGAGACGGCTTAACATGGCCTGCGATGGGACGAATCAGCGGCGTTTATGGCAGCCAGCGGTTTTATAACGGCACGCCGGGCAACCCTCATTATGGGGTTGATATCGCCAGGCCCACCGGACATCCAGTGCTCTCACCCGGACCTGGAGTCGTTACTCTGGCTGAGCCCGAGCTATTTTATTCGGGGGGGACAGTGATTCTCGATCACGGTTATGGCCTCAGTTCTTCGTTTCTACACATGAGTCGCATTGATGTGAAGGTGGGCGATGTAATCACCACAGGCGATCAGCTTGGCGCTATCGGCGCAACGGGTCGCGCGACAGGTCCGCACCTCGATTGGCGGATGAGTTGGTTCGATCAACGCGTTGATCCACAACTACTCGTCCCCCCGATGCCTAAGCCCTGATTAGCGCGTATACTCCGGCCCCTGTAAGGAGATTGCTGTGTTAGATAAAAAGCTATTGCAAATACTGGTCTGTCCAGTCACGAAAGCACCGCTGGAATACGATGAGGCGGCGCAGGAGCTCGTTTGTAAAGCAAGCGGACTGGCGTACCCGGTCCGCGACGGTATTCCCGTCATGCTCGAAGACGAAGCGAGACAGCTGACAGCCGACGAGAAGTTGGGTTAAGCGCGATGGAAGATACCATTTTTGGGAAAATCACCCGCGGTGAGATCCCAACAGAATTCCTTTACGAGGACGAGCACTGTGTCGTCATCAAGGATATTTATCCGCAAGCACCTACGCACGTGCTGATCATCCCGCGTAAGCCAATTCCGATGTTAAGCGAGGCCGACGCTGACGATCAGGCCTTGCTAGGGCACTTGCTTTTGGTTGCCGGCAAAGTTGCAGATCAACTCGGTGTCGGTGATGCATTTCGCTTAGTCATCAATAATGGCGAGGGCGGTGGTCAGACAGTCTTCCATCTGCATTTACATATACTCGCAGGTCGCGAGATGAAAGAGGGCGAACTCGCTTCTAGGCTCGCCTAATTGTTACCCACACGGTTTTAGAGATAAGTCATGAAAACTGCTGATATACGAGAAGCATTTCTCGCCTATTTTGAGTCCGCTCAACACGAGCGAGTACCATCGAGTTCTTTGGTGCCCCATGACGACCCCACCCTGTTATTCACTAACGCGGGTATGAATCAGTTCAAAGACACCTTTTTAGGTGTGGAAAAACGCGATTACAACCGGGCTGTCTCTAGTCAGCGCTGTGTGCGTGCTGGCGGTAAACATAACGACCTAGAGAACGTCGGCTATACCGCTCGGCATCACACCTTTTTCGAGATGCTGGGCAACTTTAGTTTTGGTGATTACTTTAAGCGCGAGGCGATTAATTTCTGCTGGACGTTTCTGACCGAGCACCTGCAGCTTCCCAAGGACAGACTTTGGATTACCGTTCATCACAGCGACGATGAAGCAGCCGCCATCTGGATTGATGAAATCGGTATTGACCCCAATCGTCTATCGCGTCTCGATGAAGATAATTTCTGGCAAATGGGCGATACAGGTCCCTGCGGGCCGTGCTCCGAAGTGTTTTATGATCACGGTCCTGACGTGCCAGGTGGACCACCCGGTTCTCCAGATGATGACTTAGATCGCTATATCGAGATCTGGAATCTCGTATTTATGCAATACAACCGGGATGCGAACGGTGAACTACATCCGCTGCCCGCGCCCTCGGTAGACACCGGCATGGGCCTTGAGCGAATTGCAGCGGTGATGCAGGGCGTTCACAACAACTACGACATCGATTTATTTGCCAACCTGGTGGCCGCGGCGGCCGACGTATTGGGAGTCGAGGATAGACAACATACCTCACTTCGGGTGATTGCCGATCATTTGCGATCTTGTGCCTTCTTGATCTGTGATGGCGTAATGCCCGGAAACGAAGGCAGGGGTTATGTGCTTCGCAGAATCATGCGACGAGCGATACGCCATGGCAATAAGCTCGGCGCCGATGCGCCTTTCTTCCACAAGTTGGTGGCAACACTTTCCGCCGAGATGGGGGCAGCCTATCCTGAGTTAAATGAGAAACGGTCGATCATCGAGAACGCATTGCTGGCGGAAGAGGAGCAGTTCGCTCGCACCCTCGACAAAGGGATGGCTATTCTCGACGAGGCATTGTCCGGTCTCAAAGGCAAGACAATCCCGGGCGAGGTGGTGTTCCGCCTCTACGACACCTATGGCTTCCCAGTAGATCTTACCAATGACATTGCACGCGAGCGCGGTCTCGACCTAGATGTCGAGGGCTATGAAGCAGCGATGCAGGCGCAGCGAAAGCGGTCGCAAGAGAGCGGCGCCTTCAAGGTTGATTACAACGCGGTCCTTAATTTGGAAGGTGAGACAGATTTTATTGGCTATGTCGCCAACGATACCGATGCCCGGGTGATGGCTATCTATGTTGATGGCGAGTCTTTGCAGGAGCTCAACGCAGGGCAGGAGGGTATTGCGATTCTGGACTCGACACCGTTCTACGGCGAGAGCGGTGGCCAGGTTGGTGATGCTGGTTTGTTGACGGCGGAAGGCCTTCGAGTGGAGGTGAGAGATACCACTAAATCTCAGGGACATCATTTGCACCACATTCAGGTCACTGAGGGCACTTTGGGGGTTGGTAACACTGTGTATGCTGCCATCGACAACGATCTGCGGGTTAAAATTCGCGCGAATCACTCAGCGACTCACCTGATGCACTCCGCGTTGCGGCAGGTGCTCGGAGCTCATGTTGAGCAAAAGGGCTCGCTGGTAGATTCTGACAAACTCCGTTTTGATTTTTCCCACACGCAGGGGGTCTCTGCCAATGAGCTTGAGCAGATCTCCAGGATTGTTAATGAACAGGTGCGTGCTAATCGTTTGACCGACACCAGTGAGATGTCGATGGATGATGCAATCGCCGCCGGTGCAACGGCGTTATTTGGCGAGAAATACGGCGATGTAGTTCGCGTTTTAACTATGGGCACCGAGGGCTTCTCGGTGGAACTATGTGGCGGCACCCATGTTGAGCGGTCCGGTGAGATTGGCCTTTTCCGCATTACCAGCGAGGCAGGCGTTGCGGCGGGCGTACGCCGGATCGAGGCGGTAACGGGTGAGCGAGCATTGATGGATATAGAGCGCTCTGATTCAGCGCTTAGTGGGATTTGTGAGGCAGTGAAAGGCACGCCCGATAACGTTGCCGACAAGGTATACGGGCTGCGAAAAGAATTGCGAGAGCTTGAGAAGACGGTCACGCAACTCAAGCAAAAACTCGCGACGGCGTCGGGCGGTGATCTTACCGCCGATGCGGTCGATATTGACGGAATTAAGGTATTGGCGTCGACACTCGAGGGTGCGGATACCGGAACTCTCAGACAGACGCTTGATCACTGCAAAAACAAACTTCAGAGCGCTGTGGTGCTATTGGCGGCAGTTGATGGCGATAAGATCACGTTGGTGGCTGGGGTTACTGCCGACCTCACTGATCGAATCAAGGCAGGTGACTTGATGCGTGAATTTGCTGGCCGCTTGGGAGGCAAAGGTGGCGGTCGCCCCGATATGGCGCAGGGCGGTGGATCTGACGTGTCGGCATTGCCCGCCGTTATGGCTCAGCTGGCCGATTGGGTGCGCGAGCAACACTAATGGTTGCCTCTGTGTATTGCGGGCCCCGAGAGGTGCGACCTTTCTCCCTTTAAGTCCTAAGTCAAAGCGTGTTTAATACGCGCCTTTTTTACAACACTAGCAAAACAGCATGACGTTGATAGTCCAAAAATACGGCGGCACATCGGTTGGGTCGGTGGAGCGAATCGAGGCGGTTGCAGATCGCGTCGCTAAGCATCACAACGCCGGCGAACAACTGGTGGTCGTCGTGTCGGCGATGTCAGGCGAAACAAACCGGCTACTTGGACTCGCAACGAGTATTCTCGACGATCCTACACCGCGCGAGCTAGACATCATGATGTCGACGGGCGAACAGGTGTCGATGGCATTGCTGACCATGGCTCTGCACAAGCGTGGTGTCGGTGCGGTGTCGCTCAACGGTAGTCAGGTTCGCATTCTCACCGATGATTCCCACACAAAGGCGCGTATTAAGGATATCGATAGCCGTCGTATCTCGAGTGAGTTGGAGAGTCGACATGTAGTTGTGGTGGCCGGTTTCCAGGGTGTCGATGAAGCCGGTAACGTGACAACCCTTGGTCGAGGTGGCTCAGATACTACGGCTGTGGCGCTCGCCGCGGCGCTAAAGGCCGATGAATGCCAGATTTATACCGATGTTGATGGCGTCTATACCACCGACCCTCGAGTGGTCGATGGCGCCAAGCGGCTCGAAAAAATTACCTTTGAAGAGATGCTCGAAATGGCCAGCATGGGCTCGAAGGTGCTCCAGTTACGCTCGGTAGAGTTTGCCGGTAAATACAATGTGCCACTGCGTGTCTTAAGCAGCTTTGATGATGGCCCGGGCACACTCATAACCATGGATGAGGATAACGAAATGGAAGCCCCACAGATTGCCGGAATTGCCTTCAATCGCGACGAGGCTAAGTTGACGGTTGTCGGCGTACCCGACACACCCGGTATGGCGTATGAGATTCTGGGTCCTATTGGCGAAGCAAATATAGAAGTCGACGTCATTCTGCAAAACACCGGCGACTGCGGAAAAACCGATTTTACGTTTACAGTTGCTCGAAACGACTTGGCTGCAGCAGAGAAGATAGTGGCGGCGCAAACTGAGCGTTTGGGGGCGGTCGAGTGGAGTTCGGATAGTCATATCGCCAAGGTCTCCGTCGTGGGCGTTGGCATGCGCTCACACGCAGGTGTTGCTGCGACTATGTTCCGATCGTTGGCTGACGTGGGTGTCAATATCCTGATGATCAGCACTTCTGAGATTAAGATCTCGGTCATCATTTACGAGAAGTTTCTCGAGCTCGCGGTTCGTGCCTTGCACTCGGGATTCGGTCTCGATGATGAGGAGGACTAGCGCTGCGGCAAACGCTGGCATCCGCTACATCGGGCGTGTAGCCTGCAAACATAGCTCATCGGAACAAGGACGTATGCGATGTTAATTCTGACTAGGCGGATCGACGAATCTTTAGTCATTGGTGACGATGTCACCATTACGATCCTAGGCATCAAGGGCAACCAAGTAAGAATCGGTGTTGCTGCCCCGAAAGACGTCGCGGTGCATCGAGAAGAGCTGTCCGAGAAGCCGACCACTGTTCCGAGAGGCGGTTATACCGCTCACCCCCCGGGCAAAGAACCTAAATAAAATCAGTCCTCAGTCGCTACCCAATCCTAGGTTGGCGTTTGCCAAGTCCCAGGCGCTTGGCTAACCTCACAGCAATAACAATAAACAGGTATTCAATAATGTCTGATAGCGTTCCGATTACCCCACTCACGCCGGCCATCGGTGCTAAAATAGGCAATGTCGATCTGCGGTCAGTGAGCGACTACCAGATTGAAGCGATCAGAGCCGCATTGCTCGAATATCAAGTCATTTTCTTCCGCGATCAGGAATTGGATCAGGAGCAGCACATTGCTTTTGCGAGGCATTTCGGCGATCTGGAAATACACCCGGCAACACCACCTGGTCAGGCTAACCCCGAGGTCCTTCATATCGCTCATGGCCCAAACTCAAAGGGGCGTGAGAACGCATGGCATTCCGATGTCACCTGGCGTGATAAACCGTCCCTAGGCTCGATTTTGAAGGCGGTAGAGGTGCCTGCGGTTGGCGGTGACACCTTGTTCGCCAATATGGTGCTTGCCTACGATCAGCTGTCAGACGAAATAAAGGAAAAGATCACAGGTCGCGTTGCAGTTCATGATATTGCACGGGTCTTTGCGGGACGTCTGAACATGAGCGAGGACGAGTTACGCGAGAAGTACCCACTGTCGGAGCACCCGGTGGTCAGGACTCATCCAGAAACAGGGCGTAGCGTGCTGTACGTTAATGTGGCGTTCACGACACATATCAAAGACATGGACTCGGCTGAGAGTGATGCGCTCCTCGCTGACCTGTTTCGCACTGCCTGGAATCCGGAATTACAGTGTCGATTTAAGTGGCGACCGGGATCGCTGGCATTTTGGGATAATAGGGCGTGTCAGCATTTCGCCGCATCTGATTACTTCCCGCAAGTTAGGAAAATGGAGCGTGTGACAATTGCAGGTGACAAACCGTATTTTGATGGCAGCGAAGCCGCCTAGCAGATCGCGAGGCGCTTATCAGCAACGAGAAACCGCTGAGCGGCTCAGTGCCAAATGCTCTTCTGGTGAAATTCGAGCGAGGCGCTGGATTCTCATCAAACCACCTTTTCACAACCACACAAAAAGCGACTCGCTGAGTCCCCTTTATAGAGGTGGCGGAGAAGGAGGGATTCGAACCCTCGATACGCTATTAACGTATACTCCCTTAGCAGGGGAGCGCCTTCAGCCACTCGGCCACTTCTCCGTGGGGCGTGAGAATAGCACAACAGCCTCGATTTGCGACATTATCAAAGCCAACAAAATAGGTTGTTGCGCGCACTATTGAAGATGGCACCAAGTGCAGTTCTACAGTCTCATTAGCTAACGTGGGTTTCGTTCTCGTTGATAGGCACTGACATCCTCAGTGCACGACGATTTGATGCTTTTTTACAATGCCTCGCTGGTGACTTGCAGTTTTTTTTTGGCGTTGTGCGCGCACTGAATCTAAACTAAAAAAGGTCTGTGTGGATAGACGATTAAACAACTGGATGTTGGAGGTAGTTCAGCTTGGCTCGCGGAAAGAACGCTTTGGGTGGGCTCTATCGCTCTTTTTTGATGACTCTTTTTGCGCTGTTGGTGAGCGCTATATTTCTTGGGTCCAGCGGATTTGCACAACCATCCAAGCTTTCGAATGATCGCTTAGCTGCAATACTGTTGCTGGGAGATCATTCGATCGATAGTGATGGCGATGGGGTGCTTGATCTTGAGGATGTGTTCCCAGACAACCAGCTTGAGTGGTTAGATACCGATGGCGATGGCATTGGTAATAACAAAGATCTGGATGATGATAACGATGGTTTCCCTGACCTCGATGACCCAGCACCTCTGAACCCCGACATCACGGGCGTCATCAATGATCTAGCGCCATTTGTCGACCGTAATCGAGTGTCAAAATTTCTGAGCAGGGCGACTTTTGGCGCTGAAAGTAATGAACTTGATAATTTGGAAGCAACCGGCGTTTCGTCTTGGCTGACTGATCAGTTCGCAAAACCGAAGAGCTCCTATTTGGCAGTGCTTGACGAGTATCAAGGTCGTTTGCCGTTCATCGAGTTCAACTTATGGAATGAGGCGAGCACGACCTTTGCTTTCTGGAAAAATACTTTGCTGGGTGAGGATCAGCTCAGACAGCGCATGATGTTTGCACTGTCACAGATCTTGGTGGTGTCGAGTGCCGGTGGTGACCAACTTACCGATATTCCCGAGGCCACGGCCTACCATCAGGAAATCTTACAAATCCACGCCTTTGGGAATTACAGAGAGCTGCTTGAGGCAATCACGTATTCGCCGGGCATGGGATTCTATTTAACCTACATGGGCAACCAGAAAGGGAATCCCCAAACCGGTCGACAACCTGATGAGAACTATGCAAGAGAGCTGTTGCAGTTGTTCACCGTTGGGTTGGTAGCGCTTAATCCAGACGGGTCAGTCAAGCTCGACCAGAATGGCAGTGCGATTGAGCTCTACAACAACGACGATATCACTGGTCTCGCCAAGGTCTTTACAGGGCTTGATCGCACCTTTCCCGAAGAGGATGGTGGTGAAGATCCGGAGGTGTTGAAAAGTTGGCGAGAGCCGATGGTGATTTACCCAGAACTTCACTCGTCACTTGAGAAATCGTTCCTTGGTTTAACGATCCCTGAAAATACAGGCGCGGCTCTGAGTATCGACCTTGCACTTGATCACATCATGCAGCACCCAAACGTGGGCCCATTTATTGGACGTTAACTCATTCAACGGTTTACGACTAGCAATCCCAGTCCCGCGTATGTGCGCAGGGTGGCGTCGGCTTTTGATCGTGGTTCTTTTACCTTGCCTAATGGTGTTGTGGTGGGTGATGGTCGCAAGGGAGATCTTAAGGCAACACTCTCAGCTATTCTCCTCGACCCTGAGACCATAGACCCTGTTGATCCACAGCGCTTTGGTAAATTGAAGGAGCCGGTGCTTCGCTTTACTCAATGGGCACGAGCGTTCAGCGCGGGCACAGTAACTCCAGAGTACACAACCGAACTTTATGATTTATCGTCTCCCTCGGACCTGGGTCAGCACCCTTTTAGAGCATCCTCGGTATTCAATTTTTATCGTCCGGGCTACGTCCCATCTGGAACGGAAAGTGGCGCTGCCGGAATGACAGCGCCTGAGTTTCAGATTACGAATGCATCCACAATTCCCGGCTACATTAATTTGATAACTTTTTTTGCTCACAGTCGAACCCAAGAGGCCGATCTCGAAAAGTACACCGATCTCGCATCTGTGATTGAGGTCGACTTTGCGCCGGAGTTGACTCGTTCAAGCTTTGTTCCCAACTATGAAAAAGAATTAGCGCTTGCCTCGGATGAGCAGGCGTTAGTCACTCACCTTGATACGCTGCTGACTGGCGGTACTTTATCGCCCGATGCTCGGTTGACGATTCAACAGTATGTCGGATCGATCTCACTAAATGAGGTTGAGGATGTTGACGTAGCGCTTGAGCAGCGTGTTGCACTAGCCGTGACGTTAGTGATGAGCTCGCCAGACTACTGGGTACTGAATTAGGAGACTTTAGATGGCAGTCGCTAGACGAGATATTCTGAAAGCCACGCTCGTTGGATCAATGGGTTCGCTCACCGGTGTCAACGTCAAGGCACAGAATGCGAGTGATGACTACAAGGCTTTGGTTTGCGTATTTCTGTTTGGAGGCATGGACTGCCACGACCTCTTAATACCTTATGGTACATCCGCTTACGCTGATTACGCATCGGTTCGTGAGGAGTTACTGACCGGGTATCAAGGATCTCGGGAGCGCAGTGCACTGGCCCCTCTGACCGGAAGTGGTACTGCCTCCACCCCTACGTTTGCATTTCCGCCCGATTTAGCAGGCTTACAAAGTCTGTTTAATCAATCGAGTTCTCCGCTAGCAGTGGTCGGTAACGTGGGACCGTTGGTCGAGCCCACTACTCAAGCTCAGCTCCAAGACCGATCTGTTCGATTACCACCACGCTTGTTTTCTCACAATGACCAACAGAGTGTTTGGCAAGCGAGTCAGCCTGAGGGCGCGCAATACGGCTGGGGCGGATTGTTCGCAGACGCGGTGTTGGCGAGAAACTCCGAAACCACTTTCACTACGATTACCGGTGGTGGCGCAGAGGTGTTTCTTACAGGTCGTGCGAGCAGCCCTTACCAGGTCAGTTTAGATGGTCGGACGGCCCTTGAGCTCAAGGAAATCATTGAGGAGGAGACCACAGGGTCCTTGCAGTCATTCGATGAGCTTATCGCTACACAATCGACTCAGTCTGATCATATTTTGGTGCGAGATTTAGCCTCAGCTTTTAGATCAGGTTTTTCGGCGAACAAGGCATTTGCCTCCGCGATCAAAAGTGCGCCAACCTCCGCTGTGTCTTTTCCCATGACGGGATTAGGCCGACAGCTAGAGATGGTCGCCAGAGCAATTTCCGTTAATGGACAAATGGGTGTTTCGCGACAAATATTTTTGGTGGGTATGGGTGGCTTTGACACTCACTCGGGTCAGGCGAGCTGGCTGCCCAACTTACTTCGTGGCATGAATGACGCTTTCGTAGCTTTCAATGACAGACTGGCTGAGTTCGGCTATTCGGATAAGGTCACACTGTTTACTGCGTCTGATTTTGGTAGAACGTTGTCAGTGAATGGTGACGGTACTGATCATGGTTGGGGCGGTCACCATTTGGTCATGGGTGGGGCTGTGAACGGGGGCGATA
Source organism: Halieaceae bacterium MED-G27 (assembly GCA_002456975.1). GTDB lineage: Bacteria > Pseudomonadota > Gammaproteobacteria > Pseudomonadales > Halieaceae > Luminiphilus. The sequence goes on from NTKA01000020.1 coordinate 32,412, forward strand.
TTTATGGCGAAGTACCTCCTTCAGTTTTAGGTAACGAGCGTGATGCAGGGCAAGGGCGTTTAATTCCCACAATTTCGGTCGAAGAATACGCAGCATCATTGGGAAGATGGTTTGGCCTGTCGACAGAGGAGTTACGGGCCGCTTTGCCGAACTTAACTAACTTTAGCGACACCACTTTAAGTTCATTATTGAAACCATCCTGACGTAACATAGTCATTTTGCTGTCCATGGCCGGTGGGTCCATTCACTATGACTGATGAGCGTCTGCGATCGCACCGCCGATTTAACCCCCTCACCCGTGATTGGGTGTTGGTGTCACCCCAGCGCTCGAAGCGTCCCTGGCAGGGACAGACCGAAGCGCTTGCATCCACAAATCGTCCTCAGTACGACCCGGATTGTTATTTGTGCCCTGGCAATCTCCGTGCATCCGGAGAGAACAACCCGGATTATTGCGAGCCGTTTGTTTTTGCCAATGACTTTCCTGCCTTGCTGAGCACGGGCGGAGTAAAAGCTGAATCTGACCATCCACTCCTAAAAAGCGAGCCCGAGGCCGGAGAGTGTCGAGTTATCTGTTTCTCGCCACGTCATGATCTGACCTTGGCTCAAATGGAGGTTCCGGAGATCCGAAAAGTCGTCGATCTCTGGGCTGAGCAATATTTAGAGCTCGGTGCCAAGCCGACTATCAACCATGTTCAAATTTTCGAGAATAAAGGCGAGATGATGGGCTGTAGCAACCCACATCCCCATGGCCAGATTTGGGCGCAGCAAAGTATTCCGAGTGAAATCAAGAAAGAGCTCGAGTCGATGCGTATCCACGCAAATGAGCATTCAAACACCTTATTGCAGGATTATGTTGCTCTCGAGTTAGAACGCGGCGAGCGGCTGGTTTATCAAAACGAATTTTTCGCAGTGGTAGTGCCTTTCTGGGCCGTGTGGCCTTTTGAAACTCTGGTGTTGTGTAAGCGTCGAGTTGCGAGCCTATCTGATATGACTGATGCTGAGCGAGACGGGCTGGCCGATATACTGAAGCAGCTAACCACCCGTTACGACAATCTATTTGAAACAAGATTTCCCTACTCAGCGGGTATGCATCAGGCACCCACTGATGGCGATGACTACAGCTATTTTGATTGGCATATGCATTTTTATCCGCCACTGTTGCGATCAGCCACGATTAAGAAGTTTTTGGTAGGTTATGAGCTGTTGGCGGAGCCGCAGCGTGACCTGACAGCTGAGGCGAGCGCCGAGCGTCTGAGAGCGGTGTCTGATATCCATTACTCGGTCAGCGATCGATGATTTGTGACCACGAGCAAATGGTGATGGCCGTTAGCGATGAGTTTGTGGCTCAATTTGGTGATGCTGAAGGTGTTCAGATCAGCATGGCACCAGGTCGCGTCAATCTGATCGGGGAATACACCGACTTTAATGACGGGTTTGTATTCCCCATGACCTTGAATAGGGGCGTGTATATTGCCGCGAGGGCAAGAGCGGATACCACAATCCGCTTGTGGTCGTCACAGTATCGAGAGCTTGTGGTTTTCGATCTCGATAACAATGCGAGAACCGAGCCCGGCTCGTGGCCTTGTTATAGCGCGGGCGTTGCTTGCGAGCTATTAAAGCAGGGGCTTATTAGTCGAGGCTTTGATGCCATCATCGATGGTAATCTCGATTTGCAGGCAGGTCTGAGTTCATCGGCAGCGCTTGAAGTGGCGACGGCGGTATCGCTCCGCGCGTTATTTGGATTCGAGTTAGATCAAGTCGCTCTTGTGAAGCTGTGTCATCACGTTGAGCATCATTACGCTGAGGTTTTCTGTGGAGTGATGGACCAGTTTGCCTGCGGAACAGGGGAGGCGGGCCACGCTCTGTTTCTGGATTGTCGATCGCTCGCCTACGAGAACGTCCCGGTAGCCCTGGGCGATTATCGAATTCTTATCATGAACACAGGGGTCAAGCGCGCCTTGGCAACATCGGCCTACAACGAGCGGCGCGCCCAGTGTGATGAGGCCGTCAGGCGGCTTGTCGATGGGGGAATTAAGGCTGAATCGCTCCGAGATGTTTCAATGGAACAGCTGGAGGCGAATAAACAACTATTGCCTGATTTGATTCTGAGAAGGGCACGTCATGTTATCGGCGAGAATCAACGAGTCATCGATGCTGTTGCAGTGCTGAAAGCTGGCGACTTGAATCGATTAGGCGCGCTGATGCTGGAATCGCATAGGTCGCTATCTGAAGATTTCGAGGTCAGTTGTGAGGAGCTCGACATTTTGATCGACGGCTTAAGTAAATCCGGTGCAGTGCTAGGGGCTCGCATGACGGGTGCTGGTTTTGGCGGTTGTGCAGTTGCTCTGGTGGCGGCTGATGCCACACAGAATCTAGTCGAGGAATTATCGTCGAGGTATTCGGAGCAGTTCGGTTTAACATTGACCACAATGGTGCTCGATGACAATCGTAGCGCTGGTGTTATCACAATCAGTTAACCGATACCTTCCCGGTTTTGACCAATCCAAAAGGTAACCTTCTGCAGATTCCGAAATGCGCGCGCACCAGCGTTGAGAAGGCTTTGGTCTTTTGACCAGTATTAGGGCTGGGAGCGAGAGATTATCGAGCCTACTTTGAGTTACCGCAGGGATCGTTTTAGGCGATGTTAGATAGCCTCCCGCGAGGCGTTGCGCTAACGCGGGAAGCTAGTTTCTAGGCGTTACTGTTTCGCCCAACCTTTGAGGATCTGTATTTGAGACGTGTTGACTACCGTCCTCATGCTACCGACCTCTCTGTTAAATTCAGCAAATGCGGGGTGTGCTAGCAGTTTTTCGCTGATGGCATTCAGTTCGGGAATCGATGTTGCGCCCGTCCAAACCCAATGCGAAAACTGGTCGCGCCCAAAGTAAATCGCTCCAATTCCGTAGGATCGAAGATCGATATCTTCGGCCGCTGACGCCATCATTTTTCCATACGCAGCACCGTAAGCTGCCTGATCTTTGGGATTAACGTTGATGTTAAACTTCGAGAAGGTTGTGTCTTGCGTCCAATCATTAGCATCAACCAATGCGGGGCCCATATATTGCATTGTAGGTACGGTTCCAGCTTCGGCGAGTTCCCGTAAAAATTGTATGCCGCTATCACAAGTTCGCATCAGTTCAACCGCTTTGGCCTGATCACTTGAAGTTTGGAAGGTGTTGATAACGAAATGCGTAGATGTGTAGCTGCCGTTAAAAATTTCTTGTGACAGCGCAACATCGGCTGGATATTGCTTTCCGCAATCCGAGGCCCAGAACCGATCCATTGACTCGACTAAAGCTGCGGGATTGGCTACCTGGAGGTGATAAAAGGCGTAGTACGGGCCGTTGTCTTTGTGATTATCTGCGAAAGAAGTGGCAGCGAATAACATGGCCACTAGGGTTGTTAGTAACTTCATGGGTGACTCCCCCGTTAGTTCATCTGATTGATCGCTTTGCGTTGCGTATCCAAAAAGTCTTCGCAACGCCATAAGTATGGTTGGCCGCGTTGTTTTTGCCAGATTATTTGCAAGTGGCGGTTCGCAGTAAGTGGTTAAAAAACCAGCTCCGTGGAGACTTTGTGTCATGGAGCGGCTAAGCGTTCAGTCGATTGGTGGCGGAAGAGGTAGGAGTCGAACCCACATTTTCTACCATATATAAATCAATAGCTTAGGCGTCTGTCTTGACCTGTTGACAGCATAAATTGTACCAGCCGATGTAGCAAACCTGAGCAGAAATTAGGGACGGGATGGGCAAAACTCTCGTCACAGTCGCAATAGTTCCACGCCAGACACATCAGAAGCCAATTTAAAAAAAAGAAACCTCTCGCTACGCTCTTTTCATTGCATCAACAAAAGCGGATTTATGAAATTGGCGTCCCTATCTGCGCGGTGTTGGGGGTGAGTCTCTGTAAACGGTATCAACTTCCCACT
>NTKA01000021.1 GCA_002456975.1 Halieaceae bacterium MED-G27
TGATCGCGGGTGCACCCGCTCCCGATGCTGCGCCAAACCTCATCAATTGCGGTAGCTTTTTGCCACCTCGAATCCCTCCACGCTGCTCATCGCGAATGGCCCAATGACGATCCCCGGGAACACCTGCCTCACCTAGGGCTGTCTCATCGAGTGACTCGCCAAGCATCGATTTAACCGGGTAGCGGAACAGGCCGCTCAGTAGAATATCCGCCACGCCGATAACTCCTTCTTTTTTGACTGAATAGGATGTTCCTCGAAACTCGATCAACCGCTACTGAGCAGTCGAGCAGTAAACGCTCTTCTCTGTTTCGATGACAAAAATCGATCCAACCAATACCAAACTCGCGTAGTTCTGCCCAGCACTCGATGTAAGCGTCTTTGCTTGACCAAATCGACAACTGCTAGTGCCACTTCATCGGCTTCCATGGAAATGGTCATCGACTTCAGGTGCCTTGGGTCGAGCTGATGCCCCATAGTCGTATTAATGACCGGCGGCTTTACCGAGGTGACAAAAATATCGTGCTCTTCCCATTCCAAATTTAAAGCCTGGGTAAACCCGTCGACATAAAACTTCGAAGCGCTGTAGACGGCAAGGAGTGGAATGCCATGAATACTCGAGGCCGAGCACAGGTTGACCACCGCGGACTTAGGTGTGTCTCGCAGCCAGGGAAATGCCGCATGAGCTGTCATAGTCAGCCCCTTGATATTTACATCCAACATTGCCTGAATTTGTTCAGGCGTTTGGTCCGCAAAATCACCGGCCGTCAGCACGCCTGCGTTATTTACGAGGACATCAAGCCTGCCATCGCTCTCGGCTGCGAACTCACTCAAGGCACGCATGATTGAAGTCGACTCTCGAACATCGCAGTAGCCAGCAATCGCATGCTCAAATTCAGGCTCGTCGAGCAGGCTCCTGCATTTGTCTTCATTAACATCAAACAACCCCACGCGGCAGCCTTCCGCCGCAAAAGCCTTGGCGATAGCTAGTCCAATCCCCTGGGCGGCGCCAGTCACAAATACGCTTTTCACAATGTCGACTCTCTTATTCGTTTTTCTTGTGTCGCCGTTCGCTATCGCGAACTCTATTACTGAAAATTACCACATTCAGGCCACCCGGAAGATTGCAGTCATTACCAAGCCAAGTACACTCGCGGCCTCGAACCAATAATGACAACAATATGACATGGCAAAAGTTGGGTAGCGAGCTGCCTCTCACCGATAATCCCATCACCAAACGAGTGGGTAGAACTCTGCTTCGCTGGTGGGGCTGGCGCCTCGAGGGTCACTTCCCAAATCGCTCAAAAATGGTGGTGGCGGTATTACCCCACAGCTCAAATATAGACTTCTTACTTACTGTTGCCGTGCTTTGGGGCATGGGCTTGAAAGCAAGCTTCATGGCCAAGCACACGCTCTTTAAATTTCCATTTGGCGGCCTCTTCCGATCACTGGGTGGTGTCCCTGTTGATCGGCGATCAGCTCAGGGAATGGTGGAGCAGATGGCATCAGAATTTGAGCGCCGTAAACAACTCGTTTTAGGAATCGCGCCGGAAGGCACGAGAAGTAGTTCGGGTGATCTAAAAGCCGGCTTTGCACGCATCGCCGAGGCTGCATCAGTACCGGTCCTTCCCACCATTATCAACTACAAACAGAGGACGATTCGGTTTGGTGAACTCATCAATGATGTTAGTGATGTGTCCTCAGTTATCGAGCAGGTCAAGGTTGAGGCACTCACTGGCATGCGTCGCCGGGCAATACCAAGTCAGTGAGCGAGCCAATAAGCCAGTTATCAAGCCCATCAATCAGTGACGGCGGGCAACTCGGCCGAAGCATCCTGAAACAAATCCACAAGGTGCCAAGCCGGTGAGGCTAGGTAGGTATCGTGTTTTATCATTGATTATCTTTACTGCGGGTGACTTGCTAGTGTGTCGGCACAAAAGGAGATCGCAATGACTTCCATAACGATTTGGGGCACAGGCACACCCCGCAGCTTTCGCCCGATATGGGTCGCCGAGGAACTGGGAATCGAGTACGAGCACCGTGCTATCGGGCCCAGAACAGGTGAGACACAAACGCCCGCGTACCAACGCCTCAATCGCAAGCAGAAGATTCCTTTTTTGCAAGATGGCGAGGTTAAAATTTCAGAAAGTGTCGCTATTTGCCGCTATCTTCGGACAAAATACAGCAATGGGTCGATTTATCAGCCTAATACGCCGGTAGCCCTAGCCAAAGAAGACGAGTGGTGTTGTTACATCTACGGCGAGTTAGACGAGACCAGCCTCTATGTCATGCGTCGGCACGGTGACCTAGGTGCCATCTATGGCGATTGCCCAGAAGCGGTGGCATCAAGTCGAGGCTATGCCGAAAAACACTTCGGAGTTCTTGCCGAATTACTGGAAAAGCGCGAGTACTTGATGGCCGACCATTTCAGCGTGCCCGATATTTTGCTGATGTCTTGCTTGGACTGGGCCGTGGCCTATGAGGTGGCGCTCCCACAAGGTCTACTTGATTACCACGCGCGTTTGAGTCAGCGCCCAGCCTACCTGAGCGCGATGCAAATCAACTATCCTGATCTTTTTGGAGGTTAACCATGGGCGGACTTGAAGGGGTCAAAGTACTCGACTTAACTAGCATGGTATCAGGGCCCGTGGCCGCCATGATGTTAGCCGATCAAGGAGCGCGCGTTATCAAAGTAGAGCCCACCTCGGGTGAGTTGATGCGCCACATCGGCAACAAACTCAACGGCGTGGCTCCGGCCTTCTTCTCCTGCAATCGTGGAAAAGAATCCATCGCTCTCGACCTGAAATCAGAAGAAGGCAAAGCGATCCTGCTCAAACTGGTAGCGGAGGCCGATGTCTTTATCCAGAACTTCAGACCGGGAGCCATCGAGCGCATGGGTTTCGGTCAAGAAGCCCTCAGCAAGATCAATGAAAAACTCATTTATGTGTCGATCAGTGGCTTCGGCGATAAAGGCCCCTATGCGCAAAAACGAGTCTATGACCCAGTCATACAGGCGCTGTCGGGAGCCACTGACATTCAGGCCGATCGAGCTAGCGGTCGACCCGGTATGTTCCGGATCATTATTGCCGATAAAGTCACTTCGTTAACCGCCGCCCAAGCGGTTAGTACAGCGCTGTATGCGCGCGAGAAGTCGGGCGAGGGGCAGCACATTCGCTTATCGATGCTGGACACCATGCTGGCCTTTTTCTGGCCCGAGGGTATGGCGGGACTTACCTATGCTGAGGATGAATTCGACGTCAATAAGCTTCAAGGCACACAAGACCTAATCTACGCCACCAAGGATCGCTATATCACCGCAGGCGCAGTGTCGGATAGTGAGTGGCAAGGGATGTGTCGAGCGCTCAAACGGGAAGATCTGATCGATGACGAACGTTTCAACAATGCCTACGGCCGCGTAGTAAATGCCCAGGAACGAAAAAGCATCACCGCCGAGGAGATCAAACAGTGGAACAGTGAGGAGATTCTTGCTCGCTTCGATGCCGAAAGCGTTCCCTGCGCCCCCCTACTGACTCGTCTAGAACTCATGGAGCACGCACAAATAATCGAAAATGAATCGGTTCAGCGTCTGCAATTTGAGGGGTTTGGTGAGGTGCGCCAGGCAGCTCCTGCGGCCAAATTTGAAAAAACGCCGAGTGAGATACGCCAGCCCGCGCCAGGGCTGGGCGAGCATGGTCCGACCATCTTGGAAGAGCTAGGCTACTCTGAAGCAGCCATTAGCGACCTCATTGATAACGGTACATTGATCGTAAGTCAGTAGTTACTTATCGGAGGTTTTATGAAAAAAGTATGTTTGGTGATTGGTGCTGGCGCTGGTATTGGTGGCACCGTCGGAGCGAAGTTCGCCGCCAATGGCTACCACGCTGCGCTGTGTCGCCGCAGCGATGCCGAAGGTCTTGAAAAGCTAGTCTCTGGTATTCAGGAAGCCGGCGGATCCGCCTCGGGGCATATGCTGAATGCAGTTGAAGACGGCGCCATCGAAACACTGGTCGAGGAAGTCGAGAAGATCGGGCCGATCGAGGTAGTGCTGTTTAACCTAGGCGCACAAATTGGTAACCGCTCACTCGAGCAAACCGCACTAAAGACCTTTGAGCTCGGTTGGCGAATGGCCTGCATGGGATTATTTCGGGTCGCCAAAGCCGTAATTCCGGCGATGGAAGCACGAGGTAGCGGCACCCTGCTTGTAACATCGGCGACGTCGTCAGTCCGAGGCAATGCCGGTCAGCACTCGCATGCAGCGGCCATGGGCGGCCGGCGGATGCTCTGTCAGACCCTGAATGCCGAATACGCATCCAAAGGTATTCATGTGGCGCATATCATTGTTGATGGCGCGGTCGATGCTCCAGACACACTAGGCAAATTACTCGGGCCCGAACTGTTCGAGAAGTTGAGAGAGGCCAAAGGAAAAGATAAAGATGGCTTGCTGCTACCTATTGAGATGGCCGAGACCTACTACCACATCGCCCATCAACACCGCTCAGCATGGACGCATGAACTCGACATGCGAGCTCACTCGGATCTCGCATGGTGGAATCACGCCCCCTGATAGACTCACCAAAAGCCTCATCGAGAACAAAATAATTTTAGAAAGGATGACAACATGACACTCACAGTTACCCCATCGGCCGCTGCCTGTGGCGCGACCATTACTGGCGTCGACCTCACCCAAAAACTGTCGGATGACTTGGTTGCCGAGGTCAGAGCGCATTGGCTTGAACACAAGGTTGTTGCCTTCCCAAATCAACCCCTTGCCCCCGAAGACCTAGAACGTTTCGCCACGTATTTTGGCGACATTGGTGAAGATCCATTTTTTGACCATATCGAGGACTATCCCAATATCTGCGCGATCCAGCGAAATGCCGATGAAAAGACCACGATTTTTGCTGAGTTCTTCCATACCGACTGGAGCTTTATGGCCGTGCCCCCTGCAGGAACAGCGCTGTTTGGTATCACCATCCCACCAGAAGGGGGTGACACGCTATTCGCAGACCAGGTGAAGGCCTTCGAAGAAATGCCCGATGACCTGCGCGAAAAATTTGAGAATCTGACCGCGATTCACTCCGCTGCACTCGGCTACGCGCCTGATGGCGCCTACGGCGAAGAGGATCAAAAGCAGGGCCGAAGCATGGTGATAAAGCCCAGCGAGAAAGCTAGGGAGACTTGCGAGCATCCACTGGTCCGCACTCACCACGAGACTGGAAAACAGGCGCTATTCTCCTCAGTTGCTTACATCAAAGGTTTTGATGGCTACTCAACCGAAGAGGCCAATGCCCTGTTAGGCGAGCTGTATATGTACCAAACACAGGAACAATTTGTTTACCGCCACAAGTGGGAGAAAGACATGCTGGTGATGTGGGACAACCGATCGCTACTTCACGCGGCAACCGGCGGCTACGATGGTTACGACCGACTGCTTCATCGCGTCACAATCGCCGATACACAGTGGTAACAACACTGGCTACACTCGGGTCCTCCTAACCGATAAGAATAAGGACGTCTTGTGCCGACCCAACAACACTCGGGATTCCTAACACGCCTCATCGGCGTGGCCGTGACATCGATAGGCCTAGTTAGCTGTGGGCAACCATCGATCGATACCACCGAAAGCGAGAGCCCTCGCTATCAGGCAACCGTTGTCAAAACAGCGCATGGCATACCTCACATTACCGCGAGTGACTGGGGCAGCCTTGGCTTTGCCGAGGCCTACAGTGCGGCTGAGGATCACGTCTGCAATATGGCGCTCGCACTGCTGCAGTCGCGTGGCGAGAGCGCTGCCGTATTTGGACCCGGCCCACAAAATCGAAACAGCGCCCGCGACATTGTGGTCAAAGCTCTCAGCATTCCTGAGATGGGGTCGCTGGCTCTTGCGCAACAAAAGCCCGATATCAAGGAGTGGATCGAAGGCTATGCCGCAGGCTATAACCAGTTTCTAGATGAGCATCTAGATGGCGTGGGCTCTTGGTGTAACAACGAGTCCTGGGTAAGGCCTGTAGAGGCGTCAGAGTTCATGGCGCAGTTCATCACTCTCGTCTATTCATTACCGAGAGCCGCTACGGCGATCGCCGCAGCCAAACTTCCAGTCACTAAAGGCAGCATTGCAGAGGTCGATGAAGCGCCGGCCTCGTCATTTTCTAGCGACTTATATGCCACGCTCACCGACTTAAAGTTACGCGATATGGGCTCGAACGCTTGGGCACTCGCGAGCAATCGCACTGAAAATGGTCGGGGACTTTTGCTCGCCAACCCCCACTACCCTTGGTACGGCATCGCGCGTTTTTGGGAAAAACACCTGACCATCCCGGGTATTTACGACGCCTATGGCGTGAGTCTTGTGGGCACACCGGGCGTGGCGCTCGGTTTTAATAAAAACGTAGGCTGGTCTCATACCGTCTCAGACTCAAAGCGGACGGTGATCTATCAGCTGACATTAAACCCCGACAACCCCACCCAATACCGGTGGGGAGATGGATGGCGTGATCTTAGCCAAAAGACCGTTACTGTCGATGTCGCCACCGAAGACGGCTCGATCTCGATCGATCATAAGGTCTGGTCATCGCATCACGGCCCACTCATGGCACTTCCGGGCCGTAGCGCCGAACCGATGACTGTCTTTGCGGTCCGCGATGCCAACCTCGAGAATATCCATACGTTTGCACAGTGGCAAGCCATGGCTCAGGCAGAGAGCATGGATGACTTTATCGATGCGCATCGTCAATTTAATGCCATGCCTTGGATCAATAGCATTGCAGCCAGTGCCGACGGACGAGCGGTCTACATCGACAATTCGACGGTTGGTGCGCTCAGCCCCGAGAGCATGGCAACCTGGCAAGCTCACATCGCCGCTAACCCGCGACTCCAATATCTGTACCTAGCCCGAGGACTGGTTATTCTTGATGGCAGCAGCAAAACCAATGATTGGATCGAGACCGACTCACCCGTACCCAATACCGAGCCATTTGATCGTCGCCCACTCATCGAGAGCGAGAACTATGTGTTTAACGCCAATGACAGCTACTGGCTGAGCGATCCGGAAAACCCTGCTCCGGCGCTGTCACCGCTCTACGGGGCGACCGATTCCCCTAGAAGCGTGCGCACGCGGATGAATATCGAATTGTTGAGACCCAATAGCCCGCTGGGCTTCGCCGGCGATGATGGCAAGTTCAACCTCACGGAAGTTCAAGACGCGCTCTTTGGTAACCAGAGCCTGACCGCGCAGCTACTACTCCCGGAGCTTCTTGCCGAGTGTGAGGCAAACCCTAAGCAATCATTAAGTGATGGCAATAAAGTTGACCTCGGCGAAGCCTGCGATGTACTCGCCGCATGGGATCAGTCATTCGACAGCGACTCCCGAGGCGCCGTGCTGTTCAGAGAGTGGCTAACCCGCTACCCCTACAACGAAACCTATCTAGGCAACATGCTTTTCAAGAATGGTTTCGATCCTGCTAACCCAGCCACCACCCCAAACGGGCTTGCGAATCCAACTGAAGCGCTTGCCAAACTCGCCGAGGCAACGGCAATGCTGGCGGCCGCTGGTTTTGAGCTAGATATTGCACTGGGTGAATTGCAACGCGGCCATCGCGCCGATCAAATCTTTCCCGTTCATGGCGGAAATCGACACGAAGGGATCGCCAATCTTCAGGTGACGACCAGCCGCGGGGACAACCCAACCGAAACCCCCATTTTTACCGGCAGCAACGACTACGTAGGTGATAGCAAGAGTCTCTCTGACAGTGGTTACAACGTGGTTCACGGATCGAGCTTCATCATGACCCTGAGCTACACCGATGAAGGCCCCGAGGCTGAAGCGATTCTTTCCTACTCACAATCAGGGGACCCCGAGTCGCCCTACTTTTCGGATCAAACTGCTTTGTATCGAGACAAAACCTGGCGGAAAATTTTATTCAAACCCGAGGCCATCGCGGCGGGCGCGATCTCCACTCGCGTCCTTGAGTCCGACGACTAAAAGCCACTATCGAAATAAAAACGCCCTCTAGAGAGAGGGCGTTCCACTATCGATTTCGACTAGCAATTCACCTATCGATTTGCACTCGCCGCGGCTCTTCTCAATCTGGCGCGCGTTCCAGATCACCCCTGACGTAATGCGCGGCGATCAAATAAAAACCAGCCGACATTATCAATGCGACTGGCACAATAAACATCAGTGCATACCGCAGTGATTCAGCGCCATAGGTGGGTGCTAGAAAATCACTCATCAAACCCACAGATGTTGGCCCCATACCAAGACCGATCAGATTGAGAATGAAGAAAAGAATAGCTGAAGACAGCGCACGCATTTTCAGCCCCACAAGACTGTGGGTTGTCGCCAGAGTCGCGCCCAAATAAGCATTCGACAACATGGCTGGGATTACCAGAAAGCCAAGCGCGACATAGGCGCTATCCGCCATGAAAATACCAAATTGCAGAGGGGCTGAAATAGCGCAAGCCAATACTGCTACCCACATATACCAGCGCTTATCGCGCTTACCCATGTGGTCAGCAAATACGCCGGATCCAACAACACCGATCGCGCCACCCACGCCAATGATGAGCGCCAGCCAAGTGCCGAGCTCGCCTGTTGGCATGCCATGGCTTCGAATCATAAAGGACGCGATCCAGTTCGCCGTGCTGTAACCCGCAAAGGCATTCATTGCAGCACCTAAAGCCATGAAGATAAAGGCTGGCCGGCTCATCAACAGTTTGAGGACCGACCCCACACTCGGGCTCTCAGCGCTGGCCTGTCGATTCTCCTTAAGCCCTCTAATCGGCTCCGCGACTGTGAAGCGCAAAACCAGTGCCAGTAAAATACCGGGTACACCCACAACAAAAAATGCGACCCGCCAACCAAAGAACTCGTTAAGCCAACCGCCAAACAGGAAACCAAATAAGATACCGATACTGATCCCCGCCGAATAAAAACCAAAGGCGCCAGCCCGTTTTTCTGGAGAAAAAATGTCGGAAATCATTGAGTGCGATGGCGGACTCCCTCCCGCCTCACCAACGCCAACGCCAATCCGCGCCAACAACAGCTGCAAATAATTTTGCGCGAGTCCGCTAATAGCGGTCATGAAGCTCCACAACCCTAGAGAGATCGCCACGATATTCCGCCGATTACCTCGGTCGGCCCAGCTTGCGATCGGCAAGCCTGCCGTGACATAAAAGAGCGCAAATGCGAAGCCAGTGAGCAGCCCCAGCTGACCATCACTTAGCAACAAATCTGCTTTGATCGATTCCTGAAGAATCGCTAACAACTGGCGGTCGATAAAATTAACGCTGTAGACAATCGTCAAAACGCCCAGCGTGTAATACGCAGCCCGCGACGATGAATAAGGGTCGGTGATCTCGTTTGTGGAATTCATTGAATTAACTTCTTATTTTTTATCGATTATTACTTGGTACTGCCTTGCGATCACATGCTGAGCGTTCTTATCGGAAAACGAATTCCCCACAGGAACAACCAGCCTGCCCCGATATCAAAGTAGGTACGGACAAATCAGTCTAGCGGTTGATTCCTATTACGAGCTACCGGTTTTTCCACGCACTCTCCCTTTGCTTGTTCAGAATCCCCGTTTTTCTACAAGCTCAATCTCGTCGTCGGAAGAACCGACAATACAGGTGTTTCCAGGGGTACTCAGCGGCGCGTTAGTCGACGATGAAATGGAAAAGCCAGTGCGATGATCAATAGAACTAGCGCTAGCTGCTGAGGAAACTGGATCGCAGAGTACGCCAAAGTCCATCCCGTGATCGACAGGAACACAATGGCGGGCAATGGATACCAGGGCATGACAAACGCAGTGCGAGGAAACCGGCGTCGACTGACAAACACTGCCGCCACTGTGACAAAGGTATTAGTGGCCATCAAGACTCCGGCGAACAGCAGAATCTGCTCGAATGTCGATGTCCATAAAAATAGAAGCGCGATACCCGCCATGAAGACAATGGCATTCACCGGAATGTCGGCCTTGTTCCTTCGACCCAAATAATCAAAGAGTGGATAGTCTTCGCCAAGCCGCTGCAGGGCACGTGGCCCCGCCATTACCATGGCACTAATGGTTGAAATCAAAATACCAGCCAACAGCAGAGACACCACAAAAGCACCGCCACTACCCATGATCTGCTCGGCGACGACAAAGGCGATCTCTACCTGCCCTTCAAGGGATTCGATTGGCGCCGAACTTAGAAATACCAGGTGCAGCACCACATACGTGATCATGACAGTGGCGCAGCCGACAACAAGCACTTTGGGTAACGTCTCCTGTGGGCGTTCAAGCTCACCTAAAATGTAGGTAGCCGCATTCCAGCCGGAGTAGGCATAGGTCACGTAAATCAGCGAGACCGCCGCCGCACCACTAAAGATCCCATCGAAACTCGACCACCCCTCAAAGTTAATCTGCGCTGAAAAGTCAGGGCCCGAAATGAGTGCCGCCGCGATAAAGGCGGCGATCAACATGAGCTTCAGTAGCGTCAAATAAAACTGCCCCGAGGCAGATTCTCGCCGGGTCTGCGTATGCACCAAAACCATCGCAACAATCACCGCGGTCGCACTCAGCTTTGCCGGTATCCCTGGAAACGCAGTTGCGAGATAAACCCCAAAGGTTAGCGCTGCCAGCGCGATTGGCGCGGCAAAGCCCACCGTCGCTGATACGACACCCGAGAGAAAGCCAGCAAACGGGTGAATCAGCGCTGATAGAAAGTGATATTCACCACCGGAAGCTGGGTGATGCGCACCAAGCTCGGCGTAGCACATGGCACCGCTTACGGCGCACAACCCACCGATTGCCCACAGCAAAAGAATGACGGTGGTCGAATCGATCGCAGCCAACTGAAAACCCAACGACGTAAAAACACCCGTTCCCACCATATTGGCGATAACGACCGCAATGGCCACTCTCGGTGAATACGACTTCATGCCGGTACTCCTACATTTCGGCAAACTCGATTGCATGGTAGGTGACTTGCCTCACCCACTACCAGAACAATCGACACCTTAATCAGCCAGAGCAAATCAGCTGGAGCGCGAGCCCGAGCTTAGTTAGTCTGCTCATCAATGAATATCTCGATCCTATACAACTACGACATCTACAGTAATGAGGCGCTGAATCTTTTGGTGCCCCAGCTCTCATCGCACCGATTGTCGCTTTTTTATTCAACAGCCGTGGGTAAACCAGTCGTGCGTGACCCGAGACTCGAGCAGCTTCGGTTTGTCGAGCAGGGGCTGTTTAACAACGTACTCTATCCCATTACTGACAGTGGGGATCGAAGAGCTCAGAGACTGTCCTTTGAGCAGCTTGGTAAGTTGGTCGGAGCGTCCCCTAAGACCATCAGCAATATCAACGCTGAAGATGGGCTCGCTCAACTGCGCGCGACCCAACCTGATCTGTTACTCAGCATCCGGTTTGGCCAAATATTGAAGGCCGAGGCAATTAATACACCAGAGATGGGGGTCATTAATCTCCACTCCGGTTTGTTACCAGCCTACCGGGGGGTGATGGCATCCTTCTGGGCGATGCTTAATCAGGCGCCGCAAATTGGGACCACAGTGCACTGGATTACCGATCCCAAAATCGATGCCGGACACAAAATCTCTGAGCATTCACATGCTCCTAATTTGAACGCGTCATATATGAGTAATGTACTGTCGCTTTATGAGTCGGGCATTCAGCACCTGATCGATGCAGTATCCAATGTGGATACGCTGCGACTCAGCTCAAAGACCGATATGCAGGGGGGCGACTATTACAGCTACCCCACCACGGCTGATCTCGATCACTTCGAGGAGCAGGGGCTCAGACTCTTTGACCCTGAAGACCTCCAAACGCTGGTCCGACAGCGGTTGATGATATGACTTCACTTAAGCACTGTCCCCCGCGCTTAGCGCTTGCGAAGGCTTGGTGTCATCGGCATGAGAAATCTGAATGGTTTTCATCGTCTCCGACCTTGATTACCCTGTTTCGTTTAGCTAATAAAAATCAAGCGAGCCACCATGCGATCCATCCTAGTCACTACCTTGTCCCTCCTCTTCTCGTCGGCGCTGGCCACTGCTCAGCCATTACTCGTCAGCGGCACTATCTACACCAGTGATGCGACCCAACCCGTAGTAGAAGCAGTCGTGATAGAAGATGGAAGATTCCAGTTTGTCGGTGACTTGAGCGACGCTGAAGTGTTTGCAGGAGAGGATGTGCAGCGCTTGGAACTGGGTGCGCGAATAGCTTATCCAGGATTCATCGACGGTCATGGCCACTTCGCCGACCTCGGTAAAACATTGAATATTCTCGATCTTGCAGCGGCCGATAACTTTGGCGATATCGTTGCGATGGTCGCCGCCGCTAGCGCCGACAGCGAACCAGGTATAGTGATTGAAGGTCGCGGCTGGCACCAAAGTAAGTGGAACCGTGAGCCCGTCTATAAAGTTGCTGGCTTTCCAACACACGACGTCTTATCCGAGGTTAGCCCAAACAATCCCGTTGTACTTGAGCATGCAAACGGGCACACCTTCATTGTGAACGCTAAAGCCATGGAAGCAGCCGGCATCAATGATTTAACAGAGACGCCCGAAGGTGGGGTCATCGTGCGAGACGAGCGAGGATCAGCTACGGGTGTATTACATGAAAACGCTGCAGATCTCGCTGAATCCCTTATCAAGTACACCGAAGTATCGGCTCGGGCTGCCACTCTCACAGCACAAGCCGCAGCTTTCGCCTCCGGCATCACGGGGTTTCACGATGCGGGTATTGGTTTACAGGAATTGCGCGCACAACAAAGTCTTGATGCCGAGGGACAACTGAAGATTCGCTTGTACTCAATGATTAGCGCTTCGAATTCAGCGCTGACAGACTACTGGATGGCACAAGACCCAATTGTCGCGAGCGGTGATAAAAGGCTGACCATCAGATCATTCAAAGTCGTCATGGACGGAGCTCTGGGCTCGAGAACCGCTTGGTTGCACGAACCCTACACCGATGACCCGTCGACGTCGGGGGTCCAAACCTTCGATCCAGCAGAACTGGCGAATCTCCTGAGGCGGGGCGCCGTAAAAGGATGGCAAATCAATACCCATGCCATTGGCGATAAAGCGAACAGCGTCGCGCTGGATGCCATCGCCGCTGCCGACATAGCCGATACCGATCATCGATCTCGGATCGAACATTCACAGCACTTACTGCCGGAAGATGTGCAGCGCTTCGCCGATCTGGGGGTGATCGCCTCGGTGCAGACTGTTCACATGAGCTCCGACCGTATGTGGGCGATTGATCGTCTGGGGGAGAAGCGAATCAAGTCTGGCGCCTACATCTGGAGAGAATTGATTAATGGCGGTTTTGCGGTTGCCAACGGTACCGATGTACCGGTCGAACCTATTAACCCCTTCGCCACTTTTTATTCAGCGATAACGAGAAAAACGC
Organism: Halieaceae bacterium MED-G27; assembly: GCA_002456975.1. GTDB lineage: Bacteria > Pseudomonadota > Gammaproteobacteria > Pseudomonadales > Halieaceae > Luminiphilus. The sequence continues at coordinate 13,413 of NTKA01000021.1, forward strand.
TGGCAGGAACACCGGATGAGGGTTTCGAATCATCACAGCGCATGACACGGCAAGAAGCGCTTTCTAGCATGACTCTGTGGAATGCCTACGCGGCCTTTCAGGAGGACGAAGTCGGTTCTATCGAAGTTGGTAAATTTGCTGACATGACTGTGCTGTCGCAAGACATCATGACCGTCGACGAGGCTTCCATTCTTGATACCGAAGTCGCGATGACGATGGTCGGTGGAGAAATTCTCTACCAGCGATGACCGCTAGCGTTTCCGGTAAACCGAACTTGAAAAGCCGTCCAGCATCAAGGTAGCGACGCAAGGTCAGTCCTAAAGGGGTTAGCGTCACAGTTCTAGTTCTAGTTCTAGTTCTAGTTCTAGTTCTAGTTCTAGTTCTAGTTCTAGTTCTAGTTCTAGTTCTAGTTCTCAGATTGTTCCTGCCAATAGGCGTCGACCGTATTCGCACCGAATTCCTTGATCGCCGCGAAAAAGTTATCGGGATCGGCGTGCCTCATTTGTGCGAGGCCCAGCTCCATTTCTTTGGCGTAAATAAGCTCGGGGCTATCGTTGGCAACTGCCTGCCAGATAGCCGCCGCGCAATCCATCGGGTCGTCGCCGGCATCGATAACGGCATCTGACTTACCGCGTTTTGAGCCATCACCGGTAATCGCATTGCGCGACACATCGGTCGCTACAGAACCCGGCAGGATATTGGTGACCTTGATATCGTGCGGCTTGTCCACCTCGGTTCGTAGCGCATCCATATAACCAATCAAACCAAACTTTGCCGCCGAATACGCTGTCCGCAACGGTGCGCCGATCCGGCCAGCCACCGAACTAATCGCAACAATATGGCCACCGCCAGCATCGGCCATGCGAGATAACTGGAGCTGGGTCAGCCAGATCGGTGCAATGAGGTCGATATTGATAAGCTCGGTATAGATCTCGGGCTTAGCATCGATAGCCAAGCATCGCTGACTAATCCCTGCATTGTTCACCAACACATCGACACGTCCCTGCCAGGCCCACGCTTGATCAACAATGTCTGCCAGGGTGCTGTAATCGGTAACCTCGAATGGAAGGACTAAGGTCTCGGCAGAAAGTTCATCGGCTAGCGACTGCAGCGCATCAACCCGTCGCCCCGACAGAATCAACTTGGTGCTATCAGAAGACGCGGAACGCGCCAGCGCTTCACCAATACCGGAAGAAGCGCCAGTTATCCAAATTACCTTGCCCGTGAGATCCGTCATTGCCTTACTCCGTTACTACCGCTGATTAGTCTATTGATGAATAGGATGACACGCACAACCGCAGATTGACCAGCCTCCACTACTCCTATCCCCCGAAAGGAATGACAGCTTCCTTCCGCGGGGATTATCATCGAGTCTGCTTAATGACTAACACGATATGCGACGATCGACATGACCGATCTTTGGAAGTAAGTATGGCTGATCATCGACCTCTGGCTGGCTTGAGAGTCATCGAACTCGGTCAATTACTAGCAGGGCCATTTACCGGCACCATTCTTGGTTATTTTGGCGCTGAAGTGATCAAGATTGAGCCACCTGCAGGCGACCCACTCCGCCAGTGGCGAGAGGTCAAAGACGGCACCTCGCTTTGGTATCGCTCCTTAGGGCGTAATAAGAAGAGTGTAACGCTTGACCTCAAGAGCGAGCGCGGGCGAGAGCTTGCCTTTGAACTACTGTGCAAGACCGACATTGTCATTGAGAACTTTCGACCCGGCGCCATGGAAAAATGGGGGCTCGGACCGGATGCGGTGAAAGAGAAGAATCCTGGTGTGATCTATGCGCGAATTTCGGGTTATGGGCAAACAGGGCCGTTTGCACATAAACCCGGTTACGCATCAGTAACCGAGGGCTATGGCGGCTTCCGGTACATCAATGGAACGCCGGGCGAGGCACCGGTGAGACCCAATATTTCCATGGGTGATACCGTCGCCGGTATTCACGCCGCACTCGGGGTCGCGCTTGCAATTATCCAGCGAACCCAATCAGGCGAGGGCCAGGTTATTGATGTGGCACTGTACGAATCAGTGTTTAACTTACTTGAAGGCATCGTCCCGGAGTTTGATGGTGCGGGCGTGGTCCGAGAACCTTCAGGTAGTACCATTACAGGCATCGTCCCCACGAATACTTATCTCTGCAGTGATGGTAAACACGTCGTTATTGGCGGTAATGGCGATAGTATTTTCCGCCGATTGATGACCGAGGCAGGTCGGCCGGATATGGCTGATGACCCGGAGCTCGCTCACAACCCTGGCCGAGTCGTACATCAAGAGAAAATCGACCTAGCGCTCGCGGATTGGTGCAGACAGCACCCATCTCATCATATTATCGCCGCGCTAGAAGAAGCTCAGGTGCCTGTGGGTCCCATTTACAGCGTGGAAGACATGGTCGCTGATCCTCACTACCAAGCCCGAGGTATGTTTGAGACCGTGGAAATTAATGGTGAGCCGCTAAAGATCCCGGCAATTATGCCCAAACTCACGCGAACTCCAGGAGAGACTAACTGGGCTGGCACGCAAATTGGTCAACACAACCAAGAGATCCTGGGCGGGCTACTGGGCCTGAGTGACGAGGAAATAGCGGCGCTATAACTCGGTGAACTTCAGTTTAGTCTTGTTAGGTAGTCCGCGCCAAAGACTCGCTACTAAGTCAGACCAACTTTTCCCAGTGGTGCTTGAGCCAACTATGAGAGCGGCCACCCTGCTCCCTACCGATTATCTTAGTGATGAGCGATACCGCTTCGAGCAAAGCTTTTAAGTCGACACCAGTATTCAACCCCATGCTCTCGCACAACATCACAACATCTTCGGTGGCCACATTACCCTTGGCTCCCGGGGCAAAAGGACAACCACCCAATCCACCAGCGGCACTGTCAAATTGACGTACGCCACTCTCGAGTGCCGAGTACACGTTGGCTAATCCCATGGCGCGGGTGTCATGGAAATGGCAGCCCAGTGCATCAGAGCCAAACTCGTTGACTAGCTGAGACATCAACGACTTCACAGCTCTAGGATTAGCCGCCCCAATGGTATCGGCGATCACAAGGCGAGCAGGCTTTGAGGCCATCAGCTGCCTCGCTTGATCGAGTACGGTGCTCTCGGCAACCAAGCCTTCATAGGGACACTCAAACGCTACCGCCAAATAGGCGTGGATCTCGATACCCTCGGCTGCCGCGCGCGTAAGGATGTCATCGGCCATGAGAAAGGTGTCGTTAAGGCTTTTGCGGATGTTGTTTTGGTTCATCTGCTCAGTGGCCGATACTACGATCGCCAACCGCTGAAGTCCTGTTTGGCAGGCCAGCTCGTAACCCTTCATGTTGGGGACTAAAGCGCTAAATCTGGAGTTGCCGGTCGGCAAATCGCTTGCTAGCTGATCAGTACCCGCCATCTGAGGCACGGCTTTAGGAGAAACGAATGACCCTATTTCAAGCTCAGGCACATTGGCGTCAACCAAGGCGCCTATAAGCTCGGCGCGCTGCGCCAGCGTTATCTCAACCGATTGCGCCTGCAAACCGTCCCTAGGCGCGACTTCCTTTACTAGCACGACTTGGCTCATGCTGGCATCGTTTCCTTGTTGCGGGATTCAGTCATCGTGGCATCGACCCTCCAATACCAAAACTAGTATTAATCACACCGCACATCTTTCATACAGAGTTTTTCGCTAAACCCGTTATTGAGTATCACCTTTCAAAAGCCAATTTGGCTAGCACCGTAATGCGCGACAGTTGCTTACCGGAGATTCGCACTGGATTAAAATTGATTATCGGCTGCCGACTGAGTTGCATCATCCACTACTCGTTGGCCTTGATCATCTTGCTGTCCGCCCAAAATGGCAGCCGACTTTCCTGGTCTTCATGTAAGGGCAAATTAGTCTCAGCCCAAAGCGACTCCCAGATCCCGGTCTCCCTGAGCAGGCACTCAAGATCAGACGCCTCTTGCCCTTTTTCTATTTCCGTCTGTGTCAGCCGTCGATAATGCTTACGTAATTCGTCGAGACACCAAATGCGGTACTGCGAGGACCTTGCTTGTCGATAGGTAACGCCATCAACAGTGGCGGTGAAACGGGCATCACCCTTTTTGGTGGCTTCAACATTGGCGTTTAGGTAGTGCAAATAACCCCTTGCCATGTGTCGGAGCAGTTCGCGAATATCATCGGGCACGCCATCGACCAGCAAGCCCTGAACAGACGACGGATTGCTATTCCACAAGCGCATTACCCACTCTAGTGTCCGCGGGGCGGTGTGGCGCAGTATCTGCAGTGGTATCGGATCCAAGGCGAAATGTCTGAAAAATGGCCCCGCAAAACCGATATCAGCAAGCGTGGGGTAGTCGCCCAATAAAAACGGGCGAGACTTGAATATACGCTCGAGCGATACGAAGAGTGTAGCGACATCAGCCTCCACTCCGGCAACCGTCCCTTTCGCGATACCGTCACCTGAGGTGTAACCGCTTCGCTGACGACGGCGAAGCATCTGCCGCTTGATAAAGAGTGGCAGCGGTAAGGCAGAGGCAACTTCGCGGGCTAAATGCCCGGATGCGAAGCGAGCCCCCTCCTCGTAATACCAACGGTAATGCATAGCAGGACGCCACCACCATTCGTCGGCCCAATCCTCGAGCAAATAGCAGATGTAGGCGAGCACAGGATCCTCGGGCACAACCGGGTTTTGGGGATACTCGGTTTCAAACCACTGAATCATCTTAGTGGTATCGGTCATCCATCGACCATCGGAAAGACCCACCACCGGCATTTGCGAGACACCCACTCTCTCCCGATTGCGCTTCACCTCGCTCGGAAAGTCCATTGCCTCAAGCTGATAGGGAATGCCTTTTAACCGGAAATAGTTTTCCATCTTTCCGGTGAAATAAGAAATGCTAGACCCGCGGAGCTTCAACGGCCTGGGTGGCAAATCGCTCATAGGCTCCTCGGCGCTTGGTAGCCAATGCGAGCCTCTCGAGCACTGACAAAGAGGCTCTCAATAACAGCGGATCTCATTAGAAACGACTGGTCCTCAATCCTTGGATATCCGGCAATTCAAAGGTGTTGCTTCAAAAACTGAAGATAGGCCTCAGAGGCGGTAATGCGATTCACCCGCTTCCGAAAACCGTGCCCTTCGTCCTCGAATAATACGTACTCTACTGGTACGTCATTAGCCCGCACCGCTTCGACGATTTCGTCACTCTCGACCTGCAACACCCGAGGGTCATTGGCCCCTTGCACAACTAACAAAGGTTTCACGATGTTGTCGGCATGGAACAACGGGGAGATCGCGGTTAGGCGATCGGTATCAGTAGCGGGGTCTCCGAGTTCCGCATATAAAGCCGTTCGGAATGCCCCCCACCAAGGTGGAATCGATTCAAGTGTTCTCAACCAGTTGGTCACACCAAAAATATTGATGCCCACTTCAAACGACTCGGGCTCGAAAGCGAGCGCCGCGGCTACCATATAGCCCCCGTATGAGCCACCGATGATGCCGACGCGATCACCGTCGATCCAATCGTATGAGGACAGAAACCCTCGAGAAGCAACGACATCCCCGAGATCAGCCTCACCGTGCTTCAAATCATCGAGATGATAGAAGGTCTTGCCATAACCACTCGAGCCGCGGTTGTTGATCTGATAGACCGCATAACCGTGATTCACCAGGTGCTGGATAGTCGCGGAGTATCCTTTGCGGCTCTGTCCGCCCGGACCACCATGCACCCAGACGAGTGCGGGAGCCGGATTCTCAGCCGATGCTTGCCGCGGCTTGTAGAGGATGCCTGGGATAGGCAGTCCGTCGTAGCTGTCAAAGCGAACTACCTCACCCTCAACCATGTTCGCGCTATCGATCGCGGGGTTCAGTGCACTGGTCAGTTGCTTTGCTTCACTGCCCAATGTCATGAAGTAAATATCAAAGGGAGCGGTATCGCGATAGAGGCCGAAAGCGACCGCTGACTCATCGCGATTGAATCGGATTTGCGCGAGATCACCCGCAGGAACATCCTGAATTATCGCACTCTCGCCAGAAGTTAAATCGGTCAGCGTCACTTCAGTGCTCCCATCATTATTCACCCCACTGATGCGATAACGACCGCTGGGAGAGTAGCTGACATACATAACATCCCAGTCTTCGGCGACAACCACATCGCGCTCACCAGTCTCCATCGACAATGACCAAGCCTGACTGAACTCGCCAAACTCATTAGTGGAATAAATAAATTGAGAATTATCGGGCGTGAAACCCATGGCGCTGTACTCGACGTTTCCGTCATGGGGAGTGATGTTTACAAGATCAAGTTCATCTTGCGTAACGTCGATGAGAAAGAGATCGGTATCGGCATTGCTGTTGTTTCGGGTGTAAACCACATAGCGACCATCACTGCTGACGGCACCTAGGTCGAGCCCCTCGGTATTCTGATAGAGCACACTGCGCTCATAGTCGCTGGTGTTGTAACGATACATATCGAAGGCTTCACCATCTCGTTCATTGCTGTAGATGAAGAAGCTCTCGGCATCGTCCGACCAGCCTGCAAACCCTGCCTTGTGACCCTGCCCCGGAGTAAGGTCGGTGACGACTCCATCAGGTGCCATCGCAAAGACATGCGTGAGCTCATCGCCGTTACCATCTTGCTGATAAATAAACCGATCGTCTTCTGGGAACCACGAATCCACATACACACCGCGATCGTCAGATTGCGTCAGTGCTGTCATCTGACCAGTCTCGGTGTTCATCCGGTAGGCGTTGTAGACGCCTGACTTGTCTGAGCTGACCAACAAATCGCCGTTGGTTGCCGAGAAGGCGAAGGGGCTGTTGCCCCCCATACGATAGCCGGTAGTTTCAAAGAACTCCGCCGCCGAGTAGGTCTGATGAGCGGCATCAAATGATGGCTCGCCGCGTATAGACCCAACAGCAGGATCATCGCCGCCGCAGCCTGTCAGTGAGAGCAGGCCCATTAATACCAATGCGGTGATCGCGAGAGCTTTTAGCTTGTTAGTGTGAGTGTGTTGAAACATGGTCTTTCCTTGGCCTGCTTTAGTTATGAGTATTCAATGTTTAAACATCGGATGATTATGGGCGCCTGAAGCTCACGCCACCGACGGGTCATTAGACTGAAACCGGTTAAAAGACATCGAGGTCTCGAGCGGATACGACTGGACCATCGTAGATTTCAGCCATCTCTGTCAGTAGTTGCTCATGGGTCGAGCCCCAAAACAACTGGTGATACAAAATAACCAGACCCGGTTGAGCCGCTTTCGCAATCTCGGCTAGCTCGTGGGTCGATGTGTGGTTCTTAGCGTGATAGCGCTGCCATTTTGGCTCCTTGGTCTGGAAGCCCTCCACGCTATACACCTCATGAATCAGTACATCGGCACCTGTCGCATACTCGGTCAATGTCTCCGAAGGCGCTGTATCACCGGAGATCACAATTACTTTATCGGGTGTTGTGAACCGATAGCCGAGGGCATTGGGCCAGCTGCCGTGAGGCACATTGAATGCTTCAACTTTGATATTCACATCCTCGTAAACCATGCCTGGTTCCGCAATTTCGATCGCGTTAACTCGCCATCCCTGATTGTTCGCGGGCTCCTGCCCGTATAAGCGATAGCTAATGTCTTCTTGGTAGGCGTGATGGATACCATCCGCCATCACCTGCACGCCCTCGGGCCCGACGAGAGTCAGAGGCGTATCACGTCCCTGTGTCCAGGAGGTAAATAAGAGATCGGGAAAGCCAACCGAGTGATCGGAATGTAAATGCGTCAAAAAAGCATGCTTCAGTTGGCTCACTGCAAGTCCGGGAATATTGCCGCCAAACTCAGGCGAGAGTGCGGCTGCCTGGCGCACAACGCCAGGGCCAAAATCGACCAAGTACGCCTGATCATTCACCACAATGGCAATCGAGGGGCCCGATCGGTGAGGAAACGGATTCGGTGTGCCGGTACCCAGCATCGCAATTTGAGTGCGGCTAGCCTGCGTAGGCTCTTGCGCGAATGCCAGCGATGCGACTAAGAATACGCCAATTAAAGTCGCTAATGGCTTAAGTTTGGTCACGTGGACCTCCATGATTTCAAAGCTTGGTTCTTGTCAGCGACCCAAGGTTAGTCGCATTTTTCATTGACATTACCCCAGCTGGCGCTCTTTGGTAATCCGTAGCATGCCTTTTTGTTAGCTCCTTTGGAGCATCCCGCAGCGCCGACTTTTTAGATTTTCGATAGAAACGACTTCCTCGCAGTGACGAGCAGCTGAATTTCCCTGCGGGTTGCTCCGTCCAAGTACACCAATCAACGAGTGGTAAAAGAGGGATTCCACCGGGGACAAATCGATCAAAAAAAGATTATGATTCCGGCCGTTTATTATTAATCAGGATGAAGCAATGCAGCGCTCGCTAACCGCCACCCTTTCACTCATCACACTGGGTCTCCTCACAGCCTGCGGCAATGACTCGGCGCCTATAGAAGCAAAGCCACCGATGTTGATCGGGGGTATTCGCGCAACCGCCACCGGTGAGCAGATCGCTAGCGACTGCGAGGCCGCACTCGACAACGCCAAAGCTGAATTTGCCGTTCTCGAAGCGCAGACCGGTCCAGCTACGGTAGAGAGTGTTTTTGGTCAATATGAGAAAGTTGGTGACGCTCTGACTCTGATTGGTGATGTTTGGCATTTAAGGTCGGTCCACCCCGATGCAGAAGTTCGCGACGCAGCGAATGCCTGCAGTGAGAGACAGTCAGACTTCTTCTCGCAAGTGGGATTATCGCGACCCTACTATGATCGGATCGCCGCTATCGACACCTCTGGCCTAGATGAAGTTGAGCGGTTCATGGTTGAAGAAGCCGTCGCTAGTTTTCAACGCTCGGGGGTCGATCGTGACGAAGCCACCCGGCAAAGAATCCGAGAACTGCAAAACGAAATCACCGCAATCGGCAATGAGTTCGATAAGAATATCCTGGAAGATGTGCGATCGATCGAAGTGAATGTTGCTGAGCTCGACGGTCTGCCACAGGACTACATCGATGCTCGCCCTGCCGATGAGAACGGGATGGTCACCATTACCACCGACTACCCTGATCTCTATCCGGTCATGACCTATGCGAAGAGCGATAATCTCCGAAAAGCTCTGCGGCTAAAAGCAAGATCCAGAGGTTATCCCGCGAACAAGGCGCAACTCGAGCAGCTGATCGCCAAGCGGCACGAGCTGGCGGGCATCCTGGGCTTTAACTCCTATGCCGCACTCTCAATGGATAGCCAAATGATCGGCACGCCCGAGAATGCCCAGGCTTTCTTGGACAGCATTGGCAATGCGCTGGACGCACCAGTACAGACCGAGCTCGAAGTGATGCTCGCGCGGCTCCAAAAAGACCAACCCGACGCTGACTCGGTTGAAGTCTGGCAAGCCTCCTATGTGCAAAACCTGTTACGACTGGAGGACTATGCGCTCGATTCACAAGAAGTCCGCACCTACTTTCAATACGACCGTGTTCGCGACGGTATTTTCCAGCTAACTGAGGACCTCTTCGGCGTTGAGATCGAACCCTGGGATACACCCACATGGCACGAGGATGTCGAGACTTACGAGATTCTCGAAAATGGCGAGCTACTCGGTCGCTTTTACATGGACAATCATCCGCGGCCCTTTAAGTACCAGCACGCCGCGCACTGGACTTTGAGAACCGGCATCAAAGATAAACAAATTCCGATGTCAGGGCTTGCCCAGAACTTCCCAAAGGGCCTGATGGAGCACAGTCAGGTTGAGACCTTCCTGCACGAGTTCGGCCACCTGCTGCACAACATGTTTGCAAGCACTCAAAGCTGGTCCGGCGTCGCCGGCATGTCGATGGAGCGCGATTTTGTCGAAGCACCCTCGCAAATGCTCGAGGAATGGATCTGGGACTACGACACGCTGAGCAAATTTGCGATCAACGAAGCGGGTGAAACCATTCCCAAATCGCTGGTCGATAAAATGACACGAGCGCGCTACTTTGGTCGCGCAACCGGCACAGCGACGCAAATTTATTACGCCAACCTATCGCTCAATTTCTATAACCGTGCACCTGACTCCTTCGATCTCGACGAGCTGATGCGCGAGCTGGAAAGCCAATTTGCTGCCTACCCGCATCTGCCCGGAACGCATTTCTACGCCAACTTTGGGCACCTAAATGGCTACAGCTCGAACTACTACACCTATCAGTGGTCGCTCGCGATTGCGACCGATCTGTTCTCGCGTTTCGAGGAAGCAGGACTTCGTGATACTGACGTGGCCAACGACTACCGAAGAAAGGTGCTACAAGCCGCTGGCAGTAAACCCGCCGCTGATTTCGTAGCTGACTTCCTAGGTCGTGAATTCAGCACCGAGGCGTACATCAAGTCGCTGCAAAGCGACGGCTGATCTCTTCCAGAGCTTGCAGCGACTGTCACTTCAGTCGCTGTGCGCTTCGTTTTTGGCCTGAATCCGACGGGTCACCTCGACACCCATCCTCGCCATTGCTCAGAAACTATCGGCAGCGTCACTTTGGGAAACTGCTTCCAGTTCGATGCATGTGGAAGCCATCGGATGATGGATGCTCATACGATCGACGGGCTGTCGACTTTAGTCACTCTGCCCTACTATGGCTAAACCGTATTCAGAGCCACCAGCCGTCATCGTGTCCGATTCGTCATCACAAATTCAGTCTTGGTACCAAATAGACTCTGAGCTCGCCAGTGTCATTCTAGACTGCCGGCAAGGTGTGCCATCGCTGCTTTACTACGGTGCACGCTTAGCAGCTATCGGCGAACACGGGCTGGCTTCGTTTGATCGACACGAAGCGCCAGCATCTCCCGAGAAAGAGCCCACCATAGCACTGCTGCCCGATGTGACGTCTGGCTTTTTGGGCAATCTCGGACTAGCCGCAGACACCGCCGAGGGCTGGCAGATTCATCCGCGGTTGACGTCGGCCGAGCTCACGGAAAGCGGGTTATGCCTCGTTGCTCACTGCTCGACAACCGGCCTGCGAGTGACCTATGAACTAGCCCTCGATCAGACAACCGGGGTGTTGAAACTCCAATGCGCGGTGGCCAATACCAGCGAAGCTCGGCTGTCTTTGCACCAGTGCGCTATTACCCAAGCTCTGCCTCAGCACGTTGAGCGGGTCCTTGGTTTTGAAGGTCGTTGGGGCCTCGAGTTTCGGCAACACAACCACTCGATTAGCACCGGGACTTACCTTAGAGAAAACCGCAACGGCCGGAGTTCGCATCATTGCCCGCCCGCGCTCATGGTAACCACCGATCACTGCACCGAGAGCACAGGCGAGATCATTGCTTTTCATCTAGGCTGGAGCGGCAACCATCAGATGCGAGTAGAGCAACTCGCGAATGGACGCCGCTATGCACAGCTCGGTGAGCGTTTCGAACCACTCGAACTTATTCTTGAGCCAGGGCAAAGCTATCAGTCACCACCGGTCTATTCTGTCCACAGCAGTCAAGAACTGAACGCCTCTCGTCAGCGCTGGCACGCCTTCGTGCGAAATGCTTTCGATGCCGTCGCGGCCATGGCCACCAGGCCGCGGCCTGTGCAGATTAATACCTGGGAGGCTCGCTACTTCGACATCGACGAGAGCAATGTTATTGCGTTGATTGAAAAAGCCGGGGGGCTCGGTATCGAACGTTTTGTTCTCGACGACGGCTGGTTCGCCAGCCGTAACGACGATCGCTCGTCATTGGGTGACTGGTGGGTCGATAAAGATAAATTCCCCAATGGACTCAGTCCAATAATTGATACCTGTCATCGGCACAACATGACGTTCGGACTGTGGGTCGAGCCCGAGATGGTGAGTCCCGATAGCGAGCTCTACAGAGCGCACCCTAACTGGGTGCTACAGCACAAAAACCAGGAACCGATCCTCGCGCGACATCAACAAGTGCTCGATCTCAGCCAAGCTGAGGTGTTTGATTATTTATTGAATGCGGTCACAAAACTGCTCACAGAAAACGATATCGCCTATCTCAAATGGGATATGAACCGTGATCTGCATCAGGCCGGTACGCATGCGGGTGCCCATGCCCATCACCGGCAGACCAGGGCTGTCTATCGGCTAATGGCCCAGGTCAAGTCAGCTTTCCCAAACGTTGAGATCGAAAGCTGCGCATCGGGCGGGGGACGGGTCGACAGCGGTGTCCTGAATTATGTGAGCCGCTTCTGGCCCAGTGATAGCAATGATGCACTCGACCGAATCAGTATTCAGTACGGCGTTTCATCGCTGATTCCAGCCGAAACTATGGGCTGTCATATCGGACCTGAAGAGTGCCACCTCACCGGACGACGCCACTCGATTGCCTTTCGAGGCGGTGTTGCTTTTTGGGGGCATCTCGGCATCGAAATGGATATCTCGTCGCTGTCCGAGATTGATCAGACATCGCTGGCATCACTGATAGAGCTCCACAAATACCACCGCGGCCTACTCCACTCCGGCGATAGCCTGCGCATTGATCGCTGTGATAGCGACAGTGCCTGGGGCGTGGTCACACCCAACGGTCTCGAAGGACTGTTCGCGCTAGCAAAACTCAAAAGCGACACAACAGTCTTCCCAGCACCCTATCGCTTTCTCGGTCTGCGAGCGGACAGCGACTACCGACTAAGCCTAATCTGGCAATCGGACCGATCCCGCCACATTAAAGCGCATCAAGAAATGATTGAGGCTGCGACCTTCAGGGGCGACTTCCTAATGGAGGCTGGACTCACCCTCCCCATTATGAAACCTGAAAGCATTCTGATTTATCACTTGGCTGCTGTTGATTAGTTGAGCTGAATCGCTGGCGACCATTGAGGCTTGGTGCGATACACCCAGCGACTCACCAGCAGAGCAGAGCCCACGCAGAAAATCACCGTAAAGAACATCATGTGGATGTAGTGGAAAGGCGCCCAGACAAACGAGAAGTAGCCATATGACAGCACACCCAAAACGACTGCCATGATGGCAGCGCCCGCTGCGACATCACGGAACAGGAGACCCACAATAAACGCCGATAAAATTGGCATGCTCAGCAAACCGTAGAGCTCCTGCACGAGATTGATAATGCTGTCCGCCTTTGCATAAGTCGGCACCATCGCCAGACCAACCAATACGAATCCAATGGTGATGATCATGTTCAAGCGCCTCAGGTTGGGCGACGGCGAGATGTAAGGTTCGTGAATATCACAGACATACAGCGCTGTTGATGAATTGAGAACGCTATTAACGCTGGTCAGTACAGCCGCAGCGATAGCCGCGGCAAACGCGCCCGACAACCAAAGTGGCAGGACATCGCCAACGATTTGCCCAAAGGCGGCATCACCGATATCGCCATACAGCTTGTAGGAGACAATCCCCGGAATAACCACCAGCGGGGGGATGATAAGGAAGCGGATCGCAGCCGCCGCGAGCACACCCTTCTGCCCTTCTTCGACCGTCGGTGATGCCATCGCACGCTGGGTGATGGTCTGGTTAGTCCCCCAGTAGAAAATCTGAATGAACAGCATACCCGTGAGCAGCGTGTGCCACGGAATAGGTGAGTCATTGCTACCAATCATGGTCAGACGCTCCGCCGGAATGCCCGAAAAGTCGAAGTCGATAGCCGCCAACGATAAGAGCACCACCACGACACCGAGCGACAGCAGCAAGACTCCACTGTAGGCATCAGAAATTGCCACAGCTCGCAGTCCACCGAGGACGGCATAGGCGGCACCAAGTACGGCAAATCCCGAGGCAATCAGCAGGATAGGTAACTCGACCTGAAACATTGTTTGAATAAACAGTGAGCCGCTGTAGAGCATGGTTGGGATAAAGATAAACAGATTACCCAGCAGAAAAAGAAGCCCGATTAACGCCCGGATCCTGCCATCGTTATACCGCTTCTCGAGAAGCTCGGTAGTCGTAGTGCAGTCGTAGCGGTAGTACACCGGCAGAATCACCTTTGCGAGGATAATCAAACCCACCACAGCGGCGAGCTCCCACCAAGCGAGTAGAGCCATCTGATTGCCATTCATACCAACGAGCTGATCGGTGCTCAAATTAGTCAGTGTGATAGAGCCAGCTACCACGATCCAACTGAGCCCGCGCCCAGCGAGAAACACATCGTCTCGACTCGCCATCAGGCTGCGATCACCGATATCGCGGACGCAGCGTCGATACGTGAGCCATGCGATCAATGCGGTAATCGCAACAAAAACGAACACTTGTAAGGTTTGAATCGGCATAGTGCGCCTGCCCCGCTCACTTCTTTTCCCAGAGGCCTGAGAGCCTAGCACCTTCTAAAAAGTCGCGGAATGTTGCCGCTTGAAGGCTGGCCTCTTATGCTGGACGGCCACTCGGATGTGATGTTTATGTCTGCTGACCAATTAATTTTTGTGCTACTCAGTTGCGCGGGCTTTATGTTGGCTGTCGCCTGGTTTGCCTATCAGCGCACCAAAGACAGCGTAAATAACGCCGACGGCTACTTCTTGGCCGGCCGAGGACTCACCGCACCCTTTATCGCTGGCTCGCTGTTACTCACCAACTTATCGGCCGAGCAACTCATTGGCCTGAACGGCTCCGCCTACGGTTTCAACATGAGCGCCATGGGTTGGGAGGTCACCGCCGCCGTTGCCACGATCGCTATGGCGTTCTTCTTCCTGCCGCGTTACTTGCGTGGAGCTTTTACTACCCTTCCTCAGTTTCTCGCCGATCGCTTCGATGACGACGTCAGGCGCATCAGTGTCGTTCTGTTTTTGCTCGGTTATGGCTTGGTAACTATCCCCAGCGTGCTCTATTCAGGTTCGGTCGCGGTGCTAAAAATCTTCGATGTGCCAATGCTAACCGGTTGGAGCTATGTCGGATCGCTATGGTTTACCGTGACGGTGATCACCGTGGTGGGATCGCTCTATGCGGTGCTGGGAGGCCTCAAGGCAGTTGCTGTCTCCGATACGCTAAACGGTGTAGGGCTTCTTGTGATTGGCATTGCGGTGCCGGTGCTCGGCCTGCAACTGCTTGGCAACGGTGACTTTGCTCTCGGATTATCGACACTGAGCAGTTCTCATCAGGAAAAGCTCAATGCCATAGGCTCGAGTAACGACCCCACGCCGTTCGCGACACTGTTTACCGGCATGGTATTCGCGAATCTTTTTTACTGGTGCTCGAATCAATACGTCATCCAGCGGACCCTGGCAGCGCGGAGCTTGGCGGAGGGTCAGCAGGGCGTGCTGCTCTCGGGCTTTTTCAAAGTGTTGGTGCCGTTTTTCATGATGATTCCCGGCGTCATTGCCTATCATCTCTATGGGCCGGAGCTCGCCTCGATCGACCTCGCCTACCCACAGCTCGCACGAGACACCCTGCCACTATGGGCGATGGGCTTCTTTCTCGCAGTGCTACTTGGTGCTGTTTTCAGCTCCTTCAACTCGCTGATCAACAGTGCTGCGACCATGTTTACGCTCGATGTGATCGAGCCCCTGCGTGAGGCCAAACTGTCGGAAGCCGCACTCGTTCGCACGGCGAAGTGGGTCAGTGTCGGCATCGCGGTCGTGTCTCTCGGCATAGCGCCGCTTCTGCAGTTCGCACCCGAAGGGTTGTGGCAGATCATCCGCATCTTTACCGGCTTCTACAATATCCCGATCATCGCCGTCGTAATCATCGGCATGCTCACCTCTTGGGTTCCAGCGCGGGCGGTTAAGGTCGCCATTGGTTTCCATATTGTCGCTTATGGACTATTTCAGTTTGTCTTTAAATCAGCGATCGATATTCACTTCCTGCATCTCTATGCGATCTTATTCGTGATCGAAATCGTGCTCATGCTCAGCATCGGCTGGCTAAAACCGCGAGAAGCCAAGGGAACTAGCGACGATCAGTCAAAGATCGATATGACACCATGGCCACATGCCATCGCCTGCTCGGTCACATTATTTAGTTGTGTGATTGCTCTCTATGCCCTGTTCTCACCCATGGGGTTAGCCGGCAACTCGGGCTGGACTGGTGTTTCGTGGTTACTACTGGCGCTCGTCACGGCTAATGTCGGCACCTGGTTGTTGTCGTTTAGACAGGCGCCAGCACCTCAACTTCGAGCACAAGGCTAAGCGTGATGAGCACCCACCCCTATCAAGTGGTTATCGATGACAATGTCCGGGACATCCAAGCGCCGATGCCGGCTGGATCGACGAAGCCGCGCTTCGGCTTTATCGGCACTGGCATGATGGGTTGCGAGCACATCCACGTGACCTTGAGCTTGGGTCGCGCCGAGATCGCCGCGATACATGATCCACATCAGCCGAGTTTGGACTTAGCCAACTGGGTTCTCGACAAGCACGACGCGCCGCAACCCACGATCCATGAATCGATCGACACGCTCTGCGCAGATGAGTCTCTGGACGCCATCTTTATTTGCACGCCAAATTTCACCCACCGCGAGGTATTCGATCGGGTGATTGTGTCGGGCAAGCCCATTTTTCTGGAAAAGCCCATGGCGACTACGCTGGACGACGCTATTTATATTGCGAACGTCGCGAGCAGCTACCCAAGTGTCATTCAGCTTGGCATGCAATACCGCTACAAGGCCCAATACCTTCTGGCGCAAACCGCCCTCGAAGCCGGTGATCTGGGTGAGGTTAAGACGGTTAGCATGAGCGAGTATCGACCGCCCTTTTTAGGGAAGGTCGATGAATGGAATAAATTTACCGCCTACTCGGGCGGCACTCTGGTCGAGAAGTGCTGTCACTACTTCGACCTGATTAACCGGGTAGCCCAATCGACACCAAAGCGGGTTTTTGCGAGCGGCGGTCAGGCCGTTAATTTTCTCGACTTTGAACACAACGACAAACGCTCTGATATCGATGACCACGCCCTGGTCATTGTCGAGTACGACAATGGAGTTCGTGGTCAATTTGCACTGAATATGTTTTCCGAGGAGCTCTACGAAGAACTCGTTGTCGGCGGCAGCCGCGGGCGGCTCCATGCCTGGGAAAATGCAAGCTTTAAGCCCGGAAAACCCTCCAGCGCCCGGATAAAAGTCGAGGTGCCCGACCATCCGGCCTACGAGGCGACTGCCTGCGACTATCCGGAAAGCATCGAGCGCACGGGGCACTACGGCTCTACCATGTTCGAGCACGATCGCTTTATTAGCGCCTTGCGCGGGGAGAGCTCGGACGCTGCCACAGCGAGCGAGGGTCTCTGGGCTATTATCACAGCATGGATGGCACAGCGATCGATCGAAACGCGAGAGGTCGTTGACGTTCGACAAGCCCTCGTCGATGTGAATTGCGATCCCTTTCAACCTCATTTGATGCCAGAGAGTCTGGCAAATAGGAAATAAGACTTATGACAACTTTGCTGGATGAGCTTGGCATCCCGCCGGTCGGCCTAGGCCTCTGGAAAATAGCACCGGAAGACACAGCGCCCACTGTGGTCGAGGCATTAAAAGAGGGCTATCGGCACCTCGATAGCGCCTGCGATTATGGCAACGAAACCGAAGTCGGTGCTGGGCTCGCTCAGGCCTTTGAGGCGGGCATCTGTCGTCGGGATGAGGTTTGGGTTACCTCTAAGCTCTGGAATACCTATCATGATCCAGCCCACGTTAGAGCAGCCTGTCTTAAAACACTGTCCGACCTACAACTCGATACCCTCGACCTTTATTTAGTGCACTTTCCCATTGCGCTTAAATACGTCGATTTTGACACGCGCTATCCGCCCGAATGGCTGTACGATCCTTCGGCAGCATCACCCCAGATGGAACTGGCAGCGGTGCCACTTCACGCAACTTGGGCGGCGATGGAGTCGCTGGTTGATGAAGGCCTTGTGAAACATATCGGTGTTTGTAACTACAGCTCGGCACTGATTCACGACCTCATGGCTTACGCGAGGATCAGGCCAGCCATGCTGCAAGTGGAGCTTCACCCTTACCTCACTCAAACCTCGCTACTTCGCACCGCGGCGCAATACGGCATCCCAGTGACCGGCTTCTCCCCGCTGGGTGCCTCTTCCTATCTCGAGCTGTCGATGGCCAGCGAACCCGAATCCGTATTGCGTGAAGGGGTAGTCGGTGACATTGCCGAGCGACACGGAAAGTCAGCTGCGCAAGTGGTATTGCGATGGGGCATACAGCGCGGCACTGCGGTGATCCCTAAATCCACCAAAGCGACTCGACGCCAGGAAAACATCGACGTGTTTGATTTCGAATTGAGTGCCGAGGACATGGCTCAACTGTCGGCTTTGGATCGAGGACGGCGCTTTAATAATCCAGCCGACTTCTGTGAGGGAGCGTTCAATACGTTCCATGCCATCTATGAGTGATCGGTTATCTGAGCCCGCGATCGTCACGCCCGACGACTTGGCGCTAACCCCGGGAGCTCCGCTCAAGCCCGACGCACGAGACCGCATCTCAGAAGAGCTCGCAGACTATGGCTGTGTGCTGTTTCGGGGTTTTGACCTAAGCACCGATAAGGACTTCGATGACTTCATCGGCGGTTTTGGCTTCGAGAATTTTCGTTACGATGACTCATTCTCAAATGCCGTGCGGCGAAACCGGACCGAACGGGTATTTACTGCCAACGAAGCGCCACCTGACGTCGAAATCTACCTACATCATGAAATGGCACAGACGCTCACCTTCCCGACTCAGCTCTTTTTCTTTTGCGAGACGGCGCCCACTGAGGGTGGTGCGACACCGATCTGCCGCTCCGACCTCGTGCTCGAAGAGTTGACCGCCAGTAATCCCGACTTTGTGGACGCCCTGCGACAAAAAGGAGTGCGCTATCGCAACACCATGCCGGCAAGTGAAGATCGAGCATCAGGCCAGGGACGGACCTGGTACCAGACGCTGAGTGTCGATTCCGCCGAGGCTGCAGAACAAAAACTGACAGCGATGGGCTATCGCTACCGATGGCTCGATGATCAGGAGCTCTCGGTTCAGACCCCGCGCCTTCCGGCCATCTGCGACTTTGATGCAGGCACCGAGGTCTTCTTTAATCAGCTAGTTGCGGCCGCTGCCGGCTGGCGTGATACCGCCGACGAATCTGAGACAAGGTTAGTGTTTGGCGATGACACCCTCATCGACCCTTCAGATCTTAAGCTGATGATCGATGTCTGCTATGACTGCGTGCACGACGTTGAGTGGCAGCAAGGCGACGTCGCATTGATCGACAATCTCAAAGTCATGCACGGACGTCGGCCTTATCGGGGTAACCGGTCCGTGTTAGCCGCGCTGTGCTCGCCCAAGTCTAGGTATGCCAGGCCAAACTAGCGCTGCAGCGTCACGAACTCTGTTTTATCGAGACTAGAGAACAACGAAACCTCAGTCGCTTCTGCCATAGAGATGTCAAGCACTGCTAGAGGGATTGACGGACTCGGCCGTCAACCCCTTCGCTTCTTATTTTGGTGCTGACTGAGGCTGATATTGGTAGTAACCCGGAAGAGGAATCATCAGGTGCGCGCCCGATGTTCCCGGGAACATGACGTAGGGGGCACCAGTGGTGAAGTCTGTTGGATAATTCGCCAATGTAGCGGGGTCTTTTGGCATCAACATGAGATGTGGCCCCGACTCGATCCACTGCCCTGGGGCGGCGTCCTCTTCATTCATTACGAAAGCCTTTGTGTTGTCTTCGCCCACATCGCCATGAAGCATCCACATAAACGTATCGCGTTCCATGTCAGGCGCTTTACCCTCCATGTATGCCGCCATCCACTTCATACCTTCACCGTCGTGACACGCTGGCATGGCTTCGTGAGCTGAAGACCAACCTGCCTCGGGGACAGGCCGCGGGTTTGCCGGCTGGCAGATCCACCCGTTGGTTCCTTCGCGCAGTACAGTTCCGTCGGATCCGATAATCGTCGCGAAATCGCCGAGAAAGTCTGGGGCAGCCGAGCTGTACGCCTTGATTTGCCAGGCGGCCGAATTATGGTCCGTTTTCTCACCTTCCTCGTGATGTCCAGCCGCGGCGAGTGACGCGGTGCAGGCAAGGCTTAAACATAAAGCTAATCTATTGATCATGTTGCAGAGCTCCCTTTTCTGGTTCCTGAATGGTGTCAAAAAAACTGTCATCAATACCAGCGTAGGTCATTGTGTGGATAAATCTAATTTTTGTCTTCGACTACCCAGGTTGAATTAGCAACGAGAAGTTTTTGGTGCTGGCCCGTTGACGATAAGCCCGAGTATTACTTGATTCGATGCTGCGCCAAGGCTTCGTAGTAAGGCATCATTTCCTCTGCCAGTGCTCTGTTGGCCGGAGCTAACTCAGGATAGTCATTCTGAACTTGAGCAAAGCCTGTCGATTGATGAACCGAGCTGTACCAGTGCGACGCCCAAACCCCATCGCTATCGCGTGGGCCCGCCGACCACCGCGTCATCGCACCCTCAATCCATGGCACCCCCAATACTTGGCATAACTGCCTTAGACTCGTTTCTGGCGACTTCAAAATATCAGCACCATCGATTACTACCGGTCGCGAGCCCGAAATCGCACTGATTTCCTCAAATAGTGAGTGCTCGCGCACAATGCCGATGTCTTCGGCAGTCACTACTGGCATCTTGCTTTGGTAAGAGGCAATCACCTGCTCAGGCCGCCGAATCAAAAACACGTGCGCAAATCTTACAGACCAAGTCAGATCCACCCCGAGGGGCATGTGATGAGTCATGTGCTTCTGATACTGAAACGGCGCATCGACCGGTGCGAGTAATTGCGCTTCAACTACTTTACGTGCGGTCGGTTGCGATGCCAAGACGGCATCACGACAAGGATGACCGAGCCCGGTCTCGTGCAGATAACAAGCGTAAAAAGGCTCATCCACCACCGTACAATCTGGGCGCGACTCCCAGGCGCGCATCATGGCGGTCGATATATTGCGCGGCCCAGACCAGGCTGCGATTCGAAGCGTCACGGCTTAGGCCCTGCAGTTAGCGGGCTGCTCGCTCTCGGTGTGCAGTAGATCGGCGTAAAGCGCCTGCAAACGGTTGACCATCGGTCCTCTGCTACCGGTACCAATTTGGCGTCCATCAACATCAACAACCGGGGTTAAGCCCGCGAATGTACCGGTTACAAACGCCTCATCGGCACTGTAGACCTGAGTCAGCGAGAAGTTTTTTTCATACACTGGGATGCCCGCTTGTTTACAAAGATTGATCACGTTGCGACGTGTTATGCCGTCGAGACAGAAATCACCCGTAGAAGTCCAGACTTCGCCCTCGCGCACTATAAAAAAGTGGGTCGAATTGCAGGTGGCAACTTGTCCATGGGGATCCAACATCAGGGCTTCGTCATAGCCTGCCTTGGTTGCTTGTATGCAGGCAAAAATGCAATTGAGCTTCGAGTGGCTGTTAATCCGGGGGTCCTGAACGTCGGCATACCCTCGTCGGACATGAACCGTAAATAGTCGAACACCCCGGTCGTTAAGGCTTGGATCGGGCTCCTTGTATTCCGGGATAATGACAACGGTGGGTGGTCCGATGGTAACCCTGGGATCCTGATAGGGTGTTGACTTGATGCCGCGCGTGACCATAAGTCTGATGTGGACATGGTCAGTCATGTTGTTGGCACTGA
>NTKA01000022.1 GCA_002456975.1 Halieaceae bacterium MED-G27
GTGTGTGCTGCCATGCGGCAACGTTCGCATCGGCACCGGTAAGCCACTCATCGCCGCGTCGGAGATGCAGGTTAAGCAGGAGGGATTCCTTATCCGGCACATTCTCGGTGTTTGGGAGCGAATGAATATCAACAAGCTCAAGCGTTTCCCGCTTTATACTCTCGAGATGTTTCATTTCTCGGTTGCACAGCGGGCAGGCGCCGTCGTAGTAAAGGACGTCTTTAGTCATAAGGGAACGCTCTATGGTGAAGTGTGATGATAACCACCTAGTGACAGTAATGGATCGAGTGCTCAGTTAATGCCCAACTCCAGGGTGATAAGCTGCAGTGCACCGAATTTAGGACAAAAAGCTTTTTGGCCAAGCAGCATTAGGATTGATGTTGAGCGATTGACAGCCAAGGATTACCGCACAGTTAGCGCTACTCTTTTAAAGTTGAGTAGCGGACGCAGGTCTTAGGTGTCGGAGCAGCATTTTTTGGAAAGCTTCGGATGTCGCTACGTCATATTCAAGTTTATAGGTAAACGATTTTGCCTCATCGAAGCCGTGACGAATCGATGCATTGAGTTCATAACGGGGAGTGCTGGACTCAACATATGTGGTTTTTTTTCCGCGCTGATGGCATTAACAGGCTAATTTTCATCGAAATTTCATAATTATTTACCACTTGGATAGGCGTTTATTTTCCCGCAATCCTAGTTACACTATCTCGCTGTGAGTACCCACTTACAAGCGTCTCTGCTTGCAATAGGCTGGTCTAAGGCTCCGTCATGCTAAGTCGGGGTCGGTGCCGAGGTACGACCCTTATTGAACTGCTGGTAGCAGTGGCGGTTATCGCTATTCTCTCATCACTTGCCGTCCCCAGTTTCGTCTCAATGATCGAGAATCGTCGTTTAAAATTAGTTGCTGATACCGTGATTTCCGACATGCGAGCAGCTTTGGATCCTTACTGAGTGCAATAAACGGACGAGCAGTCGCGGCATTGGCAAGCAATGCGGCTGCCTTTGCGTGCTCATTGCGTTGTGTGGCCAGAGCGCTCAGAAAATACGACACATCGAAATTAGCCCCGGCTTCTTTGGCTAGCTCCTCCAAGAGGGATTGGGCTCTCGGGAAGTCTCTAGTACCTAATGCGTTTTCCACTTCAGCCATTGAGGGGGCTGACTCCGACGTCGCTGTGGCGTTGACACGTCGTGCATAGCTTTTCAGGATTTGAGCTTGCGTCGCACGCCCTTGTCCCTCAAGACGAGACGCGGCGTACATCAACCGCTCTGGGATAACAGTTGTCGACCGTTTTCCTGACTCGAGAACGCTGGTACAGGCAGCTAAATTTGCTCTTAATCGATAGCGCATCATTAGCCGCTGGCTGCCGTCCGCCAATGCGGTGCGGCCGTGTAACACTTTGTGATTGTTGATAATGAGTGTTTCACCCTGCTCAAGTCGAAAGGAGCGCATCTCTGACAGGTTGATAATTGCCGAGTCCAAAGCTGAGAGGGCCTTTATTTGCTGTTCTGATAGCGAGGCTCCGAGTTCCAAACTGCGCTCTAGTTGCTTTCGGTAGTAGCTGATGCGAGTTTCGCCACTACTTGGATCGGTCTCTAAAATAGGCTTGGGTTGATGTCCTAGAGGCCAGATCGGTCTTCGTAGCAACGCTATTGTGTCTGTGTTGAGCGTCGATAGAAGCTCATCGACAATCACCATCTGTGTTTCGCCACCAAGATCATCGGGGCGAGCCATACCAAATATAACAATGGAATGGGGGTTTTCTTGTTGACTTGAATCGGTATGGGGCTCCAACGCGACCGTAGTGCGACTGTATCGTGTCACGGCGTCTTGTACAGAGGAGGCTTTGGGGTTGACGGTGACCCTCGTGGCTCCTAACCGAGATGGCAGGTCATCGCTTCGGGCTCCAATTCATGTCAATGCAAAGGCAATGGCACTAGCTTCCTGCCAGGAGGCATAGTCCCTTGTGGGCGGGAGAACCGCGTAGTAGGGAAACGTCGTCAGGGCGTCAAGCATTTCTCGTGATTTTGCGAGAATATCCATGTTCGTAGCCTAGCTCAGAATGGGCTCAATGCGTAATAGTGGTGTGGGCGTGACTACCATTCGAAAAAATTTGTCGTCGCCTAAAGGGCGACTGTTCGTACGGCCACTAGATCCACGATTTTTATCGATTTCTACCCAAGCGCTCGTGAGCATCGACCCATTCGTTGGTGCGAGTCACTTTATCCACCCGAGTCGCAGCCGCAAGTGACAGTTCCCCTGCCACTACAAGCCCCGCTGCGATCTCGCAAAGCTTCAATGCTTTGTCTTTGCCGTAGCAGCCCATCATCTTAAGGCACTCACTTTGTGTAGGCAGATTAGTGCCGCCACCGTAGCTCGCCATAATGATCGAGGGGAGGGTAATCGAGAAGTAGTGATCACCGTCTCTGGTCATCCGTTGATACACGGTGCACTGATTCGATTCGCCGATATTGGCCAGATCTTGGCCGGTCGCGAGATACAGTGCGGCCAAACCATTAGCCGGGTGACTGGCGTTGTTCGAGCTGTTGGTCAGAAAACCAGACAGGGTGGTGATTTGATAGCCGTACTGCATCTGCTCGGGGGTAATCCGAAGGTTGTCCATCAACACCTTGCGCGGAATCGTAAGTTCCGCCGTAACCCGGCGACCACGCCCTTTCAACATGTTGACCGAGGAGGTTTTCTTCTCAGTGTCGAAGTTACCCGACAACATGTAGTTTTTAAGCGGCCCCGGATAGTTCTTCTGGATCCACTCACAAGCAAAAAATGTCGCTCGACTGGTCATATTCTGACCGGCAGCGTCGCCTGTAGAGTAATCGAAACGACAGGCCACAAAGTTATGGACGTGATAGTTCTCGATCTCTAGCAGTTTACCAACAGAGGTCGTGCTCTCTGCTTTTTCCTTGATCTCATCAAAGTTAGCCCGTAGCCACAGCTGGAAGTCTCGAGCTTCTCTCGCATCGTTAAAAATGAAGAGCGGCGCGCGTTGCATCGATTCAGCAGAGACCGTGGTCTTAACGCCACCAGATTCCCGAATGACCTTCATACCGCGGTTGTAGCTCGCAAGCATCGTGCCTTCGACAGTCGCCATAGGCACGTAAAACTCCCCTTGAGCGTGTTCACCGTCAACCAGTAGCGGGCCCGCAACGCCGATAGGTACCTGCGCTACACCCCAGATGTTTTCGATGTTGCCCTCCATAACGTGAGGGTCGTATGAAAACTGCTTACTGTGGTGTAGCTCGACACCGGTTTGAGCTTCGATGAATGCCTGTCGGTCGGCGATAATCTCTGGACTGTAATCGTCTTCCCGTGAGCGGGGTATTTTAGGCCCTTGTTCGCTCACAGTTAGAGAATCCTTGCCTTCGCCGCCTTGTATTGCTCAACCAGTGTCGCGATGTACTCGCCAGCAGTTTCGCGTGCTTTCACCGCACCAATTCCCTGACCTGAACCCCAAATGTCTTTCCACGCTTTCGCGTCGGTGTTACCGCCCGAGCCAAAGTCCATTTTGGTCGGGTCGCTTTCGGGCAGGTTATTCGGGTCGAGACCCGCATTCTCGATTGAAGGTTTCAAGTAATTGCCGTGAACGCCTGTAAAGAGGCTGCTATACACGATGTCATCTGCGCCACAGTCAACGATTGCCTGCTTGTAGCCGTCATCGGCGTTTGCTTCCTCGGTGGCGATAAACGCTGAGCCAATGTAGCCCATATCGGCGCCCATGGCCTGAGCGGCAAGGACTGAATCACCTGTGGCCATCGAGCCAGACAGGAGCAGCGGGCCATCGAACCACTCACGGATCTCCTGGATCAAGGCAAATGGCGAGAGTTGGCCTGCGTGACCACCTGCACCCGCTGCCACCGCGATAAGACCGTCAGCGCCTTTGCTGATCGCGCTCTTTGCGAAGCGGTTGTTGATAATGTCGTGGAGGACGATACCACCCCAGCCATGCACTTGGTCATTTACCCACTGCTTAGCACCGAGCGAGGTGATGATGATAGGTACTTCGTACTTCTCGCACATGTCCATATCGTACTTTAGGCGGGCATTCGAGCCGTGAACGATCTGGTTTACCGCAAAAGGCGCCGCCTTATTATTAGGGTTGTTCTTGTCGTGATCCTTAAGCTCCGAAGTGATTCGATCGAGCCACTCTTCGAGCACGGGCTCAGGACGCGCGTTTAACGCGGGGAAGGAGCCAATCACACCGGCTTTGCATTGCGCGATGACGAGATCGGGATTCGAGATGATGAATAGCGGTGAGCCAATCACTGGTATCGACAGATTATCTTTCAGAATTGCGGGTACGGCCATGTGAGTCTCCAAGTAATGCTGGATTAGGTGTCGCAAACGACAGACGTAAAATTTCGGCGTTTGAACTTACAGTATGTTTTTTTTACCAGCAAGCAAACGCGCTATCTTTACGCGTGTTCATCATCATTCAGCCCGTGCATAATGTAGTCACAATGACATCGATGTAGTGCCCCATGTACCACCAACACTTTGGACTGAGCGACGCGCCTTTTTCGATTGCGGTTAATCCCCGGTATCTCTTTATGAGCCAACGCCACCGGGACGCGCTGGCTCACCTGTTATACGGTGTTGGGGGCGGTGGGGGATTCATATTGCTCACGGGTGAAGTGGGTACCGGTAAGACCACTATCAATCGGTGTTTACTCGAGCAACTTCCCGATACCACCGATCTCGCAATTATCTTGAATCCCGCGCTCAGTGCGGTCGAATTGCTCGCAACGGCATGCGATGAGCTTCAAATCTCATACCCCGAGGGTGCAGAGAGCCTCAAGGTATTGACCGATGCGTTGCATCGCTACCTACTTGATAATCATGATGCCGGCCGACGCACAGTCCTGATGATCGATGAGGCACAGCATCTAGACTTCGATGTGCTCGAACAAATTCGACTGCTAACGAACCTCGAAACCAACGACGAGAAGCTGTTACAGATTATCTTGATCGGTCAGCCTGAGCTCACTGAGAAATTGGCTCGACCCGAGTTGAGACAGCTGAATCAGCGCATTACCGCGCGCTATAACTTACAGCCTTTGGATCGAGGTGAAACCGCTGCTTATATCCGGCACCGGCTCGATATTGCCGGGCTAAAGGGCGGACAGACGCTGTTTTCCGACGCCGCAGTCAAAGAGGTGCATCGCATTACCCGAGGCATTCCGCGGCTCATCAATGTTCTCTGCGATCGCAGTTTATTGGGCGCCTACGGGAAGAAAATGGCTCAGGTGAACCCCAAGCTCGTGAAGGAGGCATCATCTGAGGTATTCGGTCAAGAATCACAGTCGAACGCTTCGAGTGTCTGGCTGCCCGCGCTTGCTGCTGTGATTGTGGCTATTGCGTTGGGTTTACTTGCGCTGCGAGGCGCCGAGACTACAGAGCCCGAGCTGGCTGTTGTCGATAGCAATCAATCGGAGCAGGGCGGCTCGCCCCTTCCCGCTAACCCGATGTCAGTCGGTGAAGTGCCCGTGCAACTGGAGCGCGCATCAAACAACGAACCAGCGCCGCAGCCCGGTGGGAGTGACGGTGGTAGTTCCTTGAAGCCTACAAGCGCTGAGTTAACAGCTACTTCTCCATCAGTGCCAATGCCAGAGCCGAATTGGCTTTTTTCAGCGATGGATGGG
The DNA here is from genome assembly GCA_002456975.1 of Halieaceae bacterium MED-G27. Lineage (GTDB taxonomy): Bacteria > Pseudomonadota > Gammaproteobacteria > Pseudomonadales > Halieaceae > Luminiphilus. Next base: position 5,656 of record NTKA01000022.1, read on the forward strand.
GAAGCATTGCTGTGGCGCGTTGCCAGTGATTTGAATCAGCCCACGTCGGTTTGCCCTGCGCTTACGGGGTCGGCCATACAGTGCACGATGACCCAGACTGATGTGTTCGATGACATTGTCGGATTAGGGCGTCCGGTATTGCTTGAGATGGTGTCGCCCGATCGTTTTTCTGCCACGACATTGCTGCTGGGGTTCGATGGTATTGAGGCATTGGTGTGGTCAGACCGCGGCTTAGTGCGGGTGACAGCTGGAGAATTAGCGTCCGCGTGGAGTGGTGGGTATCGCTACTTATGGCGTGCGCCAGAGGGCTGGGATGGAGCACTGTCTGTTGGTAGTTTAGGCGCTCCTGTTACGTCGGTTGCGAACATGTTTGCCACGCTCGATGGTCGAGAACTGCGGCCGCAGGCGGTCTTTAGTGAGCTGTTGGCAGAGCGCGTTCGTCTGTTCCAGGAGTCTGAGGGGCTCGTTGCCGATGGCGTGGTGGGAGAAAAAACACTGCTGAGACTCATGGATAGGCTGGGTGAGGGGCTCGATCAGAACCGCGCGCTCGCTCGTGTTCAAGCCTGGGAGGTGGATCGATAATGTCGATGATCCTCGATGCGATTAAGCGGTCCAAGGAAAGCGAGACCGCCACCGATGGGGTGCCCTCGGTCGATACCGAGCATTATGTACCGAGCGAGTTGAATTCACGCCTGCCATGGGTTATCGCAGCGGTCAGTGTGGCTTTATTGCTTGTTGTTTTGCTTTGGCAAGTATTTGCGCCCGATGAAACAACAAAGACCGCAATGAGTGGCAAGCAAAAATTAGCGATGGATGAGGTCAGGAATGAAACCTCAGTGACGCCATCCAGCACTCCCGAGGTGGTCGAGCCAGTGAGTGCCCGGGAGGGCACGGCACCAAGCGCCGCTTCGGCTGCTTCAACTGCGTCTTCAGCGGTAGCAGCTGCGACTGCAGATGATCCACCAAGTGTCGATATTCGGATTCCCGACATACCCGTTGAGACCGTGGTGACAGAGTTGCCGGCTCGCACAGTCAACACCTCGGGGGATGACGAGCGGCTCAGCGCCTTATATGCAGCGATGAATCAAGAGGAGTCATCTCTGCAAACGGAGCCGGAAATCGCGAGGCCGGAAGGTGTTTCAGAAGCCGTGAGGCAACCCGAAGAACCGCGGATCGATTTTGTGGAAATTCTCGAGCGCGCTCAGCGGGAAATTGGCAGCACCCCCCTCGTGGAAAGTTCGGTTCCGATGCTGGATTCGTTGTCCCAACAGACCAAGGATCAGATCCCGTCATTGATTTACAATGAACACGACTATCAGGAGTTAGGGGAGTCTAGCGTCCTGATGAATGGCCAAACTGTCAGGGAAAATCAGCGAGTAGGGCCCTTTGTTCTGGTGGAAATACTCCCAGACAGCGCCATCCTCAGATGGCGTGATATCGAGTTCCGTCTCCGATCGCGGAATAGCTGGATTAACCTATAATCAGGGTGCGGGGTTAGGGATTGCTCGCTGTATCGCCTCGATTCCTTTCAAGACATCGCTACTCAGTGTGACATCTAAACTATCGATGTTCATTTTGAGCTGCTCCAAGCTGGTAGCGCCGATGATGTTCGATAGCACGAATGGACGGCTATTCACGAAGGCGAGTGCCATATGGGTAGGATTGATGCCGTACTCCTCCGCCAGCTGACAATACTGCTCCGCCGCCGTCCAGGTCTCTTCAGACTCGTAGCGGGTGAAGCGCTCGAACACTGCCATGCGGGATCCCTCGGGACGAGCGCCGTTTCGATACTTACCGGTAAGAAGACCCATGGCCAACGGGGAGTAGGCGAGCAAGCCCACGTCTTCACGGTGCGATACCTCCGCCATGGCAATTTCGTAGGTTCGATTCAACAAGCTATAAGGGTTCTGTACACTCTCGACGCGCGGCAATCCCTCGGTCTTAGCGAGCTCGAGAAAGCGCATCGTCCCCCAGGGGGATTCGTTAGACAGACCAACGGCGCGGATCTTTCCCTGCGAGAACAGGTCTTGAAGCGCACGCAATGTTTCCTCGATCGGAGTTTCAGGATGGTCTCGGTGCATGTAGCCACGCTGTCCGAAAAAGTTGGAGTAACGATCGGGCCAGTGTAGTTGGTAGAGATCAATGATCTCGGTTTGAAGCCGCCGGAGACTGCCCTCACAGGCTTCAATAATATGTTCCTTTTTGAGCCGTGGGCCGCCTCGCAAATAGGTGAACTCAGGCGATGGCCCGGTTGCCTTTGTGGCGAGAACCCAGTTGTCTCGTGACCCTGTTTTCTTGAACCAGGTACCGATGTATTCCTCAGTGCGGCCTTGCGTTTCCTTGCGGGGCGGCACTGGATACATCTCAGCCGCGTCGATCATGGTGATGCCACGCTCCATCGCGTAGTCGATTTGTGCGTGTGCTTCCGATTCCGTATTCTGTTGGCCCCAGGTCATGCTCCCGAGGCATATTTTTGAAACGGCCCGGCCGCTGATCGTGCTGATTGTCACTTGCTTAGCTCCAGGTAGTTCATCATCGCGTGGTACAGGTCTCGCTGGGTCATAAAAGGTTCAACAACCGATTGAGCAGCGTCGTTACCATACAGCGGCACATGCGCCCCCGTATGCTCCTCTGAATTCATATTGTTGGTCGCATAATTGACGCGCATCACATGTCCCTCGCGCGTCTCAATCCTTGCGATACGCCCGGGGCTGTAAATGGGTACCGGTGCGTTGCGATAAAGGCTTGGTTCGGCAACGATTTGTGCCGCGTGGGCATGGTCAGCCGTAACAATAACCAACGTATCCGGATTGGTCTCGGCGTACTCTAGCGATACCGCCAGCGCTTCCTCGAGTTGCTCGATTTCGCCGATGGAGCCGCAACTGTCCCTGGCATGACTTTTTTTGTCGATCGATGCCGATTCGATCATGAGGAAAAAGCCGTTTGGGTTGTCTTGGGAGAGCTTGGCTATCGCCATTTCTGACATCAATTCGAGCGAGGGCGTGTCGCCGTAATCGGGATTGGCTTCACAGCGCATAATGTCGGGTGGTGTCGCCGAGCCCAGGTACCGATGGATGTAGTTCAGAAAGCTTCGTTTAACAGGTTCCGCGACGCGCCCATCGGTGCCTTGCCATCGCACTTCCAATGTGGACTCGTCAAATAAACCAAACAGGGGCGCATCACCGCCGGGGTAATCGAGCAGCTCGTCACCGGTTAGAGCGACGTACGTTCCTCTATCTTTCGCTCGATCGAGGGCGCTGGTTCCTTGCTCATCAGCGATCACAAAGTGTTGCAGACCACCACCAAGCGCCACATCGACAGGGCCCTCCGCTAACTGCTCTGCTATTGATCCCAAACCGCCATTGATCTTGGCATCCTGAGGGCAACCGGGAAGCTGCATACCGTACTTTTCGGTACCAAATACCGATACTGGATCTTCACAACTCCTGACTGTTACGTGCGCTGCAAACGCTGCTGGCGTGGCATCGGTAATCGATGCGGTTGTAACCAATCCCGTGCGAAGACCCGCTTTGGCAGCACTTTCGAGCACGGTTTCCTGATCCTGATCCGCTGCATCGACGCCGATGCGACCGATCTGACTTATGGTGCCGGTCGCAATGCTAGTGGCTGTATTTGCAGAGTCGGCCACGTAGAGTCGGTTACCGTCGGCATCAACGGTCTCGACTTGCACGGCGGCACGCACCGGCATGGTATCGAGTAGCAGATGCCCACTTTGTCCTTTCAAATAGTTTCTGCCCATGGTCACGTGCTGGTCATCGAAGCCATCGCCGATGATAAGAATGACTGATTTGGGACCTGCGATAGCGAGCTGCGTGGTGAGCGCAAAAATAGCGGTTGCGGTGAGTGCGAGATAGCGAGTGAATGTCATGATATTCCTGCGGTCAGCTGAGTATTTTATGTAGCGCGGAGCCTAGCGCGAAATGAGGATGTCGAGAAGCTCGTCGAGATGAACTTTTCCTTAAGAAGGCTAACGCGCGACACCTCAGCGGTGTTGTGTAAAAATGCGCGGCGAATTTTTATCTGAGGGGCTGTCGTGAACTTAACTCGTTTTTATCAAAAGTCTGCTGTTGGAATGGCACTCGCCTTATTTGCGACGCCTGTATTGGCGGATAATGCCGATAGTGGCAATACCGCATGGATGCTGAGCGCTACAGCTCTTGTACTGTTCATGACGATTCCTGGTCTGTCGCTGTTCTACGCGGGCTTGGTGCGGGCCAAGAACGTTTTATCCGTGCTGATGCAGTGTTTTGCTATCACAGGTCTGATGTCGCTGCTTTGGTTCTTCGCTGGCTACTCGATTGCCTTCGGCTCTTCTGGTGTTGAGGCGGGTCCGTGGCTTGGAGACATGGGTAATGTATTCCTCGCGAATGTCAGTATAGACAGTGTGCGCAATGGCATACCTGAGACCTTGTTCGTCATGTTTCAAATGACCTTCGCGGTGATTACACCGGCGCTTATCGTCGGCGGTTTCGCCGAGCGAATGAAGTTTTCGGCCATGTTGCTGTTCAGTGCCGCATGGATGTTGTTGGTGTATGCACCCGTCTGTCACTGGGTCTGGGGTGGCGGTTGGCTGGGGTCGATGGGCCTACAGGATTTCGCCGGCGGCACCGTGGTTCACGTCACCGCTGGTGTCGCTGCGCTGGTCGCCGCTGTCATGATGGGACCGCGACGCGGCTTCGGACAAACGGCCATGCCGCCGCATAATCTCACGATGACAGTAACCGGTGCGGGCATGCTCTGGGTAGGCTGGTTTGGATTCAATGCGGGATCGGCTCTGGCCGCCGATAACAGCGCGACCATGGCAATGCTGGTTACTCACCTATCGGCTGCCGCCGGATCATTAGCATGGATGGCTATGGAATGGGTTCGCCATGGCAAGCCGTCGGTTCTTGGGATTGTCACCGGTATGGTTGCAGGCTTGGGGACGATAACACCTGCATCGGGATCCGTTGGGCCCGCGGCCGCGGTAATCATCGGTCTTACCGCTGGAGTTGTTTGCTATTTCGCGACCATCACCTTGAAAAATCGTCTCAACATCGACGACAGTCTGGACGTTTTCCCCGTACATGGCGTCGGTGGCGCCCTGGGCACAATCCTTGCCGGTATCTTCTGTGCGCCCGCGTTGGGACTGTTTTCGGGGAATGGCTTTTCCGATGGCGTATCTAGCATTGCGGGCCAGCTTTACGTGCAAACGTTCGGTGTGGTCGTGACTTTCGTGTTTGCTTTAGTAGCCAGTTGGATTTTGTTGAAGTTGGTCGATGGTTTGATCGGACTCCGAGTCGATGATGACGAGGAGACAGAAGGCCTCGATCTCATCCTTCACGATGAAAGAGGTTACGATTTATAGTGGCGTCGATTAGCTGGGGGTAGAGCCGCGAGTGAGCTCGAGCTTTACCCCGAGTTTTTTGAAGGACGCTTTGGATTCAACAATTTCCCAAATGGTAAGCGGGTTGTCGTAACGCCACAGGTCAGGAAATGTCAGCTTTAATCTATGCTTCTTCGCCTTGGCGTTAAAATCTTCAACGACGCTCAATACGGGTGCGTGTTTTAAGATTACGGCGAGCCGAAGCAGCACGACCATGCGAGCGGCTTTTTCGCGTTTTTTGGATGGCAGGTGATCGAATAGGTGATCAGGAATCTTTCCTCGATGACCTCGCAGTAATCGGCTCATCAATTCCTGATCTCCTTGAGAAAAACCAGGCAGATCTGAGTTTTCTATCAGGTATGCGGAGTGTCGATTGTAGTGTTTCTGTGCAATTCCGACGCCGATTTCGTGCAGGCGACCCGCCCAGCCCAATAGATCGATATCATTCTCGGAAAGCTTCCAAGGTTTGGCCACTGATTCTCCTAGGTGCCGGGCGTAGTGAGCGACGAGGTCAGCGACTTCGTGGTCTGCATGATATCGGGTCAACATGGCCTGAACCGTTCGCTCTCGGACGTCCTCGTGACTCAAGCGCCCTAGCAGGTCGTAAATCACTCCCTCGCGCAAAGCACCTGAGGATGTTCTGAGTGTGTCGATATCTAGCCCATCAAAGATGGCCAGCGCGATAGCGACACCGGCAGTGATGACAGACTTGCGTCTATCACTCAAGCCTTCCAAATCTATGGCATCAACGTGCTGAAATTTGATTAGCTTTTTACGCAGTTCTTTTAACGAGCGATGGTTGATCCCTTCATCGGACCAACCCTCAGCGATAGCCAAATGTTCGATAGCCTGAAGCGTCCCCGATGAGCCGACAGCCTCTTCCCAGCGCCCCTTCTTGAAGTTCCGTCGGATGTGTGACACCTCAACACGTGCTCGATCGTAGGCTCGCTTAAAATTTTCTTTGGTAATACTGCCGTCTGGAAAGAAGGCATCGGAGTAGCTGACGCAGCCAAGCTGCAGACTTTCTAGGCGTTTTGTTTCAAACCGGCGACCGATAATAAACTCTGTGCTACCGCCGCCAATGTCGATTACTAGTCGTTCTAACTGATCATCTGCCAGTGTATGGGCTACGCCGAGATAGACTAGGCGAGCCTCCTCATGGCCATAGATAACGTCGACTGGCGTTCCAAGAATGTCCTCTGCGGGATCTGTGAATTCGTGCCGATTCCAGGCCTGTCTCAGTGCATTCGTTCCCACGGCGCGAAGTTGGTCGGGTTTCACGCGCTCTATCAATTGCTGAAATCGCTCTAGGCAGGCTAGGCCACGGGCAATCGAGTCGGGATGTAACTGGTGATCGGAAAGATTCTTACCGAGCTGAACTTTTTCAGCCAGAACCTCGATGGGTCGCAACTCGCCGTGCTCCAGTCTGGCAATGATGAGATGGAATGAGTTACTGCCGATATCGATGGCAGCGAAAATTGACGCCGCCTCCACGGATGGACTCGAGAGAAGCACAGTGTTGCTAGCAGTCACTTAGTTAATGCTCGTGCTGGGATTCGTGAAGAGTAACTCATCTTAGCGCCTACTTGGGACATTGCCATGTTGGCTGATTGCATAATGTCATTTGATTGTTGCCAACATCCACAATGAGTAACCGACTGTATTCAGGGCTCGAATCGAACATCATCGATTCGAAACTGGGTCCCGTTGTGATCTCTCGCCCAGATGACTAGACCGGTGTTTACCCGCGTGATGTCTAACCCGGTATTCGTAAATGTGGACATGGGTACCCGAGCTGTTTGCCATTGGCTTGTCGGTTGAGTGGTTAGATCTATGTGCTGCGATGAGCAAGGGTAGACGCAATCTAGCTTAACTTGGTAATCGTCGGGGCCTGTCAGGTGCTTCAGGTCAAAGACGAGGTTTCCTTGTGCATACCCGCTAAGGTCTTGAGGCCAAAACGTTTCAAAGAACACCGCGGCATAGTCGAATGGGGATTCATGCCGGATTTCGAGGACAGATCCCCGCTGATCATCAATCACCCATTCCCAGCTGATGCTGTCGCATGCCAAGCCACCGTCGTTACTACACACATAGTAGCTGGGCGCGTCGAACGCGCTGATGCCTCGTTCAAAAATGGGCTCTACCGCGCCATCTCTGAGCACCCAGAACGGAGTCTCTGCGGGTCCCGAGGTGTCACCACCATCTGGGAATGTTGCTTCCACGATGCCACTGTCGGGGTTCAAAGGATCTTCCGTTAGCAGGGGAAGCGTCGCTGAATCGCTGTAGGACAGACCATAGCCCTTGGCAAACAGGTGAGCCGCCACCGGGAGTTCTGCATTCAAGTGATTGACTGCCGCGCCGGGCCAGGTGAAGGGCAGTCGACCCTCAAAGTCACTGTCATCGGTTGCGAACAACACATCAGCAATGCCAGCGGCTTCGGTGCCAGGTAACCAGGCAGCGATAAACGCATCTGATAGGTTGAGCTCAGGATTGACGAACATTGGTCTGCCGCTAATGAAGACGGTAATGACTGGAATCCCTTGTTCGCGGAGCGTTTGCACGCCATTGAGATGTTCTGCACCCCCACCAGACCAATCGAGATTGCTGCGATCGCCTTGACCCTCGGCGTATGGACTCTCGGAGACCACGACGATGACAGCATCAGGTAGGGTTTGATAGTTACCTATAACCGAATATTCGAGGGTGCCACCACCTGCAGCCAACACGGTTTCCAATGCCTGCTTGATCGATGTACTTCCCGGGAAGTCCGCGTTGCTGGTATCGGTCCCTTGCCAAGTCACAGACCAACCACCGGATTGGAAGGGCACACTGTCAGCGGCAGCACCGATAAGCAAAACCTTCATATCGCTTGTGAGTGGTAGTGCTGAGTCGTTATTTTTTAGGAGCACCTGCGAACGCCTGACAGCCTCGCGAGCAATTGCCCGGTGCTCGGTGCTCCCAACGACGGCAACAGGCTGGCGCGCCGGGTCAAACGACTGCTGCAACATACCGAGCTTCTGCTTCAACTCAATAATTCGGGTTACCGCCTCATCGATGCGCGCTTCGCTCACCTCGCCACGAATGACCTGATCGATCAGGGTCGTTCTGAAGTCACGCCAAGCGTAGGGCACCATCACCATATCGATGCCAGCATTAATCGCTTGGGCGCAGCTAGTATCGGAGCAGCCAGCCACCTGACCGATACCATTCCAGTCGCTGATGACCATGCCGCGAAACGCCATTTGGTCACGGAGTACACCCTCCAGCAGGGTTTGTGATCCGTGAACTTTGGCACCATTCCAGCTGTTGAACGTTGCCATGACAGTATCGACATCGGCTTCAAACGTGCCCAAAAAGCCCGAGCCGTGCTCGTCTAGTAGCTGATCGAGTGGCATGTTTGTCTCGCCTTGATCGGTTCCGCGCGCGGTACCACCGTCACCGATGAAGTGTTTTGCGGTCGCGGCAATACCCTGCGATTCAATGCCTTCCACCATGGCGGCTGCGTACTCGCGGACTAGAGTTGGGTCTTCTGAATAGCTCTCATAGGTCCGACCCCAACGATAGTCTTTGGCCTGCGCGACTGTGGGAGCAAAGGTCCAATCGATGCCCGTGGCACCTACCTCCGCTGCAGTCGCGACACCAATCTGTCGGATAAGATCAGGGTCATTGATTGCCCCAAGCCCGATGTTGTGCGGAAATATTGTCGCGCCGCGGACATTATTGTGGCCATGCACTGCATCGGTGCCCCAAATGATAGGGATGCCAATAGAGTTAGAAGACGTCTTTACCGAGGCTTCTCGCAAATCTCTGGCGAAGGCGAGCCAGTCAGAGACGGGCGCAGCGCGATTGCCACCGGGGTAGCTGCCGCCACCGCTCAATACGCTACCAATGCCGAAGGCCGTGATCTCCTGCAAGGTGATCGAGCCGATCTCGGTCTGAATCATTTGACCCACTTTTTGCTCGAGCGTCATATTCGCGACAATGTGGTGCGCGGGCGATATCCAAAGATTAAAAGTCTCGCCGTACGGAGTGGGATCCGCATTATCTCCGACACCATCATTATCCGAGTCTGATTGCTCTTGCGCGTCCAATGGAAAGGCATCAGCAAGGTCCTGAACGCCGTCATTATCATCATCAAAATCTGCATTGTTCCCGATACCATCCCCATCGGTATCGGTCGTCTCGCTTCGATCAGTGGGAAAGGCGTCTAGTGCGTTTCGAACACCGTCAAAATCCGTATCAATGAGCAGATAACTCAGCCACAGGGGACGTTTGGTGGCATCCTCCTCGGAGGTCGCGGCCGTGGCGGCTGGTAGCATTACTAGCACAAGGACAATGAGCGAGACTACTAGAGCAAGGCGTTGCCCGATTTCGAATATCGCTTTACTGTCTGAATGTCCGGTCGGTAATACCCGCAACTAAGATTCCTCCCATGTAGCCCCGTTGAGTGGCTGAGCAGTGCCGATCATTTGGAATGTCGGCCTGCTGCGAATGCTAATCTACCTAGGTGACGCGCGCACTCCGTTTTGAGGAGTGAGCTTATCCCTTCAGTAACTCACGAATGTTCTACAAGCGGCGCCGGCTAGCAAGTAAAATCGGCTGGGTTGGTCCAAACCGCGGATAACAGTGCAGTCACCCTGTAGCCGGTCAGGCTTTGTTTTTCAGGATCACATGCCATAATCCCCGCGCAGCATTGATGCAGACGCGCCATAACGAGGGATCTTATGTCTAACGAGAACAATTCAAACCCAGTAGCTGATTATCTGACGCAAGCAGCAGCAGACGCTTGGGATATCAGAGGGCTTGCTGACGGTACGACCACCAGAGATATTAAAAAGGTAGGCATCATCGGTGCGGGCACAATGGGTGGCGGTATCTCCATGAATTTCGCATCGATCGGATTCCCCGTGACGATCGTCGAGACTCAACAGGAAGCCCTCGACAGGGGACTTACGCGGATCCGGGGCAATTACCAGCGAAGCGCTGATCGTGGCCGATTTCCGGCCTCCGAGGTTGACGTTTGTATGGGCCAGTATTCACCAGCGCTAGATATGTCTGCACTGTCGGACTGCGATCTGATTATCGAAGCGGTGTTTGAGGATATGGACATCAAAAAGTCGGTATTTGAGACGCTCGATAAGGTCGCTAAGCCGGGTGCGATTCTCGCGACCAATACCTCAGCGCTAAATATCGACGAGATTGCAGCTGTAACCTCGCGACCCGAAGACGTCATCGGATTGCACTTTTTCTCGCCTGCGAATGTCATGCGGCTCCTTGAGATAGTGCGGGCAGAGAAAACTAGTGACGACGTGGTAGCGACATCGGTCGAGGTGGCGAAAAAGATTAATAAAGTGGCGGTGCTAGTGGGTGTTTGCCCAGGCTTCGTTGGGAACCGAATCTTGTTCGCGCGGCAGTACCAAGCTAATCGCCTCGTGTATCAGGGCGTCATGCCCTGGGATATCGACGCTGCGTTCAACGAATTTGGATTCAAAATGGGTCCGTTTCAAATGTCCGATTTAGCGGGTCTGGATATCGGTTGGCGACCGGGTGCCAACACGGCAAACCCCATCCGAGATCGCCTGTGCGAGCTGGATCGGCGAGGCCAGAAAACTGGGGCCGGCTATTACGACTATGACGATAGTCGGAAGCCGCAGCCCTCCGAGGTGACAGCTAAGATAATCGAGGAAGTAACCGGTGCCGAGCGTTCTCAGATGGCGGCTGACGACATCATTGATCAGTGCGTTGTGCCGATGATCAATGAAGCTTTAGCTATCATGGAAGAAAACAAAGCTCAGCGTGCGTCGGATATCGATATAGTGTGGATCAATGGGTACGGTTGGCCGATTGACAAGGGCGGCGTCATGTACTTCGCCGACAGCCTCGGTGCACAGCGCGTTGTAGAGGTGATGGAGCGACTAGCCGCAGACGATGATACCATTCGTATTTCGCCTAAATTGTACGAGTTGCTCGAGACTGGAACACGGTTCGTCGATGTCGATACAGGGGGCTTAAAAGTATAGCGAGTCAGGTGTGACTTATATCTCGGTGGTAGCGGCATAGATGGCGGTTGATCATCCAGCAGCAGGAGAAAGTAGGGCCGTCCCCGCGATTTTCGCTGAGACAGTCAACGACTCGGATCGCCTGTTTTGGCTCCTCAATATTGGTGGTTGGGCTGGCCTGTGCGTGGTCAACTACGTGAGTCTCTCGCTCCCGTACGACCAAGTCGATGTCAACTACATCGCACACAACATACTGCAGTCTGTGTTGGGCATCATTTTATCTGTTCCGCTGCGCAGAGCATTCCGCTCGACTTGGGACTGGTCGCTAACCAATCGTGTGATCGTTGCGAGCTTCCTTGTTTTATTGACCGCTACCGTTTGGACTGTTTTACGGCTTGCTTTGTTTCTCGAAATTACGGACGAAGAGGGGCTCTGGGGAGATTTCGGTGGCTGGCTATTTACATCACTCTTCGTATTCCTAACTTGGGTGGCGCTCTACCACGGCGTTAAATTCGCGCGATTGCTCGCTCGCGAGCGCGAGTCGTTACTGGTATTGGAGGCCGGGCGGCGTCAAGAGGCGTTCAAGCTGGTATCCGCTGAATCCGCTGCGCGAGAGGCCCAGTTGAAACTGTTGCGCTATCAACTCAACCCCCACTTTCTGTTTAATACCCTGAATTCTATTGCGGGGCTAATCGGAGCCAAGCGATCGGATGACGCGCAGACGATGTTGGCGGAGCTGTCTACGTTTTTGAGGTTCTCGCTCGAGTCTGATCGAAATTTGACCATTTCTTTGCGAGATGAAATCGAGGCTCTGGACCTCTACTTACGGATTGAGCAGATTCGTTTTACTGATCGATTGACCGTAGATCAATATATCGACCCTCGGACTCTGGGTATGTCGGTACCTAGTTTGATTCTCCAGCCGCTGGTCGAAAATGCGATCAAGCATGCGATTGCCGGTGCCGAACTCGGTGGAAGTGTTACGATCTCGGCGAGACTGCAGCGCGATAAGCTTGTGTTGACCGTAGAAGACAGCGGTATTGGTAAGGAAGATATCGTTACCGAGGTGCCGGACTTATTTACAAAGCCCGGCTTCGGGCTGCGCAGCACGGCAGAGCGTTTGGAAAATCTCTACGGCGAAGACTTTAGCTTTAATGCGTCAAAGTCGCCGTTGGGAGGTTTGCGGATAGAATTACACTTACCGCAAGTGGGTGGATAGTAATGAACGACCTTTGCGTTTTATTGGTGGATGACGAGCCATTAGCACTGGACTACATGTCGGAACTTCTGTCGACGGTTGAGGGCATCGAGATAGTCGGGCGTTGCCGCAGTGGTCGAGAGGCGCTCGCCGTCTTGCAAACAGAATCCGTGGATCTCATGTTTCTGGACATTCAAATGCCGGGGCTGAGCGGCTTCGATGTGGTCAAACGGGTACAAAGCGACATTACACCGGTGGTGGTGTTCGCGACCGCTTTTGATGAATTTGCAGTGAAAGCGTTTGAAGCCAATGCAGTTGATTATCTACTAAAGCCCTTCGAAGCGAGCCGGGTGAAGGAGGCCGTCGATCGCGCGCGATCGCGTTTGATTTCGGCGGCTGTGCAATCGGGTAAAGATGCTGCGGTGGCAGCGGTAGCGGGGCTCGAGGGTCGTGATCGGCGTCTGAACCAATCCGTCAGCAGCGAGCGTCCAGCTCGGCTCCCGATCAAGGATGGTCCCCATACTCACCTTGTCGAATTGAAGGATATTGATTGGATCGATGCCGCCGGCGATTACATGTGTGTCCACGCGAGCAATGAGACTTATATCCTTCGGTCGACTATGAAAGAGCTGGAGAAGAAGCTCAGCGAGGAGTTTGTCCGGATTCATCGCTCGACAATCGTAAACCTCAATAAGGTTCGTTCGGTCGATGCAATTCCAAAAGGTGAGTGCCTGCTCCATCTCGACGATGAAGTGACCCTGAAGGTCAGCCGAAACTACCGCTCCGCCGTCCAGAACCTCATGAGTTAAGCCCCTTTTTAGGGGGTTCCCACTTGTCTTGTCATGAGTCCCTATCGTCGCGTTTGCCTTAAGCGTCGCGGCCTGATGTGGGATAAACCGCAGTAATTAATTTCAATAATTTTTATGACCTGTGGGGTTACTCATGATTGACCGTTTGTATCGTCGGAGCCGGTATCTTAGCTTGGCAGCTTCCATCGCATTGTTGAGCGCTTGCGGGGGCGGTGGCAGCGCGAACTCTGTCGAGGTCGAGCCATTTTATGTAGACCAAGCTGAAGAATGGGAATTGGTTTGGAGCGACGAATTCGACGGCGCGACGGTCGATTCTGCTAACTGGACCTTTCAGGAAGGCGATGGGAGCGAGTACGGCCTTCCGGGCTGGGGTAATAACGAGCTTCAGTACTATGAAGCTGACAATGCCTCGATACAAACGGTCAATGATGCGAGCGCCCTCGTTATCGCCGCAGAGCAAGAAACCGTCGGTAATAAACAGTATACCTCAGCGCGAATGCGCTCGATCGACAAGTTCGACTTCAAATACGGCCGTGTCGAGATTCGCGCCAAAGCAGCGCCCGGTGAGGGCATGTGGTCATCAGTCTGGATGATGCCATCCGATGATATCTACGGTACTTGGGCCGCAGGTGGTGAGGTAGACATCATGGAGGTAGTCAATGCCGGTACGGATCGCCAGACCGTATTTTTGGCCGCTCATCACGGGTTTTCATCGCCTCTTAACCAAATCATAAGCGAGCCTGCTGACGTCAATGACGCGAGCGATTGGCACACCTATGCACTGGAGTGGAGCGGCGACTACCTGCGGTGGTTTGTTGACGGTGTTCATTTGCAGACGGTCGATAAGGACGCTTACTACAGTTACTACTATAAAAACGAGTTTGAAGGATACGCTCTAGCGGCCGACCCCGCAGCACCTTTTAATCAGGACTTTCATTTGATTGTTAACTTGGCGGTCGGTGGTATCGGGCCCGGTGTTCCGCTCGACCCTTCGGCGGTGCCGGGTGAAATGGCCGTTGACTACATTCGCGTTTTCCGTTGTACCGCAGGTGGTGAAAACGGTGTTGGTTGTAATAGTAAAGCGGATCGTTACCTCGAGTCGCCAGAGGTAACTCCACCTGAGGTGAACGTCAATCCGATCTATGTGGACGCAGCGGGTCCGCTTACCTGGGATTTCCTCACGGGCGAGGTAACGCGTGATTTGATGTTGGCCGTAGGGTACGACAACAACGGAGCGATGTCGGTCTCTGAAGTCGCAGTCGACGGGCGAGGCAATGTCATCGATGTTATGACCACCATGGGTGGTAACGTTGTGATCCACGCTGCGGATGGCGAGGTCTTAGATGTTTTCGGCCATCGCGGGGGCGGTGAACTAAAGTTTGATATGTACATTGACAGTGCGATGACCGCTCCGTTCAGCTCGGTGGCGATCAAGATGGATAGCGGCTTTCCAGCGCTCGGTTCGGTTGACATTTCGCTCGCGGAGCTTCCTAAGGACGAATGGTTTTCCTACAGCGTCTCCATAAGCGACTTGTTAGACAACCCCGGTGAGGCGCCGTTGGCGCTCGGTGCCGTAATGAATGTATTCGTTATTGAACCGAGTAATGCGGCCCATATCCAACTCGATAACATTTCGTTGGTATGCGGCACTCCCTACACCGACGGGTGCGGTATCGCTGCTCCGGTACAAGAAACTGATGCTGCTGTGGTAACAGTGTTAGATGACAACGGTGAAGCTGGGTCAGCCTGGTCGCCGGGGATCTGTGCCGTTTCGTCCGAAGACTGGGGGACTGATTACTGCAGTGGCTCGACCACGAACCAAGTGACTTGGTCTGTGATGCCGTCAGGAGATGCCGACATCGGTACAGCGATCGAGGTGAATTTTGCGGCAGGAGAGGGGGCAGCCTGGTTTATCGTCTCTGATGTGGGTTTGAATCTCTCTACTTTCCGGACAGCTGGTTCATTGCGGTTTGATATGAATATTCCAGAAGCCACAGCGGCTAAGGGCCTGATCTACAAGGTCGAGAGCGTATTCCCTAATGGCACCGGTCGCATCGACCTGGATCTCACTGGCTATACGCCCGGTACTTGGCAGTCTTTTGATATTCCGGTCAGCGAGCTATTGGCGTCTACCGCTGCCGCATCGGATGAGTTCAATCCTGGTGGACCATTGGATATCGAAAGAGTAAAAGCCGGAATTGTGATTTCACCGATAGGGGAACAGGAAGGCGACTCATTCACGATCGCGAATGTTCGCTACGAGCGAGATGCGCAAGAGGCTACAGAGGATACCGGCATCTTGGGTACATGGATGGTCGAGCCGGGCGTTAATACGATCGGCATCGGACCAACTCCATTCGATGTGCAGTGGTGGAGCAACACGGAGGGTGTTAACACCGAACGTGCTTGTTTCTTCGATGACCAGTATATTTTTGGTCGCGATGGATCATTTACCAACGTACTCGGAGACACGACTTGGATTGAGGGCTGGCAGGCCTCCGAAGAAGGCGCCGATATATGTGGTACCCCCGTGGCGCCACACGATGGAAGCGTCGAGGCGACCTTTGAGTTCGATGAGGAAGCGGAAATGCTGACGCTTTACGGCAAAGGCGCTTACATGGGACTGCCTAAGACCGTCAATGGCGCAGAGTTGGCGTCGCCAGACGCAGCGCCAGAGAGCACTGTGTACTCGGCGTATCTATCAGATGATCGCACGTCGCTTGACTTGGTAATTGAAGCGTTGCCTACCAACTTCTGGACCTACCAGTTTGTGAAGACTGCGGAGCCACCACCCCCGTCAATCATGCTAGGTACTTGGGTAACGTCGACCGAGGTGGGTACCCTCGGTGTTGGTCCCGCGGAGTTCGACACCCAATGGTTTAACAACACAGACGTAATCAACGATGAGCGAGCCTGCTTCTTCGACGATGAGTTTACGTTTGGCGCCGATGGCACATTGACGATCGATCAACAGGGCGAAACCTGGATTGAGGGATGGCAGAACTCAAGCGAGGGGGCGGATATCTGTGGCACTCCCGTCGCGCCACACGATGGTGCCGGTGACTTTATGTGGTCGCACGATCAAGAGGCCGGAGAACTGACCTTGATGGGACAAGGCGCTTACTTGGGACTTCCCAAGGTGACTAATGCCGGTGAGACTGCGTCGCCAGAGCAAGCTCCAGAGACTGTTACATACAATCTTTACGATAATGACGACGGAACCGTCACCGTGACCATTCAGACACAGGATTCAGGTAACTGGTGGCAGCACAAGATGGTGAAGGTTGCTGAGTTGCCTGGCGAATCACCGATCGCTGGGTCGTGGTATCTGTCGACCGAGATTGGATCAATGGGGGTCGGCCCAGCCGAATTCGATACGCAATGGTTCAACAATACGGCGGTCATTAACGATGAGCGTGCTTGTTGGTTCGACGATGCGTACATTTTTGGTGCCGACGGCAGCTTTGCAATTGACCAGCAGAGCGAAACGTGGATCGAGGGTTGGCAGGGTTCTGACGAAGGTGCAGATATATGCGGTACTCCGGTCGCTCCCCACGACGGCTCTGCAGCAACGCATGTCTATGATGCTGACGCAGAGACCCTAACGCTTCAGGGCGCAGGTGCGTATATCGGCCTATCGAAGGTGACCAACTCTGGTGAGTTGGCCACCCCGGATGCTGCTCCAGCGGAGTTGGTGTACAACGCTTACCTCAGCGAAGACCAGCGCACCTTGACCCTGACGATCCAGACGACTGATACAGGTAATTGGTGGCAGTTCGTATTGGTTCGATAAGACTACAGCGCAACCAATTAAGAACCGGACCTAGAGTCCGGTTTTTTTTTGACTTATCGCCTCCGTTTACTTTGTGCTCGGGCTACTTCGCCCACGGTTATGAGAAACTGGTGCAGCGTCCCGTGGATTACACATAACGTGGGCCAAAGGGAATGCTCCCGTCTTGATTTACTTAAACTTTTGCGTGCGCCATCAGCTGCTTTATGTAGTCAGCATGTCGAGGTAAGCCAGCGACAGTGTTTTCTACATTATCGCGAATACCCTGCATGAATTTGTCGAGCGATGGCTCGCCCTGTCCTGCCGCAATGTTGTGAAAGGCGGTGGGAGTCACTCCCTGCCCCAACATCACTTGAACCCAAGAATTCTCAGTAAAAATATCGTCTTGAGCTTGGAAGATTCGGCCTGTCTTCTTAAATAACTCCATCCTATGCGAGAGAGTGTCTGGTAGGGCCATATTTCGGCAATGATCCCAAAACGGATCGCCATAGCGTTCATTGGCTGCGTAATGGAGCACAATGAAATCTCTAATGTACTCAGCTTCAGATCTTATTCTCAGGTTGTATTCTTTTATCGTGCTCTTTTCGATCACAGGATCCGGGAACATCAAGAGCAACCACATAATACCATTTTGAATCATATGGATACTGGTGGATTCAAGCGGCTCAATAAAGCCACTTGCTAAACCCAAAGCCACGCAGTTTCGGTTCCAATACTGTCTGCGTTGCCCAGTCACAAACTTTATGGGACGAGGCTCGATGATTAGCTTTTCGGGAACATTCGCAACCAGTGTGTCGCGTGCATCGTCATCGCTCATGAATTCGTTGCTATAAACGATGCCGTTACCAGCACGGTGCTGCAGTGGAATTCGCCACTGCCAACCCACTTTATGGGCAATCGCCCTAGTGTAAGGCTTTGGATGCTCCCCCAGCTCGCTTTGCACCGCCCATGCGCGATTAGCAGGTAGCCAATGCGTCCAATCGTCGTAGGTCCCGTTTAGCGCCGCGCCTGACAATAAGGCTCTGAAACCCGTGCAATCGATGAATAGGTCGCCTTCGACGGTGCTGTCGCCGTCGTTGATATCAAGCGATGCAATATCGCCATCGTCGCTCAGATTCACGCTTGAGATTTTTCCCTCAACTCGCGTAACGCCGGCACTTTCGGCGAGTCCCCTGAGGTAACGCCCGTATTTAGTCGCATCGAGGTGATAGGCATAGTTCAAGCGCTGCTGACTACTGATGGCAAATTTCTCTTCCTGAGCGGCCTTCAGTTCAGCGCAATAGTCACCATACTCCCCTGCAATCCCGAGCTCACGAGCTCGCAGCCAGAAATGATGGAATCCAGCGGCCCACGACCCCTTGCCCGTCTCTCCGAATGAGTGAATGTAGGATTCGCCCGATACTCGCCAGTTTTCAAACTGTATCCCTAGTTTAAAAGTACCACTGGTCAACTTGATAAAGTCGGGCTCGGGTATTTGCAGCATTCGATTGATAGTCAGTATTGAAGGAATGGTGGCTTCGCCGACCCCGACAGTGCCTATATCCTCTGACTCGATAAGCGTGATCGAGAGCGGTCTAGCGACAAGCCTCGAGAGTGCCGCTGCTGCCATCCAGCCTGCGGTGCCCCCTCCTGCAATCACTACTTTTTCGATGGACTTTTGCATAAGCGCTTGTGCCTCAGTGCGTTAAAGTTCGCTGCAGGTGGTTCCGCAGTCGTTGCGCTATATCTTGATTATTACTGTCAAAGCTAGCTGCAATGGCCTCAGGCATATGAGCTAAATGCTCATCATCGTCAGCGAAGATATAATGGTTGAAAAAGTTTTTCATGGCATCGCGCTGAGCTTTTGGCAAACACCGGACACTCATCAAGGCGTGTTTCAAGGCGTCAATGGGTGAGCCATTGACAGGACTAAGCTCGTGCCACCAATAATTGATCAACCCATTGATCGGGTCGAGTCCTTCAACGTGATGCCACCAGAGACTTGGTATGTACACGGCATCGCCCGGTTCCAGTTCAACAGTGAGTAGGGCCTTTTCGGCCTCCGCGAATCTCGGGAAGCGAGCGTAGTCAGGGTTATTAAAATCGACCATGCTTATAGGCTGCCCAGCAGGTGTGAAATCGAGCGGCCCGATATACAAATTCTCAATTTGTTCTGGAGGCGCCAAAGTGAACCTACGCCTTCCAAAGATGCAGCAGGCGATATTCCTGGGGAAGTCGAAATGTGCCGAAATACGGCTTCTGTTCCCCAGCCATAAGCTTGTGGTTAGGTTGGGTAACACGGACCCAAGAGGGTTTGCCCTGGTAAACCCAGGTAGCCATTGGTCAACGTCGGTTGAGCCCACATAAATGCCGGGCGGCTCTGCAGTATGCCTATTCGTTAGTAACTGCTCGATGACTTGCGGCAGCGATGTTTCCAAAGATAAAAAGTTGAAGCCGGATAGGCTGTCGTCATAGAAAAAACGACCGCGATGCTCCGGTTCCGCGATAATAGTGCTGACGGGCTTTTGTTGATAGAACGAAAGTAATCCGCGGAGTGATTCCTCGAGGCTGTTTTCAGCTGCTTGAACGATCGGCCAATTCTCCACGAAGCCACGGGCTACCCACGGAGCGTCTGAAGTCAGCAACCCTTCAGGTAAGTCTTGCTGATGTGTGACAACAATTTCGTCTATGGCTCTTTCAGTCATCACGACACCAATGAATTTTCCATCATCCGCTGATTCTTGAGGTTGATAAGTCGCTTCATCTGCGACATCGAAGCGACCATCATGTAAGCAGGGAGGAGAAAGCCCTGCTGCTGAAGGTCTGTGACGACCGAGTCATCGGCACTTTGCAGTTTTTCGTCGTCGATCGCATGTAGACCGGTTAGATCTATTCGTTTCTCGTCTGGCAGTGGTATCTGAAAATTGATGGGCGTGATCAACTCATGTTTCGTTAGGGTTTGGGTAAAGGCTCCTGCTGTTTTAAGCCCTTGGTGAATACCTTCGAGCATCGTGGCCAGCCGCTCTAAATAAGAAGTCGTAGAGCCATCTTCGTTAAACAGGGCGAACCCGTGATCTTTATTCACGTTGGGATGGTCCAGATTAATGGCGACATAGCGCTCTTCGTCGCTACCTTCGGCCGGTGGGTCTTGTCCGATAAGCAGTGGCCCGCGCTGAATCATCATAGGCACGTAAGGCGTCTGCCATTGGTTTTGACCGATACATAGATTTTCTCCAGCTTGAACACCAAATAGCGCGATTGGGTGATACGCGCCATCTGTTTTGTTTCGGGTAAACAGCAGTGGAAAGCACGCCTGCAGTGCCCGCATTTCGCCGAGGACTATGGGGGCATAAGTATCCTCAGCAAATTCATTGGGGTTTTGCAGGATCTTCAGCTCGCCGTGATCTCGAGCGTTTAACTTCTGAACATTTGCCATGACTAATGATAATTAATTGGGCTTTCAAATGTGCAAGCACGTCCAATTTATTTCCGGACTCTTTATTAATACTAAAAAAAAGCCGCCTTTAAGGCGGCTTAGATACACTGCGGTATCACTTTCTCAGAAAGCGTATCGGAACCCGACATTAAACCGCGCCCCTTGTTGACCAGCGGCATAGACCTGATACCAACTTCTAGCATACGAACGGAAGGTGTTGTTCGTCATGTTAATACCTTCAGCAAAGACCGTGAAGTTATCCGTTAGCTCGTAGGTTACGTTGGCATCCCACTGCTCGTAAGCCCTTACATAGGAGGGCTGAATGGGGTTACCGGTAAAGTACTCATCGCGCCAGTTGTACGCTACCCGAGTTTGGAATCCATATTTGTCATAAAACAGGATTACGTTTCGAGTATCACTCAGGCCACCCAGAGCGTTTTGCGCTGCATCGGACGAATTATCGTATTCTGCCGAACCGCTCGCGAAAGTCGCGTTAGCAATGAAGCCAAAGCCGGTATCACCAAAGTTGTGCTGCCATGCTAACTCAAAGCCATCGATACTCTCGAGACGATCACTGTTGGTGACTGTATTGATGTTCACTCTAATCGGATTATCTCGACCTACCACACCATAGATGGCGTCGTTTGCCGGATCTACACCCGGAGCATTAGCGTAGTTGTCGAAGATGTACTGACGAATATCACCGTTTGAGGGTATCTCGCCCGTATCCGCTTCGAGGGCCGCAGCAGCTTCCTGATAGAGCGGACCTAAACCTGGGTGCACCAAGTTCTCGTCGTAAACCACATCCTCTACAGAGCTCGCGCCGATCCAGTTGGCCACTTCCTTATCAAAGTAACCGACAGAAATATAGCTCGCGTCGCCATAGTAGTACTCTAACGATAGATCGATATTATCTGCTTCGTAAGGCAGCAAGCCAGGGTTTCCGTAATCAACCGAAATATTGCCCTGAACCCCGCGGGTTACTGGAATGTAAAGCGGAACCGAGGGGACGCCTTTTAAGGATCCAAAGCCGGCTCGCGCGATCGTCTGGCTTACCGCGGCTCGGAAAACCAAGTCATCAGTAAGCTCGATGTCAAAATCAAGCGATGGCAGCATGTGGTCATAACTTCCTGTCAATCCGGTAGATCGCGTTTTTGAGCCCTGAAGCACAACGAACTCGTTGCCTCCGGACCAGGAAATTCCTTCATAAGTTGGGATAATCGAATAAGAAGTCACTTCGGTTTCTTCGTATCGAACACCACCACGGACGGTGTAGGGCATATCGAAAGCCACCCCTTGGTAGCTTACCTGCAGGTAGGCCGCGTCGGTATTTTCCTCAAACTCATCTTCACCGTTATTTGGCTCCCACTGATTGCAAAACGCGTTGCCGCAGCTACCGTTGAGATTTTCGTTGTTGCCGTAAATCTGGCCGTAATACAGTGGGTTATTCGGGTTCAGCGAGTTGAGATAAAGTGCTCGCTCAATCAAGTCGCCTAGGTCAGCCATAAAGAACTGTGTAGCGATCTGATGACCACCAGCCAGTGCGTTGAAAACGCCCTCAAGTGACGCAGGTACGGCAATATCAGCAACGCTGCCATAAGCTGTGGTATCCGCGCTGGACCATTTGTCACGCTGTACCAATGATGCCGCCGAGTAGTTGTCCACTTCCGTGCGCGACAAACCAAAGTTAACTTGGAGGTCTTCAGACACGTCAAACGTGCCGTCAAATTGTGCTTGCCCAAGTGTCATGTCGGCCCAGTTGTTCGTGAATTTGCTGCCTGAGATGTGAAGATCATCAGGAGACAAGGGCTCTGCCAATTGTACGCTTAGGACGGGAACTTCATTGCTGAAGTCTGTGCTCGCAATCTCTCGACCATACACAGACATAGCGACTTGGGCGTAGCTGCCATACCGTCCACTCGGTGACGATTTTGCCGTTGACTCATGAACGTCGAGGCTTAGACTGAGCCGGTCGGTTGCATCCCATTCGAGATTGAAGCCGATAGACTCTCTCTCGTTCAGTGATGCATCTTCAAATGTGCCCATTACGAAGTCTGGCTGGTTGAAGCTTTCGGTGTAGATTACCGGTGATGCCACGTTGTCTACAGTTGTCCAACTGCCTTCTTCGCGGATCTGACCGTAATAGGTGCCTACTGAGTTCCCAGTGTGAGTCAAATCCAGCTCAGCCATCGTGTAATCAAGCGTTGCCGTCAATGAATCGATCGGGCGCCATTGCATGGTTACCTGGGCGTTTTCCCGCACTCTCACATATTCGTCTAGAGCGTAGGTGTTTTCGCGAGGTACGGCTGGGATCGCATCCCCAGTCGGCGCATTGATGTTGGTACCGTTATCTGGAATGCCCGGGAATTCGGTCCATGAGCTGGTTCTTCCTGAAGCCTCGCCAGAGTGCCGCTCTTGGTAGGATCCGGTCACTGCTATACCAACGGTATCGTCAAGGAATGTTTGGGAGAACAGAACTGCAATCTCAGGCGTTACGTCATCCCCTGAGCGGGAGCTCTTATCGCGAACGCCTTTTGCGCTCAGCGTGAAATTAGTACCGGGTCGATCTAGGGGCTTCGCAGTCAGTACGTTTATGGTTGCACCAATGCCACCGGTTGGGATATCTGACTGCGCTGTCTTGTAGACCTCGACGCCAGACACTGCTTCTGACGCAATATCACCAAAGTCAAACGAGCGACCGAAGCCACTGTGGGTCGGCATTTGACGGCCGTTCAAGGTCACCAGATTGAAGTCAGCTCCGAAACCACGGACTGTAACTCGAGCGCCTTCGCCACGAGTTCTATCGATTGCAACGCCGGTGATCCGCTGTAGCGCTTCGGCTAAGTTAGTATCGGGGAAGTCGCCGATATCTTCAGCAGTAATCGCATCAACAACGCCCGTGGCGTCGCGCTTGGTGTCCATTGCGCGCTTCAGGCTCGAACGGATACCGGTAACAACGATTTCTTCCATGACCTGGTCATTAGCGCTCTCTGACTCCTGAGCGACTGCAGGAATGGCAGTCACAGCACCCAGTGCCATCGATACCGCGAGAGACACACGCTTTTTAGCAAACAAGTGACGATCCATGCTTGGCATAACCCCGACTATTTATTAGTTAGTAAATTTGGTTAGACGCTAACATCCCACGAGCGGTCCCGGTAGGGAATGGGGTTGAGACAAGGTGGGATATGAGTGCGGTAAAAGGGAAGGCAGGTTTGGGGCTCGGGAATACCGCGTCAATCCAGCCAAAAATCAGCAGTCGTTTGTTAAAAACTGCAATGAATTAAATTGCTCAGATGTCGTTGTATCTCAGCAGTCCCGACTGCCGTGGTGTGAGCACCGGTTGTCGCAAATAGGGTGATTGCAGTTTATGTTTGCGGCTACGGTGGCAGCTTGAAGTAGAAATAAATTGTGCCCGTCGAGTGACTATTCGTTGCAAAAACAACGGAATAAGAAAAGCGGTAGTACTCACCATGACTGGGGACCAATTGATAAAAGGAATGGCAACCATGCCGCTAGGTTTGAATCGCTCATACCGCAATTTTACTCTCCTAATCACCTGCGTTGCAGCACTGGCTGCCTGCCATCAGCCCTCTGAGGACACTAATTCAAACGGCAGCAACCCGGCACTGGCTTGTGCGTTTGCATTGGCGCCCAGCGACGACAGCAGTGGTTGCGTGGCCAGTATCGTATCCAGCCTTTCGCCAGAGCAAAAAATAGGGCAAATGATTCAGGGCGAGATTCGTGACGTTACGCCTGAGGATGTCAGGGATTTCTATCTGGGTAGCGTACTGAACGGTGGCGGCGGTTTCCCGAGTAATGACAAGTACTCCACCGTCTCGGATTGGGTGCAACTGGCGGATGATTATTACAACGCGTCACTGGACACCTCGACCGGCGGCGCTGGCATCCCGATTGTCTGGGGTACTGACGCCGTTCACGGGCACAACAACGTCATGGGGGCGACGCTCTTTCCGCATAACGTTGGGTTGGGTGCTACTCGCGATACTGAATTAGTCAGTCGGATCATTGGTGCTACAGCTCGAGAGGTTAAAGCTACCGGTATCGATTGGATTTTCGCGCCCACAGTCGCCGTGGCAAAAGATTTTCGATGGGGCCGGACCTACGAGTCGTTTAGCTCTGACCCAGAGATAGCGGCGAGCTTCGTTGCTCCAGTGGTGAGAGCCATGCAGGCCGAGGGAGTCGCCTCTACAGCAAAGCATTTTATCGGGGATGGAGGAACACTCCGAGGTGATGATCGCGGTGAGACTACATTGCCATTGGATCAGCTAGTCGACATTCACGGCCGAGGCTACGTCGAAGCGATCAATGAGGATGTCATGAGTGTTATGGCCTCATTCAATAGCTGGTACGGCGACAAAATCCATGGCAGTAAAGCAATTCTGACCGATCTACTGCGGGATGAAATGGGTTTCGGCGGCATGGTGGTCAGCGACTGGAATGGAATTGGCGAGGTCCTGGGCTGCACCAATGACGACTGTGCCAAGGCAGTCAATGCCGGTATCGACATGATTATGGCGCCGGCGGACTGGAAGCCCCTGTACTACAACCTATTGGAGCAGGTTAAATCGGGTGAGATCTCTATCGACCGAATTGACGAAGCTGTCAGTCGAATTTTGGTGATGAAAATTCGGGCGGGTTTGTTTTCCCGGGGCGAGCCTTCATCTTTTGCGCAGGGATTTAGAGATCAAATTGGCAACCCGGAGCATCGAGCCATTGCGCGGGAAGCTGTTCGAAAGTCGCAAGTGCTACTTAAAAACGAGGGCCAGTTGTTGCCGCTAAATCCCAAGGGCACCTACCTCATAGCTGGCCCGGGTGCAGATGACATCGGTATGCAGAGTGGTGGTTGGTCAGTGAGTTGGCAGGGCACTGGGAACTCAAATCGTGACTTCCCCGGCGGCACATCGATTCTTCAGGGCCTACAGGCACAGATTGATGTTGCAGGCGGGCAGATAACCACCGACCCATCCGCCGAGGTTGATGCCGCCATAATAGTATTCGGTGAAACTCCCTATGCCGAGATGCAAGGCGATATTTATTCGCTCGAGTGGCTATCGATGCGAGGTGAAAAGGCGTTGGTGAACTCTCTGGTAGCTCGCGATGTTCCTGTGGTGTCGTTGTTTCTGACGGGGCGTCCGATGTGGGTCAACGATTTGTTAAACGACTCCCAAGCGTTTGTCGTCAGCTGGTTACCGGGCTCAGAAGGGGCTGGTGTTGCCGATGTGTTACTGAGCGATGCAGATGGCAGTGTGCAATTTGATTTCACAGGGCGACTACCGATGCCTTGGCCTAACCTCGACGTGAACGCGGAGAATCGAGACTTACCGGTCGATGACTTCATTTTCCCACTGGGTTTTGGGCTTTCGGTTGATGACGAGGTGGCCTGGGCGATGCTGTCTGAAACCACCATCGGCGCTGATAACAGCCTCGATCAGGAAATTTTCAACGGCGGCCCCCGTGGGCCTTGGAAGCTCTATGTCGGGGACGACAGCGATTGGGCGGTGGATGCCTCATCGAGCCGATCGAGCTCTTCTACGGGAAGCGTTGTTGTCGAGGCCATTGACCGCGTCGTGCAAGAGGACTCGCGCCGCGTGACATTTACCGGGGACGGGACCAATGTGTCTCAGGTTTATTTCCAGTCCGAGTATCCGACTGATCTGACCGAGCTTAACGAGGCGGGCGGTGCACTGGTGATTGATTATCGTGTGGTTGAGCAACCTACCGAGCTGGTCGAGCTACGTATGGATTGTAAGTACCCCTGCTCGGGTAGCACTCGGTTCACCAAGGTGCTGAGCGACTCCGCGCTTGGGCAGTGGACACAAAAAGCCATCCCAGTCGCTTGTTTTGAGCAGGCAGGCACCAACTTGGCAGGGGTTGAAACCGCGTTCGTCATGGCGACCAAAGGGTCGCTGACTATCGAGATCTCCAATATCGCACTTTCTACAACGCCCTCGATCAAGGCAGGTGTGTCCTGTGCTGATATGGTGAACGATAATTTGTAGATTGCTCAGAAGCCAATAAATCAATAACAACGAGGAACAACACTAATGACAAGTATCGACGTTGCAATTGTCGCGCTTTACGCTGTGCTCCTGTTTGGATTCGCGCAGTGGGTCTCACGTGATAACGGTCAGGACAAGACCACCGAGGATTATTTTCTGGCCGGTCGTACCCTGCCATGGTGGGCTATCGGCGCCTCATTGATTGCGGCAAACATCTCGGCTGAGCAGATCATAGGTCAGTCAGGACAGGGCTTTGTCGTTGGTCTCGCGATCGCCGCTTATGAATGGCAGGCGGCGATTGTCTTGTTGATTGTTGCTAAGTATTTTCTGCCGATTTTCTTAAAGCGCGAAATCTACACGATGCCGCAGTTTCTCCAGACCCGATATGGCTCGGGTGTGAAGTCACTGATGTCGTTCTATTGGATCGTGCTTTACACCGCAGTGAACCTAACAGCCGTTTTGTGGCTTGGTGGACTGGCGATTGAAAGCCTGACGGGTGTGGACGTTTTCGTCGCTATGTGCGGTCTAGCGGCGTTTGCGGTCTTGTACTCGCTCTACGGAGGATTAAAGGCGGTTGCCCTCACGGATATCATTCAAGTAGTCATTCTCATTCTTGGTGGTTTTGCCATCACCTGGCTTGCCCTCGATGCAGTGGGGCTGGGTGAGGGCGCTATCGCTGGCTTGCAACGCTTGAGAGAGGAAGTGCCGGGTCACTTCGTCATGATTCTCGACAGCTCCAATCCTTCCTACAGTAATTTGCCTGGTATCTGGACCTTGCTGGGCGGGCT
>NTKA01000023.1 GCA_002456975.1 Halieaceae bacterium MED-G27
CAGCGCCTGCATTGTTGACGAGGACATCGATAGGTCCGAAGGCAGTAACTGTTTTCGCTACGATATCTCTGCAGACCTCAGGGTCCGCGCAGTCACCGGTCGCGCTGACCATAAAGTTCTCGTCAAAGCCCTCTGCGACCAGGTCGCCCATGAAGTCGTCGAGCTTGCTCTGATCTCGCCCAGTCAACATGACTCGCGCACCTTCGCGCAACAGTTGCCGGGTGATAAAGCTGCCAATTGAGCCCGCCGCACCGGTGAGGATGATGCATTTATTGTCTAGGCGGCGCCCGGCAATCGACTGCGTCAGCAGATCTTGTGGGATATCGCTCATATCATTCATCGAAGTGCTCCTGCCGAACCGGTTTCGACCTTGGTCAGTGTTTCGCCACGCTCTTCGGCGTCGCGGATGGCCCAAGCACGATAGAGTTCGTCACGCGACTTGAGATTGGTGCGGGGAAGTGCATGGAGTGCCACGTAGTTAGCCCCTTGATGACGGTTCTCCCACATTGCCTGGTGTGCTGCTGGCACGTCCTCCATGGGAATAATGGTGGGCGGCAATACGTTGATGTGACCAGCGGCGATTCGCTCTTGCATCTCTGCGAATTCTCGCGACGTGTTGAGGTGCGTACCCCGAATTTCAGCCGTTGGCATCAATATACGACGCTGTCGCATCCATACCTGAGGTGCATAAAAGCTCAGCCGCACGCCTTTAAGATCTTCTGAGTACACGATCTTGCCGACATTGGGCTTAACCAGTGATGTAGCCAGTGCCAGACCATCGCGTCCTGCGCGCTCGAAAACGACATCAGGCAGACCGCGCTTATCCAGTGTATTGCGCAAAAGCGGTGCGATTGTCGATCCAATTGGTTTCAGCGTACGGTCAGAAAAAGCGCGAACCGACTCTTTAAAGGCGGCCGATTCGGTAAACGGATTCGGCATCTGCTGAAACGGGCCGGGTGGGTCAAAGTCATCGCCGAGGCGACGCTCGATTTCTTCGAGGCTCACAACGCCTTTCATTTGGGCGCCAAAGCCTAGCGAGGTCACGAATTCACGCTGCGATACGGTATCGGCCAACACCGCGACCTGCGCGCCTCGCTGACAGCCGACTTCGATGGCCTCGATGGCGACCGGGTCGACAATGCCGTCTTCGGCTCCAGGTCCGTATACTACGAGTAGCGACTGTCCGGCTCGCAATCCTGCCTTGGAGAACTGCTCGGCGGGGGTCGATCGACCCGATTTGCCCATAAAGGTAAATCGATATCCAGATGACGCACCATAGAATGTGAGCACGCCGCCATCGCCCAATAACTGGAACGAGCGGGGGAAGGCGGTTTCACCCGCGTGTGAGACCGAGTAGTCAATTTGACCGCCGGTGAGGCGTTCTGCCTCTGCGACGAAAGCTTCTCCGGCCGCTTCCCAAGCTGGCCACTCAGCAGGATCATCTGGGACCGCCGTGAAAATATCTGACCAGCGTTCATCTTTTCGGTTAATGCTGTGGCCACCGACCGCTTGGACACGCTCACCTCGGCTGTCGCTCGAGACCATGCCAAGTGCCGCACAACTCGATGAGAGTGCACTGCGCAGACAGTCATAACCTGTCCCCGTAGAGGCGCCCTCGACGAACAAGCGTTTTCCAGGCTCGATGGCAAGCGTGTTGTAGAGTGCGCGATGAATCGTGCCCATTGTAAGGCCGTAGGAGCCGGCTTCTTCGATACTGAGCCCCGGTAGCTTGGCGTGCAACTGGGGTCCCTGCACCGTCAAAAATTGTGCATGACTACCATCGTTGCGCTCATACCCCTGAATGCGGAAGTCTGCCGCCATGGGGTCGAGTCCCTGGTCCGGGGCCATCAACTCGCTTTGTCCCGAGTAGATAGTAACGATGTCGCCCACCGACAGACGACCCTCGCGCACGAGATCTTGACCGAGCTGGGCCACCATGCCGACGCCGCCCGAACCGGTAACCTGTACGTCGGCATCTCTGGCATCAAACGGGGATACCGGAATACCCGTGATCGCCCATATGTCATTGAAGTTCATCTCTGAGGCGAGGATGTAAACTAAGGCCTCGTTGGGTCCTGGGTTCGGTGTCTCGAAAATCAGCTCTTTTTCAGCGACTTCAGGGTCACCGTGTAACGGGCGACCGTCTTCAGCCGAGCGCATAACACCGTAACCCAATTGATACTCTGGGATTGGCGTGATTCCAGGGAAGAAACTGGCGCCCATGGGCAGTAGCTTACCTTCCGCAATTAGCGCTGCGCGCTGATGGGCATCCGCATCGGGTTGGACGTCGGTCGGCTTCGGCGGCAACGGTGCGCTTCGTTTCTCTAAAAACGCCGGAATACCCGAGGGACCGCACTCAGGATCACAAACGCCTTGCGCAAAAAGCTCGGCTTCTTTCAATAAACCTGCGGACTGTCCCTGGCTCGCACCGGTCAAAACGGCATCGATCACCATATCTGCAGGCTTGTTCCGACCGCTGTTTCGAATTTGCTGTAACGCGAGGGCTACCCCCGTATGCTCAATAATGCTGGCATCGATACCAACCGGCTGCTCGCGCTGCTCCTTTAAGACCTTGCGTCGAGCTGATGATGCTTTTAGTGCGTCGCCACCCGCGAAGTGATCGCGCAAGGCGGCCATGGCTGCCTCGACCGGGCTGAGACCTTCCTCGCTGACAATTGAGTCGATCAGACCGATTGCCCTCGCCGTTTCTGCGTCAATGGTGCGTCCGTCGAACATCATTCGAAGCGCTGTTGCCGCGCCATCGCGCCCATGAGCATGAAACAGCTTTCTGACGAGGCGCTGGGTACCACCGTAGCCAGGCAATAGGTTCAGGTTGATCTCCGGCTGACCGAACTCGGCGTGGCGTGCAGCAATTACATGAGAACAGGCAAGTACCAGTTCATTACCGCCACCCAGCGCTGGACCATTCACCGCAGCGATCACCGGGATATCGAGGTCTTCGATAATTGAGAAGGCAGTTTGTGCTGCATTGGGAAGCGTGACTGCCGATTCTAGGTCACCTTTTTCACCAATTTTTAGCAACTCTTTGACATCGGCACCGGCGACGAAGGTACCGCGCGCGCCAGTGATAACCATGGCCGAAAGATCGGACTGGTGCGCCAACTGCTGCAACGCTGTATGCAGTTCATCAAGCGTTCGCTCGCTAAGCGCATTGACTGGTGGGCTGTTGACCACAACGAGCGCCACTAAACGATCAGGCGCTATCTCGTGGGTTTCGACCCGCAGGTAACGCCAAGTCTGGACCACGCGGCGCGCCTCGGTGAGTCGGCCGAAATCTTTCCATTGCGCTACGGCGTGCCCGATTTCCTCGACCGACTCTGGGTTTTTAAGGGTCGATATATCGCCCAGTGGCTGATCCAACAGAATCGAACGCAATGTGCGTCGCATGTACTTACCCGAGCGGGTTTCCGGAAATGCTGAGACTACGAGGAAATCAGATGGTACCGCGGTGGCCCCTTTCTCCGAGCGCACGAGTGATTGTAGGCGTGCAAGGTCGTCGTCCGACAGTTTGCGACCGGCGGCAGCGACCAAGAAGGCGACAGGCGTCTCTCCTTTCTCATCATGCGGGGCGCCAACCACCACCACATTGCCCACCGGGGAATCTTCGCGCAGTGTCTTATCGCGAAGAATCGCCCCTTCAATTTCTTCGGTACCGATACGGTGGCCCGATACGTTAATCACGTCATCGGACCGACCGTGCAAGGTGAAGGCGCCATCATCGTGTTGGCGGGCATAGTCACCCTGGGTGTAAGTCAGCTCACCTTGCCAACGCGTGAAATATACCGATGAGAATCGATCGATATCACCGCGCCACGCGTCGCTAAATAAATTGTCGGCATCGCCCCACAAAGTTCGAGCCAGATAGGGGTAGGGCTGCGTAATGACTAGCTCGCCTTTTTCGCCGGACTCTGCGGTTCTCCAACTTGTGACACTGCCGTCTTCCGCAGTTTCTTCCACGACCCGAACTTCTGCCTGCACCCACGGTAGTGGCCAAGTTTTAGCATCGGCTGCTAGCGGCTTATAGCCACCCCAAGGGCAGGAGAAGACAATACCGCCGTGCTCGGTCGCCCAGTACGAATTGATGTAGTGCTTGCAGATGTTATCCATCGCAAACTGCTGCACAGCAGGTGACACTGGCTCCGCACAGAACGTGCCTGCACGCAGGGATGACATATCAAAGTCAGCCATTTCTCGGGCGCTAGCTGGGTCTGTCATTACCGCTTTGAGGAAGGTGGAGCCCGCTTTAAATAGGGTTACTTTGTAGCGCTCGATAATGGAGGAGAAGCGTCCAGCATGCGGGAAGAGCGGAGAGCCTTCTGCGATAACAGTGGTCATGCCCTGCACTAGCGGAGCGGCAATCAAATAGCTCTGCCCAGTAATCCAACCCGGGTCACCGATAACATAGAGCGTGTCGTCGGGAGTGGCATTAAATACCGTGCGCATGGTGTGGCTGACGCCTGACAGCCAACCGCCATGAGTGTGTACCACACCTTTCGGCTTACCGGTTGACCCCGAGGTATAGATGATAAATAGCGGGAAGTTCGAATCGACACTCTCGGCCGGGTGAACAGCGTTTAATCGACTCCACAGCGCGTGATCGGAGCCCTCGCGGAGCGAATCAATCGCATCAACACCAATTGCGCTGGCTAATCGCTGCTTCGCTGCCGCGACCAAGTCACCCGACCACTGATCACGCGGATGCTCGACAATTTCCTGTCCGGTGTACTCGACAACAATGACGTTTTCTACATCGTGTGTCGCATTTGCCAAATGCCTTGCAACCGCCGTTCGTAATTCGGCAGTTGTCTCAGCGGCCAGCCCGGTTTGAGCGGCCAGCGATGCGCCCAATTCGCGCATGACATCGGAGCGCTCTAGGGTGATCTCGCTAGCTAATGCTGATTCGACTTGTGCGTAGAGAGTATCACTGAGATCTCCTAGTTCGAATTCGTTAAGCACAGCTGCCAGCGCGCTGAGTGCTGTTTCCCTCGGGATGTAATTATCCAGAGCTGGATCGGCATAGGTGCCTTTGTAGGCGACCACTTCCGCGTTGCGATAGCCGCCGTCGGCGGTAATGACAAGCTTTGCACCGGCGTCGTGTATTCGATCAGACAGGGTTTTTGCTGAGAAGCCACCGAAAACAGGGGTGTAGATAATGCCCATTCGCTGAGCGGCCAGCATGTAGAAGATTTGCTCGGGAATATTGGGCAGGTTGAAGGCGATCCGATCGCCTTTCACTAAACCCAAAGAGGCGAGGACCTCAACACGAGCCATCACTTCGATAAAGACATCACGGTAGCTGAAGTGCTGCTCGGTTACGGGGCCCCCGCGCCCGCTATTTTTAGAGGGATCCCATCGGTCGCCTTCGAAAATGATCGCAGTCTTATCGCCACGGTCGTGCAGTAGGTGGCGGTCGATAAGGTTAAAACAGGCATTTGTTTCCCCACCGACGAACCATCGATAATAGGGAGCTGCGCTGCTATCAAGGGCGTTCGACCAGGGTGTCCACTGCTCAACCTCCTTCGCGGCTCCGTCCTCCGACGCCCAACCTCGCCAGGGCCCGTCAATGGATTTTGCGACCCAGGCTTCTTGCTCGGCATTGAACCAGTGAATCTCTCTGGCGGCGATGTCGCCATGGAACCCTATTGCGTCGTTGCGAATATCGGACCGCAGTGCATCCTCAGCCGCCTGTGACGTCATCACGCCCCAGCTGTTGTTGTCGCTCATTGGTGTCTCCCTCGCTCACCTGGTGGTGTGGGGAATCCGAGTGCCAATGCACACAGCCCGAGCGTCGCAGCCGCGAATTTCGGTCGTGCAATAAGCCATCGCCTAGGCGATTCACCCCACCGGTTAATTGCTTGGAAAGTTACGGTTTGATGATCGGTACAGATCACCGAAATTGTGAATATTCCACAGCGTGATGGGCGCTACTTGTTAACGATTAAGGCCCAGGGCTTGCTGGAAAATTCGGGGGTCAACGTTGCCGCCAGATAGCACGACAACAAGGGTATCGGAATCGGGTAGTTGATCAGAAAACAGAGCCGCAGCAAGGGCGATGGCCCCACCCGGCTCAACGACTAGTTTGAGCGTATCAAATGCCACCGCAATGGCTTTAAGAACTTCCGTATCACTAGCGACCAATCCCGTCCCGGCTAGACGTTGTAAGATAGGAAAAGTGAATTCCCCCGGCGAAGGCGTCAGAATCGCATCGCAGATCGATCCCGTTTCAGTTGCGTTGGTTTGACGAGTCCCCGTAATGAGCGAGCGCGCTGTGTCGTCAAATGCGTTAGGCTCGCAGGTATGGAGCTGCGCGCCAGTGTTGTAGGCCTCCAAAACAAGCGCGATACCAGCGCTCAAACCACCGCCACCACAACAGCAAAGCACAGAGAAGTCGTCTAGGCCGAGCTCAGAGCATTGTTGACTGATCTCAACGCCAACACTCGCTTGTCCCGCAATCACTCGGTGGTCATCGTAGGGCTTAATGAGGGCGAGGCCGTCGCGCTTCGCAATCGAGTCGCCAATGGCTTCTCTGCTCTCGACACCTCGTTGATACGTTACCACCCTGGCGCCATAGGCCCGAGTGTTGGCAATTTTGTTGGTGGGCGCGTCGTCGGGCATAACGATGGTGGCGGGAATGTTGCGCTCTTGAGCTGCCAGGGCGACTCCTTGTGCGTGGTTTCCAGAAGAGTAGGCAATAACGCCGTTTGCCTTCTCAGCACGATTCAAAGTGTTTAGCGCATGGCTAGCTCCTCTATACTTGAAGCTGCCCGTCCGTTGCAGGCATTCGGCCTTCACGACAATTCGTCGGCCCGCTAGAGCATCGAGTCGAGATGAATTCAGCATAGGGGTGCGAACGACTTGCTTCGCCAGCGCAGAGTAGGCCTGTTCAATGTCTGAGATCGTTACTGACATCACTTCACCGTTATGATCCAAAGCGGCCAGCTGGCCGAACAACACCTTAATATAGCCATTGAGGCACACTCCATGCTGGGATTTGTGCATACAGACGGTGGTCGCGAAGCAGCGGGTTTCCGCAGCAGAGACGATTGCGTCATTCGTGCGATTTGTATCATCACGGGTGCTGACTATAACAGCGTCCGAAAAGATCTCAGTGCACTTCAGCGAGACATGACGGGGGGGCTTTATCCCTCCATTACCGACGGCGTCATGACTCCAGTCCACTACCGCTACCTTATGGAGCGTAGTTGGGGGCTTGTGCTCACGAAGGGCGCCTATCTGATGGATGTGCCGCGAGATCGGACGCTAATCGCAGTGATACCCCGTCATATGATGGCTATCCGCGACGGAATTATTCACGATTCCTGGGACTCTCGTTTCAGTCGCCGCACGCGCTCTGGCTATCCACGCCTGCTGGGTTATTACACCCCACCTACACACTGATCCAAGTGATCAAATGATCTTCGAGATCGACCCCGGCTACCTCATCCTCTGAGATAACTCGTCCTCTGATGGCATTGCTCTGTTTGTGAACCGAGTGTTGGTTGTCGCTCATAAGGGGGTGCCAATCGGGTAGCGGTTGGTCATTGTGTCGCAATCGATAGGCGCAGGTAGCGGGTAGCCACGCAAACTGATCAGCGGTGAGCGCTCGAATATTCATGCAGTCGGGCACGCGACTGAATCGGTTTGCATAATCATTACACCCGCCCGATCGAGTATCCAGCAGTCGACACGCGACCCGGGTGTAAAAAACCTCATCGGTATCCTCATCTTGAAGTTTATGCAGACAGCATTTGCCGCAACCATCGCATAGCAACTCCCACTGATCATCGTTCAGATTTGACAGCGGGGTTGTGTTCCAGAAATCTCTAGTAGGTTTCGATTCCATCATCGACCTCGGTCACGCTTTCGACAAGTGAGCCAGGGTGTCCGCATTTTTTTCCCAGTTCTGACCATCGAACGGGGTGTCATAAATGGCCTTGACGGTATCTGAATGAATACAGCGAACATTGACGCTCACTCCATCAGGGTTTGAGCGCGGCACGTAATACGACTTCACACCACAGCGCCGACAGAAGTAATGCTCGGCGATCCCCGACCCGAATCGGTAGCAGGCACTGATTTCAGAATCACTCAGCAAATGGAAGCGACTTTTGGGCACGATAAAGTGTTGGTAATGGTTGATATTGCAGATCGAGCAGTTGCATGTATGCGTGTCGAGAACGGGGGGCGCCTCGATCGACCATTTGACGTCACCGCAGTGACAGCCCCCTTGATGAGTGACACGCTCACCTTTATTGGCAAGGTCTCTTGTTCGTTGCCTTATCGCCTCGATCAGGCCAGAGGTGTCCCAGCGGTTACCACCGAGTGCTTGTACAGTGCTGTATTGGCTGTCGACGAGGTGGGCGATTTCCAAATGAAGTCCTAGCTCCTGAGCGACATCTAGAGCAAACCCGAGATCCTTGCGCATCCAGTCGATCGCGAAGCCGAAATCATATTGGGCATCGGCGACGGTGTTACTGCGGTTATTCATTTGCCACGATTGCGCCGCGCCTCCTTGGATGGCCTCTGCGACCGCTTTGATATCTAAACCTGCGCACTCGGCGAAGTGATAGGCCTCTGCGAGGCCACCCAGTACACCAGCAATGCAGAGCTGATTGACCATCTTTGTTAGTTGCCCGTATCCGACAGGTCCCATGAGCTGGGTGTGACGCGAGTAGCAATTAATGGCAGCTTGGACGCGCTGTAGGTTGGCATCATTGCCTCCCACCATTACCGTGAGCGCTCCATTTTCGGCACCTGCCTGCCCACCGGAGACTGGCGCATCGAGGAAAGCGACATCCTGCGCTTGTGCAAGAACGTCGAGCTCTTGGGCAAGCTGTCGCGAGGTCGTCGTGTGGTCCACAATGGTGGCGCCAGCTTGTATTCCGGCCATGACACCATCATCACCGGTTACCACCGCCGTGACATCGCTATCATTGCCAACGCACACGAATACGATATCAGCATGTTTCGCCGCGGCCGCAGGAGTCCGTGCGAGTTCACCGCCATATTGTCGATACCACGCTTCGGCCTTAGCTGTTGTTCGGTTGTACACTGTGACCAGGTACCCGGAGGCCTGCAAATGGCCCGCCATTGGATAACCCATGGCGCCCAGGCCAATAAATGCGACGCGATCGTTTTCTGGCATAGTGGAGAACCTAGATTTTTATCTCAGAATCAACCAGACCTTGTGAGAGAGTTTTATGAATTTCAACCGTTTTTTTCGATTACTCCCAATTGTGTTCTTGTTATCGACACCGATTGCTACAGCACAGCTATTGGGGCCCGGAGCGCGAACCGTCGGTGAGTCGTGGTCTCGAAGCCCGGTGATGGCCGCCAACGGCATGGCTGCTACCGCTCATCCATTGGCCTCCGGTATTGCTGTTGATGTTCTCAAGGCTGGTGGCTCTGCTGTCGATGCCGCGATTGCAGCGAATGCAGCGCTTGGATTAATGGAGCCCACGGGGAACGGTATCGGCGGTGACTTGTTTGCGATTGTATGGGATCCAGAGACCCAACAGCTATACGGTTATAACGGTTCAGGGCGGTCCCCGATGGGACGGTCTTTTGAGCAGATGGAGGCTAAGATCGACGCGCTAAAGGCGAGCGGTGCCATGGCTGAGAGCACTATCGGCATTCCATCCCATGGCTCTTTTTCCGTCACCGTGCCGGGCGCCGTCGACGGCTGGTTTGCGCTCCATGACCGCTGGGGGCAGTTGCCAATGAAGCAGGTGTTGGCTGATCCCATTCGCTATGCCGAAGAGGGATTTCCTCTGTCACCGGTGATAGCTGCGGGTTTTGAGGGAAATCGACGTCGCTTCAAGCAGGTCAGCGGCATGATCGAGGAGTTAATCAACGCCGAGAAAACCTACTTTGAGGGTGATCGTGCGCCCGTCGCGGGTGAGATTTTTAAAAATCCTGATCTCGGACGCACTCTCAGGGCGCTTGGCGAGGGGGGCCGTGCCGCATTTTATGAGGAGTCGATAGCGGTGGCCATGGACGAGTATTTTAGAAGTATTGGTGCTGACCTCACCCTTCAAGACCTGCAGGAACACGAAGGTGAATGGGTGACTCCGCGCGGTGTTGAATATAACGGTTATACCCTCTACGAATTGCCGCCTAATGGTCAGGGTTTTGCTGCACTCATCATGCTAAACATCCTCAAGCAGACTGACTTGCGTCAATTTGAGCGCGGTGGACCCGAGATTTTTCACTATATGGTTGAGGCAAAACGCCTAGCTTTTGAGGCAATGGCGGGGACTTTTGCTGATCCTGACTTTGCCGACATGCCAATCGATGAATTGTTGAGTGAGTCGTTCGCAAAGCGATTATTTGATCGGATAAAAACCGATTCGGTTATCACTCCAGCGCGTCTTGCGGTGCCTTTGGAGGGCGAGGGTGACACCACCTATCTCACGGTGGTCGATGGCAACGGCATGATGGTGTCTCTCATTCAGTCGAACTACCGGGGCATGGGCAGCGGTCTGGTACCGACGGGCTTAGGCTTTATGTTGCAGGACCGAGGTGAGCTGTTTTCGATGGAGCCGGGTCATCCGAATGTTTATGCGCCGGGCAAGCGACCATTTCACACCATTATTCCGGCGTTCTTGATGCGCGATGGCGAGCCCTACATGAGCTTTGGCTTAATGGGTGGCGGTATGCAGCCACAGGGACACGTGCAGGTGCTGGTTAACATGGCAGATTTCGGCATGAATATTCAGGAGGCGGGCGATGCCGCGAGATTCCTTCATGACGGCGGCTCGAGCCCCGACGAGGGAGTATCAGATCGCTACGGTACATTATTTGTTGAGCCCGGAGTCGCGCAAAGCACTGTTGAGGCCTTGCGGCGCATGGGACACCGCGTCTCTGTCGGGGGAGGAGCTGGTAAATATGGCGGTTATCAGGCCATTATTAGAGACCCCGACACCGGCGTATTGATGGGTGGCACCGAAATGCGAAAAGACGGCACAGTGGTTGGCTACTGATGCTTGATGCAGACCAAAGTATGACTGAGCACCCCACGGCTGTGGTGGTTGGGGCTGGCGGTATTGGTTCTGCCCTGTGTCGTTTTTGGCACGAGGAGTGTGGCTATCGCGTCGTGGCCATAAGCCGGAGACCCGACAGCCATGCCACGGTAGACTGGCGTGTCACCGACTACAGCGAGGATTCGTTGCGGGCGATTGTCGAGTCATTACAGCAACAAAATGTCGCCTTGGATCGACTCGTCATCACCAATGGTTTTCTATCGCGAGATGGTTTTTCGCCTGAGAGAAAAATGGCCGATCTAGATGCTAAAAAGCTCGAGGAAGTACTGGCAGTGAATTCGATTTTGCCAGCTATGGTACTGAAGGCGTTTTGGCCTTTGCTGCGAGCTAGCGAATCTCCTCGGATTGCGGTTTTGTCTGCTCGAGTTGGCAGCATTGAGGACAACAGGCTCGGTGGCTGGTATGCCTATCGAGCCAGCAAAGCAGCGCTTAATATGTTGTTGCGTACGGCGTCGATCGAGCTGAAACGCCTAAACCGGCGCGCTAAGCTAATCGCTTACCACCCGGGTACAGTGGATACAGCGCTTTCAAAACCCTTTCAGCGGAATGTGCCCAGCGAGCAACTGTTAACCCCTGAATTTGCAGCTCGTCGCCTACACGAAGTGCTGCTTGAGATCGATGGTGCGGGTGAACTTAGTTACCTCGATTGGCGAGGCGACAACATACCTTGGTAGTCCAAGGGCCGTCTCGGAGGAATCGACCATGGCCGAATCTGTTTAGCCTGTAAGCCCTAGCTTAAAAACTCTGCCCGCGACGCAGGATCTGTCTTGAACACACCGCCCAGTGATGTCGTCCGAGTGGTTGAATTGCCGTCCTTTACACCTCTAGCTTTAACGCAGTAGTGCACAGCCGTCATGGTCACTGCGACGTCCTCAGTGCCAAGTAGAGTCTGAAGCGCCACTAATACCTGCTGCGTTAGCCGCTCTTGCACTTGCGGTCGTTGCGCAAAGAAACCGACCAAACGGTTAATTTTTGAAAGGCCGATGACCTTCTGCTTCGGGATGTAGGCAACCTTTGCAAAGCCATCGATAGTGACGAAATGGTGCTCGCAGGTGCTGGTGAGATCGATATTGTCAACACAGACCATCTCTTCGACATTCATCTTATTTTCAATGACTGTGATCTTTGGGAATTGGCCGTAATCGAGGCCGCTGAAGACTTCGTCAACGTACATTTTGGCAATGCGATGAGGTGTCTCTTCGAGGCTGTCGTCACTGAGGTCTAGCCCTAGCGTTTCCATGACCGTATTGAAGGCGTCGCGAATGCGCTCATATCGCTGATCTCGGGAGAGATCATTTGCTACCATCGGGGTTTCTAAACCTCGCTCGAGTAATGCTCTCCTCACCGCCATTGCCTCAGGTGTGATTGCACTTGGTAATTTTGTAGTAATCGCGGATTGAACTTGGCGCATGGCACGCGGTCCTTATATTCAGTGTAAACTTAGTACGGCACCGCGTTCGACGCGGATGTACCCAGATGACCGCACATGGGGCGCAGGGGCGGTTTTGTAGATATTTTGCAAAGGTGTGTATCGATGACTCGTTTTTTTCTTGGCTGTTTGTCTTTGATCTTGATGGCGGCGGCACCTGCTTATGCCGATAAAAATGACATTGCTATCCAGCAGTTCAGGGAGGCTGGTGCAGGCTCCTACATTGACGCTGCTTATGGTTACGCTGTGTTTCCTAGTATCGGTAAAGGTGGCGTCATCATTGGTGGCGCGCAGGGCGAGGGTACGGTCTTTCAGGGCGGTCAGGCCATCGGTGAAGTCAAAATGAATCAGTTGACAGTCGGGCTACAGTTTGGCGGCCAGACCTACAGTCAAATCATATTTTTTGAGGATGCTCGGGCATTGCGGGAATTCACTTCTGGGAACTTTAAGTTTGGCGCTCAGGCAACAGCGGTTGCATTGAATTCGGGTGCGAGTGCCGAAGCGAGTACCGGGGGTGGCGCGCGAACCTCTATCAATGCCGGCAATGACGATGGCGTCGAAGTTGATAGCCGCGGTTTTGTCAGCGGTATGGCCGTATTCACGATCGCACAGGGCGGCTTTATGCTGGAGGCTTCGCTTGGCGGTCAGCGCTATCGATATAATCCGTATTGATGCGCAGTCGCTCGGTCCCGGCAGCGCGCGGGCATGAATGCCACTCGAGTCGTGGTTGGGTACACCGAGTGGGCGACAGTGGTAGATCTGGCTTTTAAATTACGTGCCCAGACGCAATAAAGTGCCTATAGGGCGCGACTCACGCTAAACATTAAGCACTTCGAAGGTGACGTCGGCGTCGGCGAGACGTTTTATCAGGGCGTCGCCCATCGCTGATGCAGGTGTCCAGACACCGCCTTCAACTGACAAGTCGTCAAAGGCCAGGCACAGTCCCGCTTGGGCCAGCATCCGCGCAGTGGCTCCATAGCCTGGATCCCGTTGACCTTTAACTAGAACGCGAACGTCTTTACCCGAATCATCGGGATGGTGGGCGTGGATGAAAAACTCAAAAAAACCAGTCTCGCGAACCGTCTTTGAAGGACCTTCTCCCGGCTTGGGCAACTGTTTATTGAGGAGGTAACGGGTCGGTCGTAGCACGAACAAAAGAAGCGCAAGTGCGGATCCAACGGCTATCATGATGGCGCTGCGGCGATTGTTAGCCAGCGTCGCTTCTTCGTATCTGAAGTCACTACCGTAGAGGAGACTTCCCAACGCATTGGAGCGCCGGACTACCTTGGTGTTGATCGCGGCCATGACGAACGGTCCCGTCCAGCTTTGAAATTTATCGTCCCACCGAACGCCCGATTGATCGCTACCATCAGGTCCGGGTGCAATTTCCGGTGGGTAAAGCGAGTAGGGATCCTGCAGCGCTTTCCTTGCCACGGGGTCCGATGCGCCTTGCTCGACTGCCAGCATCATGCTCGCGACAGTACCACCGCTGACCGCGCCTTTTTGACGCCCCATGCGGCCACTCACTTGTTTGGCATAGCAGCCGTGAAGGTCATGCATTGTTTGCTGGGCAAAAAATACGCCCATGTCGGATGGAATACAGTCAAAGCCACACGTGTGAACGAGGCGAGCACCCGTTTCATTTGCTGCCGCCGTTGCTTTGTCATAGACAGACGCCATCCACTGCGCTTCCCCTGTGAGGTCGCAATAGTGTGTGCCTGCTTCCGCGCATGCCATGATGAGCGGCGTGCCATAAAGCGCGTAGGGTCCGACGGTGCTGATAATAACTCGCGTTTGCTCCACCATCGCACGCAGACTATCCGGATCGGCACTGTCTGCAATAATGGTGGGTAGGCTTGGGGCACTTATTCGGTTTTTGACTTCCTCCAGCTTGGATGACGAACGCCCGGCGATAGCCCAACTAAAGTCACCGTTTAGGCCGGCAAGATACTCGGCAACGAGCGCCCCGGTGAATCCGGTGGCGCCAAAAACAACAAGGTCGTAGGGACGAGAATCGTGACTATCCATGGTGGGTTCCATCGCTGTAGTAGAGATCTTAAGATCATAATTTAGCGTAAAAGGATGCCATATTTGCCGCCCTGATGAGGGGGTACGTGGTATACTTTGCCCATGTTTTGTCTTTGCAGTAAGGATGCCTAATGACTCAGATGCTTCGACGTGTCATAGGTCCCGTCATCGTTGTAATTGTAATGGTGGCCATTGTGCAGTTCCTCCGCGCCACGGCGCCGGAGCCTGAGATGGTAGAGGCAGAGCGATCGGCCATTGGAGTCTACATTGAACGGGCCTCAGCAGTGGCTACCGAAGCGTCTATCACCGTCTATGGTGAAGTGAGACCTCGGGTTGAAATCGAGCTGTTATCTGAAGTGGGTGGGCGCATCACATCAGTATCACCTGAGTTTATCGAAGGGGGGTTGGTAAGAGCGGGGGATGCGATCCTGACGCTTGAGGACGATGATTATCGTGTCCGAGTGGCCGAAGCCCGTGCCCGAGTCGCCTCGAACCAGCTGGCGTTGGAGCAAGCGAAGGCTGATGCCGATGTCGCAGAGAAGCAGCTGCTGGGTGAGCCCAATCCCTCGGAGCTCGCGCTCAAGATACCCCAGATACGGCAAGCCGAAGCGGCCTTGGCAGCCGCCAATGTGGCGCTAGAATCAGCCGAGACAGATCTGGCACGAACCCGTGTCACATTGCCCTTTGATGTACGGATCGCCAACACAATGGTGGATGAGGGGCAGTATCTGACGCCCGGCCGCGCGCTGGCGTCCGTATTTTCCACCGATGTTGCTGAGGTTCGGTTACCCCTCTCGGATAGCGACTTGGCGGCGCTTGGGGTGCCAATTGGCTACCAAGCGGTGGACGAGGGGCTTCGCGTCACTTTTAGTGCTGATGTTGGGGGTAGGGAGCAAGATTGGCGGGGCTACCTAACGCGTGTTGACGCCTCTATCGAGGCGGCGACTCGAACTGTATTTGCTACGGCCGAGGTTCGTCGTCCTTACGAAGTCGTAGACGGCGATATGCCACTGGCCCCAGGTCTGTTTGTGAAGGCGACCATTAGTGGCCGCGCGCTTGATAATGTCTTAGAAATTCCGGCTGCTGGTTTACGAGCGGGCGACAGAGTTTTTGTCATGACAGACAACGATGACCTGCAGATCAAGTCGGTCGATGTCGCCTACGCCAATGCCGACTACGCTTACATTCGAACTGGATTGACGCAGGGCGAGCGAGTGATTGTCTCGCCTATCAGAAATCCAGTCGCGGGTATGCCGCTCAGCGCGATCGAATCCACTGACGCGTCGATTGTGGACGCGAGCTAGCCTCGATATGAACGGATTAATTGCCTGGTGGGTTCGCAATTCAGTAGCTGCCAATTTGCTCATGGCCTTTATCTTGGTCGCTGGTTTTTTTGCTTGGGCCTCGATCGAGCGAGAAGTTCAGCCGATTGTTAAATTGCCGCTTGTTCAGGTGTCGCTAGTATGGCCCGGCGCGTCGCCGAAGGAGATGGAACAGCAAGTTATTCAGCGCGTTGAGGCCTCGATTAAAAATCTCGATAACCTCCGCCGCTATAACTCCGAAGCGAGGGAGGGATTTGGTCAGGTCAGTCTTGAAGCCTTTCCACGCACCGATCTTACCGAGTTCAAGGAAGATATTAGGGATGCTGTCGATAGCATTACGTCACTGCCTCGCGACTTGGAACCACCGCGTATTCGAAATATAGAATGGAAAGAAACCATTCATTACCTGGTGCTACAGGGCGATGTCGGTGAGCGTTCGTTATCGCGAATAGCGGAAGAGTTCCGCGATGAGTTAATTGGATTGAGTCAGGTGAGTGAGGTCGACCTCGGGGGGCGTCGCAGTGAGGAAGTGACTATCGAGGTCTCTGAATCAGCGCTTCAGCAGTATGGTTTGACTTTTAGCGAGCTCGCCCGTGCCATTCGCGCCTCGTCGATCAATTTTTCGTCGGGAGAGGTGCGAACGCCAACCGGTAATATCCAACTGCGTACAGAAAATCTTGCTGATAACGAGCTCGACTTTGAGCGCATCGTCGTGCGCGAACAAGCCTCGGGCGGCAAGCTGCGCTTGGGTGATGTCGCCACGGTGATCGATGGCTTTGAAGACGTGCGTATGTCGGCGACAGCAAATGGCGTCCCTGCAATATTATTAGAGGTAAGACCTTCGGATCGGCTGTTCATTACCAAAACATCGGAACAGGTGAACACTTGGATAGCAGAGAAGCAGTCCGAACTGCCGCCCGGAGTTCAATTAATAAGTCTGCGCGATGAGGCCGACTCCTATCAGTCAAGGATGGACCTTATTGTGAAGTCGGCTGTGATGGGGCTCGCCCTTGTGCTTGCGATTCTGCTACTTACGCTGCGGTTTACCGTCGCGGTGTGGGTCACTGTAGGCATAGCCATCTCATTCGTTGGGGCTTTTATTTTCTTGCCTATGGTCGATGTGTCGATCAATTTTTTGTCGCTGTTTGCGTTTCTTTTGGTGCTGGGGATCGTCGTTGATGACGCGATAGTGGTGGGGGAGAGTATTCATCACCATCGTGAGGAGCTTGGGTTCGATGCTGAAGAAGCGGCCATTGCTGGAGCCTCCGCGGTAGCCCGTCCCGTCGTATTCGCTGTTCTGACAACGGTGGTAGCGTTTGTACCCTGGGCATTTCTGTCTGGTCCTCAGAGCGAGTTTTTGCGTCATCTGTCAGCGGTGATTGCGTTTGCCTTGATGTTCTCGCTAATAGAGGCATTTTTCATACTGCCGGCGCATTTGCGGAAACTATCTACGCGAGATTCTGGGAATAAAGGGTTTGCCGCGCAGCGTTACATCTCGGATGCAATTTCTGGTTTTTCGAAGAATTCCTATGTGCCATTTTTGCGCAGGGTGCTCGATCGTCGCTACACGGTAAGTGCAACCTTTGGTGCGAGCTTTGTGGTGGCACTCGCGCTAGCCTACGAGGGGCACGTAAAGTTTTACTTCTTCCCTCAGTTAGAAGCGGACATGGTCCAAGTAAAC
Source organism: Halieaceae bacterium MED-G27 (assembly GCA_002456975.1). Taxonomy (GTDB): domain Bacteria; phylum Pseudomonadota; class Gammaproteobacteria; order Pseudomonadales; family Halieaceae; genus Luminiphilus. Next base: position 17,524 of record NTKA01000023.1, read on the forward strand.
GTGGGACTACCCACTGGGGTGCCGTTCGAGCGCACGCAGACTGTCATGGATCAACTCAATCGAGCGAGTGACTCCCTCAGTGTAAAACAACCAGTGATTGGCACTTTTACTTTTGCCGGTGGCAATCAAATCGAACAATTTATTCAGTTGCCGCCCGCGGCAGAGCGAGACATCAGTACTCGAGAAGCGGCAGAAATCTATCTGGAGCTGATGGGTGATATCCCTGATGCCGAGAATATCAACGTCGCATATACCGCCAATCAGGGAGAGGCGATTCTTACCTACGTCTTCTCCCATGACAATGAAGACCGTTTGCGCCAAGCCACGGCCGAACTGCGTGATTACTTGGTGAATTTCGAAGATGTATTTTATGTTCGCGATAACCAAAGAGGCGAGATCGACGAGTTGAATCTCCGGTTGAAGCCGGGTGCTGAAAAACTTGGCATAACGCTCTCTGATGTGTCGCAGCAGATCCGTCAGGCTTACTTCGGTGAGGAAGTGCAACGACTGCCGCGCGAGTTTGGGGATGTCAAAGTGATGTTGCGATATCCCCTAGAGGCGCGCGAGAACCTCGATTCATTGCGCCGATTGAAAGTTCGGGCAGCCGATGGCCGGATGATTGCCTTGTCGACAGTTGCGGATATTGAGGTGCGTCGGGCGGCCCAGCGAATAGTGCGCAGGGATGGTCGCCAGATTCTGGAAGTTTACGCGCGGGTCGATGTTGATGCCATTGGCGATATTAATGATGTCGTTCAGGATGAGTTTATTCCTGAGTTAGAGCAGCGCTATCCAGACCTAGAGGTGATCAAAGGAGGTTGGGAAGAGCAGCAAACCGAGTTCTTTGCTGAGGTCACCCGATTGTTCACGCTCGCGATGCTGGCAATCTACACCTTGTTAGCAGTGGCATTTCGCTCTTACAGCTTACCCTTGATTATTATGTCAGCGATTCCTTTTGCTTACATGGGGGCCGTATTCGGTCATGGTATGTTTGGCCTGCCTCTGGACATGTTTTCATTCTTCGGCATGGGGGCCGCAGCGGGTGTTGTGGTAAACGACAATCTGGTTCTGATCGATTACATTCTGAAGCGCGAGGCGCTAGGAGATGATCGCCGCACTGCCATCCTGAACGCAGCCAAGAGCCGCTTCCGTCCCATCTTGTTGACCACCCTGACGACATTTTTCGGTTTAATGCCGATTATGGCAGAGACGTCGATCGAGGCCGAATTTCTCAAGCCTTCCGTTCTGTCCCTGGCTTTTGGCGTATTTTTCGCATTTTTTGTCAGCTTGCTCTTGGTGCCCGCGCTCTATCTTGTCGGCTCCGATTTGGCTAGCGCACGTCGCTATGCCGGCGCGCGCTTAAAGGGAGTGACGCCCTCGGGTAACACCGCTGCTTAGCTAGCGAACATTGCCCATCAGTCGGCGAATCAGTGGCGAAACTAGCAATACTGCAACACCTAGTGCGACGCCATAAACGAGCAGCTCCGTAAACAGCAGGCTGAAGCCCTCGGCTCCCAAACGACCATCAGCCGAGCCTTCCACGGACGAGAAAAAGATCGCGAGCTCTGATGCAAGATAGGATCCATAAGCGCTTGCTAAAAACCAAGCTCCCATCATCACACCCACGTAGCGCGCGATTGATAGCTTGGTAACTGCTGACAGGCCGACAGGGCTTAGGCAGAGTTCTGCAGAGGTGTGCAGAAAATAAGCTAGTACCAGCCACCAGGCAGATACGAGGCCGGCAGCGTCAGGATTGTTGATACCGATGAGGAGCGCACCAAAACCCAGACCAACTTGCATAATTCCAAAGCCAAATTTAGCCGGCGTGGTGGGTTCGATGTTTTGCGATAACAAAGCAGGCCATAACAGAGCAAATAGTGGCGACAGGATGATTATAAAAATTGCATTGGCAGAGCCAAACTGTGCAGCCGTCAGATTAAGCCCAAACAGCGATAAATCGGTTGCTCGCTCGGCAAACAGCGTCATGGAACCACCCGATTGCTCGAACATGGACCAAAACACCGTGCTGGTGACGATTAAAAAGAAGAGAGCGGTCATTTTTCCTCGCTCGCTGTTATCGCACTGAGTCACCAGCAACCAGCTAAACCATGCCATAAACGCTGCGCTCACGACTGGCAACAGTAAACCAATGTCGCTAGGTCTTTGCATCATCAACCAGACTAATCCAACGGCTACTAAACAGCCGGCGTAGATGGTTTGCTTCAATGTCAGGAGGTTGAGTGAGACACTAGTTTTTGCAGCTAGCAGTTCCGGATTCTTTGCATCTCCTTTGCCCCCCAGCCACGATTGCCCTCCGTTAAAAATCAATAAACCAAGCAGCATTCCGATGCCGGCAGCTCCAAATCCATAAGACCACCCATAGGCATCAGCTAACCAGCCGCATAGTAAGGCTGCACTGGCGGCACCGACATTGATACCCATATAGAAGATGGTAAAACCGCCGTCGCGTCTTGGATCGGCGTCGCCGTATAACTGCCCTACCACGGTAGAAATATTGGGCTTCAGTAGACCGACGCCGACGATAATGAGTGCGAGTGCCAAATAGAAGGTCGAGATCGCGGTTTCATCGCGAATAACGTTACCACCGTCACCAAGCATCGCCGGTGTTCCTTCGAACGCCATCGCGAAGTGCCCGGCCACCAATAGCACGGCACCTATTTGGACAGATTGGGTTTGGCCCAGATAGCGATCGGAGACAATGCCGCCAAGCAGGGGCATTGCGTACACCAGTGCGCTATACGCACCTAGCAATCGCAGGGCATCGCCGTCGCTGAACAGATGATGATCCACCAAGTAAAGTACCAATAAGTACTTCATTCCATAGAACGAGAAGCGCTCCCACATTTCGGTCGCGAAGCAAACAAATAAGCCCCTTGGATGGCCGAATAAGTCGTCAGATCTCCCAAAAGTAGTAGTGCTCATCGATCCCGCTGCCCCTTTATCGTTCGTTGTTATCGCCTGAAGTTAGGCCGCCAGTGGCAAGCCTCTAGCCACTAGGTGCAGCCTCAGTTCGTCAGGATCGCTAATCCGCTTCACTTGTGCAAATAGCTGCGCCGCTTGTGGATAGTAGTGCTTCAGGTAGACCAGCCACTGTTTCACTGGATTGACGGCATATCTCTTGTCGTAACGATCGCCATTGGCATCCATGAAGCGGATGATCAACTCGAGTATTTCTGGCCACTCCATGGGTTTTACATGACGTCCCTCGAACTCGGCCTTGACCGATCGACCGAGATCTGGGCGACACAGCGCACCCCTTGCTAGCATAAATGCATTGCAGCCGCTGGCATCCCGGCATTGTGCGATATCACCAGGTGACCATAATTCACCATTGGCGATTATAGGGATACTAGACGACTGGCAGACTTTTGCTAGCCGATACCAATGCGCGGGTGGGCGATAGCCCTGAACTTTTGTTCTCGCGTGAATAGTTAGTTCATCAATGCCACTGCTGATCGCTGCTTGGTAAATAGCATCAAAGCACTCATCAGTGTCATAGCCCAAGCGGATCTTTGCTGTTACCGGAATATTGACTGGTACTGCATCACGCACATTTCGGCAAATAAGGCCAATTTGGTCGGGTGTTTTTAAAAGCGTCGCGCCGCCTCGTGACTTGTTGACCGTCTTTGCGGGGCAACCAAAGTTCAGGTCGATTCCCGGTGTGCCAAGCTTTACTGCGACTTTGGCGTTTTCAGCGAGTAATGCCGGATCTGATCCTAGGAGCTGGACGTAAACAGGAATGCCAGAGGCTGTTCTGCCCTCATTTTTGAGTTCGGGACACAGGCGATAGAACACTCGACTTGGGAGTACGGTTGATGACACTCGGATAAATTCGGTGACGCAACGCTCGTATCCACCGATTTCGGTGATCATCTCTCGCATCACCGCTTCGAGCACCCCCTCCATGGGAGCGAGCAGTAATCGAGCGGGTGGGGAACCAAATTCGTTAGTAATTGTCGACATCTAGTATAAAAAAGTAGCGTAAATCTTACAGATGACGCGAACAGACATGGTTTGTAGACTGTGGAGTCGCGCAGAGCGCGCATAGTAACCTCTTCGGGAAGGGCCGAACACAATGAACCCAAATTATCTTGATTTTGAGCAGCCCATTGCAGAGCTCGAGATGAAAATCGAGGAACTCCAGTCGGTTGGAGATGATGCTGAGATCAATATCACCGAAGAAATCCAGCGACTCAAAGACAAGAGCCACAAGCTGACTCAGTCGATTTATTCGGATTTGAGCCCTTGGGACATTGTGCGTGTTGCGCGCCATCCACTTCGGCCTTACTCACTTGATTACATACCGCTGATATTCGACGAATTTGATGAGCTGCATGGTGACCGACACTTCGCTGACGACAAGGCGATCGTTGGCGGCGTAGCGCGGTTAAACGGTAAGCCTGTGATGGTGATTGGGCAGGAAAAAGGGCGGTCAGTCAAAGACAAGGTCTATCGTAACTTCGGTATGCCAAAGCCAGAGGGGTATCGCAAAGCGATGCGTCTGATGGAGATGGCGGAGCGCTTTAAAATGCCCGTGGTAACACTGATTGATACGCCCGGAGCCTACCCTGGCATCGATTCGGAAGAGCGTGGGATTTCCGAGGCAATCGCTCAGAATCTGGCCGCCATGTCCCGACTCAAAACTCCGATTATTTGCGTCGTGATAGGTGAAGGGTCTTCTGGGGGTGCATTGGGAATTGGTGTCGGTGATCACCTTGCCATGCTTCAGTACTCTACTTACTTTGTTATCTCACCTGAGGGTTGCGCCAATATTATCTGGAAGAGCAGTGAGTTTGCGCCTCAGGCGGCGGAGGCGATGGGTGTTACCTCATCCACATTGGAAAAGCTAGGTATCGTCGATACGACGATCGAAGAGCCACTGGGTGGTGCGCACCGGAATATCGATCAAATGGCTGAAAGAATCAAAAGCTACCTCACGGAGCAACTTGCAACGCTTCGTGACATGGACGTAGAGCGTTTGGTCGAGGCGAGATATCAGCGTCTGATGGCCTACGGAAGCGAGTAAGGCCGGCGATTGCTCGAGGCATTTGCGCCCCATATCGGCACGCTTCAAGCGGCACGTCGTCTGCATGTTGCTCTGTCTGGTGGCATCGATAGCCTGAGTCTGCTCGTCGCAATTTGTCGCCTTGCAGAGGAAGAAACGCTCCCACCGATAATTGCGATCCACATCAATCATCAGTTACAGCCCGACGCCAGTGCCTGGGCGGATCGATGCGCTGAGTTTTGCAGTGAGCTCGGAGTTGATTTAACGATCCGCGTCGTGTCGGTAGTTGATTCGGGCAAAGGCCCCGAGGCCGCTGCGCGCCAAGCTCGGTATGAGGTGTTTGAGTCGCTGTTGATCCCCGGCGATCTACTGCTTCTGGGTCATCATCAGGACGATCAAGCCGAGACGTTGATGCTTCGACTGTTGCGAGGAGCTGGCCCTCGTGGGTTGTCCGGGATGCCACAATCTAGGGCCTGTGGTCACGGCTCGCTGCTGCGACCTTTGCTTCATACACCGCGCTCGGTCATTGAAGCGTTTGCGGCGAGCGAGTCACTGGATCCCATTGCAGATGCGAGTAACAGCGATACGCGCTACGACAGGAATTTTATTCGTCACGAGGTCTTGCCCGTTTTAGAAAGGCGTTGGCCAGGTTATCGTGAGAGCTTTTCACGAGTTACGGATCAGCAGCGCCAACTGGCCACATCGCTCCTGACTCGCCCCTTGAACCTGACCCAATCGGCGCTAGGTGATCCTGGCCTCAAGCTGGTTGATGATGACGTCGGCCGACTTGCTCAGGATCTTTACCAATGGCTTTACCACTTGTCTCTACCGACGTTTTCACATGAACAATTGATCGAATTTGCACGGCAATGTGTCAGTGCTGAGCAGCATAAACAGCCGTCATTATCGCAGGGGGAAGTCACCCTGATGCGTTGGCGGGGTGCGATATTCGCTTATCAAAGTACTGTCCGTACGAGGGATCTTCCTAACACTGTGGTGGTGGGCGACGAACTCAATGGCGCCTGGGGCGTACTCGATTGGGTACCGGCTGATGTAGGGCTAAGCCCGGGGATCGCCTGTGATCTTGTCAGTCGTGCGCAGGGCTTGCAAGTCGCTCCATTGAACAGACCCACAAGGCCCTTAACGCAGTGGTTTCAGGAGATGCAGGTGCCTCCATTTAGACGCGACCAGACGCCTTTGCTCAGCATTGACGGGGTTGTGGTCGCAGTCAGTAACCTTGGCTTGACGTCCGATGCATCAACATACTTAGCACCCGGTGACCACGGCTTGCTACCGCGCTGGAGGCCTGTAGTGTTAGCAGTCTAATGCCTTGGTGCAAACGGGTGCTTAGTGTTACCCTAATCGCCCATCGGAGAGCTTCAGATCGCAACGGATTCCTGTTGGAGAAAGAGGCTAAATTAAGCTTTGGTGGAGTCCATGACGCGATACGTTTTTGTTACCGGTGGTGTAGTTTCTTCTCTCGGAAAGGGTATCGCGGCGGCGTCACTTGCGGCGCTGCTCGAGGCTCGCGGCTTGCGAGTCACACTGATGAAGTTAGACCCGTATATCAATGTTGATCCCGGCACAATGAGTCCGTTTCAGCACGGGGAAGTGTTCGTGACTGACGATGGTGCTGAGACCGATCTTGATCTTGGGCACTATGAGCGTTTCACACGCGCGACAATGTCCAAGCGTAATAACTTCACCACGGGGCAGGTGTATGACGAGGTGCTGCGTCGCGAGCGGCGGGGCGACTATCTCGGCGGTACCGTGCAAGTCATTCCGCATATCACTGACGAGATAAAGCGACGCGTCATTGAGGGTGCTGGTGACGCGGAGGTGGCGGTAGTCGAAGTTGGGGGTACTGTTGGTGATATCGAGAGTCAGCCCTTTTTAGAGGCGCTTCGCCAATTGAAGCTCGAAGCAGGATCGAGTAAAGCGCTGTTGATGCACCTCACACTGGTGCCATACATCCCCACGGCGGGCGAGATCAAAACTAAGCCTACTCAGCATTCGGTGAAGGAATTGCGCTCAATAGGCTTGCAGGCTGACGTATTGTTGTGTCGTTGCTCAGTTGATATCGACGATGGCGCACGTCAGAAAATTTCGCTATTTACCAATGTTGAGCAGCGAGCTGTCATTCCTCTGCTGGATGCTGATTCAATCTATAAAATCCCAAAAAACCTGCACGAAAACGGTTTGGATGACTATATTTTAGAACGATTCGGGATGTCGCCCGGCCCCGTGGACTTAACCGAGTGGGACGACGTTGTTGCCCGAGATTCAGCTGAGCGCAGTACAACTGTTCGGATTGGCATGGTGGGCAAATACACAGATCTGGTTGACGCCTACAAGTCACTCAACGAGGCCTTGGGTCACGCTGGATTGCAAACAGGCGCTGGCGTTGAGATCGATTACATCGATGCTGAAGATATTGAGTGCGATGGCGTCGAAATATTGCAAAAATTGGATGCCATTCTAGTGCCCGGTGGGTTCGGGGACCGCGGTATCGAAGGCAAGATAGCGGCGGTTCGCTACGCGCGAGAGACCGGCACCCCTTACCTCGGTATTTGTCTTGGCATGCACATGGCGATGATCGAGTTTGCGCGCAATGTATGTGGAATGACCGGCGCTCACTCAACAGAGATGGATATCGAAACCCCATATCCCGTTATCGGGCTCATTACCGAATGGCGAACGGAGACAGGTGTAGTCGAGCAGCGCGACGAGCATTCGGACATGGGTGGCACCATGAGGCTTGGTGCCCAGCCCTGCCACTTGGTCGAGGGCACTAAGACACGAGCGATTTACGGCTCAGACGTGATCAGAGAGCGCCATCGCCATCGTTACGAGGTAAATAACAGTCTGGTACCGCGGTTCGAGGCCGAGGGTATGACAGTGTCTGGTTGGTCGGCTGACCGAGAACTGGTCGAAATGATTGAATTGCCCGACCACCCTTGGTTTGTTGCCTGTCAATTCCACCCTGAATTTACCTCGCGACCAAGAGGCGGGCATCCATTGTTCACAAGCTTTGTTGCTGCGGCGGTATCAGCTACTGACAAAGAGGTCGGCGTCTAATGTCAGCACCCGAGGTTAGGGTAGGCGATATCACATTCGCCAACGACGCGCCCTTTGTTTTGGTTGGCGGTGTTAATGTGCTCGAATCAGAGCAGTTCACCGTTGATGTAGCCGCCCACTATGCGGAGGTTTGCACCAAACACGAGATTCCTTTGGTTTTTAAGGCGTCCTACGACAAGGCAAATCGGTCGTCGATTCATTCTTACCGAGGCCCAGGCCTAGAGAAAGGGCTTGAGATTCTTGCCGCGGTCAAGACTCAGCTTAATCTGCCTGTGATCACCGATGTGCATACGGCCGAGGAGGCGCCGAGGGCCGCCGAGGTGGCTGATATCATTCAATTGCCTGCGTTTTTGGCGCGTCAGACTGATCTAGTTCAGGCCATGGCAACGACTGGGGTACCGATCAACATCAAGAAGCCCCAATTCTTAAGCCCTGAACAGATGCGAAATATCACGGATAAGTTTGAAGAGTGTGGCAATGATCAGTTACTGCTTTGCGAGCGCGGCAGTAACTTTGGCTATGACAATCTTGTTGTGGATATGCTTGGATTTGGTGTGATGAAGCGTGTCACGAGTGGTGCTCCGATCATCTTTGACGTGACTCACGCGTTGCAGCGAAGAGATCCGGGGGAGGCCGCATCGGGTGGCCGACGAGCGCAAGTGCTCGAATTAGCGCGCGCTGGAATGGCAACGGGCTTGGCAGGCTTATTCCTCGAATCACATCCTGATCCGGATCGAGCGCTGTGCGATGGGCCAAGCGCCTTGCCTCTCGCGTTGCTAGAGCCTTTCCTCGAGCGAGTAAAAGCCATAGACGTTGCGGTAAAAACGGCGGCGCCATTGATGATTCAATAGATAATTTAAGGGAGAAATAGTGTGAACGAAATTGTCGATGTTCGAGCCTTTGAGGTGATTGATTCGCGGGGCAATCCAACAGTAATGGCTGAGGTAACACTCGACGACGACACTGTGGGAGTGGCCTATGCGCCATCGGGCGCTAGCACAGGCTCGCGTGAGGCACTCGAACTCCGTGATGGCGATATAGCACGTTATCTGGGAAAGGGTGTCATGACGGCGGTAGCTAACGTCAACGGTCCGATTAGAGAATGTCTCCTCGGCCACGACCCTTTGAACCAATCGGGCTGTGATCAAAGCATGCTCGATGCAGATGGTACGGAGAATAAGTCCCGCTTTGGTGCCAATGCGATTCTCGCGGCTTCTTTGGCAACCGCGCGGGCAGCCGCGCAGTCTGCTAAAACACCGCTCTATCAGCATATTGCGAATCTAGCGGGCAATGACCATCTCGTGATGCCAGTGCCGATGATGAATATTCTTAATGGTGGTGAGCACGCCGACAATAATGTTGATATTCAGGAGTTTATGATTCAACCGGTGATGGCGAGCTCCTTTGCAGAAGCGCTTCGGATCGGTGCTGAGGTATTTCACCACCTGAAAAAAGTACTCAAGGCTCGGGGACTCGCGACTGCTGTTGGCGACGAGGGTGGCTTCGCGCCCAATCTCCCCTCTAATGCCGCGGCACTCGAGGTTATTGCTGAGGCTGTATCGGCGGCGGGTTACCGCATCGGTGAAGACATCACCCTAGCGCTTGACTGCGCAGCATCAGAGTTTTACCGGGATGGGGAATACCACCTTTCTGGCGATGGGCGTTCTTTTAGCGCAGAAGGGTTCTCAGATTACCTGGCCGAGCTGAGCAATAACCATCCGATCGTTTCAATCGAGGACGGGCTTGATGAAGCGGACTGGGACGGCTGGGCCTACTTAACTCAGCTGATGGGCGATCGGGTTCAGCTTGTTGGGGACGATTTGTTTGTGACGAATACATCGATACTACAACGCGGTATCGATCAGAGTGTGGCGAACTCGATCCTCATCAAGTTCAATCAGATTGGATCGCTAACCGAAACCTTGAATGCGATTTCCATGGCGCAGCAGGCTGGCTATACCGCCGTTATTTCTCATCGGTCTGGTGAGACCGAGGACTCGACGATTGCGGACTTGGCGGTTGGTACGGGTGCGGGTCAGATTAAGACAGGCTCGCTGTGTCGAAGTGATCGAGTTGCGAAATACAACCGGCTACTGCGAATAGAGGCTGAGCTGGGGATGACTGCCCCCTATCGCGGCAGGGCTGAGTTCCAGCGGGGTTGATCAATGCGCTTGATGCTCGCACTGCTGGGTCTTTTACTCTTACTGCAGTACCGTCTCTGGCTTGGTGAGGGTGGGATTATCGAGCGAGCGTCTCTGGAGCAGCGAGTCGCCGATGAAACCGAGCTGAATAGCACACTCAGGGAGCGTAATGAGGCGTTAACGAGTCAAGTGCTGGAGTTGCAGCAGGGAGAGGCTATGCTTGAGGCTGTGGCGAGGGAGGACCTCGGGTTGGTGCAAGAGGGCGAAGAGTTTTACCTGTTTGTGGATAAGACTGATCAGGAGTTTGATCAGTGACGGCATCAGTTTGGGCCGTTGTGCCCGCGGCAGGTTCTGGCAAGCGGATGGCGGCGGAGATTCCCAAGCAATACCTATTGTTGGACGGTGTGCCCATACTCGAACAAACCCTTCGCGCATTGCTTGCCTGTCCCGATATCCGCGGAGTTGTCGTCGTCCTCGACCCCAGCGATCGGAGAGCGGATTCAATAGAAAGCCTTGCCGACCCCAGAGTGATGACCACGGTTGGCGGCGCCGAGAGAGCCGACTCTGTCTTTGCTGGACTAGAGCGTTTGAATGAGAGCGCTGCCCCCTCTGACTGGGTTTTGGTTCATGATGCCGCCAGACCCTGCATTTCAGTGGCTACCCTACGAGAGTTGATCAAGACATCGCTAGGTTCTGGGAATGGCAGCATTCTTGCGCAAGTGTCGACTGATACCATCAAGCGAATTGATGGTGCCGGTCGGGTGTTGGGCACTGAAGACCGGCAGGAGCTTGTGAGAGCACAGACCCCCCAGATTTTTCAGCTTGGCTTACTGAAAGCGGCGTTGGCAAAAGCCCTAACTAGCGAGGCTGTAGTCACCGATGAGTCGATGGCAATGGAACTTGCGGGTCATCCAGTTCAGGTGGTGAATAGCCCACCCACCAATATAAAAATTACGCTGCCAGTTGACCTCGAATTTGCAGAGATCATATTAAAGCGTCTGCAGGGGAGAGGGATCGAATGAGAATTGGTCACGGCTTTGATGTGCACGCTTTTGGGGCGGGTAGCGAAGTGGTGCTTGGCGGTGTAAAGGTACCCTGTGACGCTGCGCTGGTCGCTCATTCCGATGGTGATGTAGTTATCCATGCGCTTTGCGATGCGCTCTTAGGAGCGGTAGCCCTTGGGGATATCGGAAAGCACTTTCCAGACACTGATGACGCTTACGCGGGTGCTGACAGTCGAGAGTTGCTCCGACATGTGCTGACGCTGGTGGCTGGCCAGGGTTTTGAGCCGGTTAACGTTGATATCACGGTAATCGCCCAGAAGCCCAGGTTGGCGCCTCACATCGATGCTATGAAAAATATCCTCGCAAACGATCTTGGGTTAGCTGAGAACGCCGTTAACGTGAAAGCGACAACGACTGAGCGATTGGGTTATGTCGGTCGCGAAGAAGGCATTGCTGCGCACAGCGTCGTTTTACTGGCCGCGACCCCCTCGTGAAAGCGCAATTCCAAGGTATAGGAATGACATCGCAGCGAACGCGTGATCGTCTAGTTGCGCGTCTCAGGGAGCAGGGCATCGTTAACGAGCAGGTTCTGGAGGTGATGGCAGATATCCCTCGTCACTTGTTTGTGGATGAGGCACTCGCGCACCGTGCCTACGAGGACACAGCACTCCCCATTGGGTTCAATCAGACCTTAAGTCAGCCTTACACCGTTGCAAGAATGACCGAGTTAGCACTTGAGCATGACTCGCTTGGTCGTATACTCGAGATTGGTAGCGGCTCCGGCTATCAGTCCATAGTTCTCGCGCAATTTGCGTCTGAAGTGTTTGCTATCGAGCGGATTAAACCGTTGTTGGAAAAAGCTCGTCAGAGACTCCGCTCGCTTAGAGTTCGCAATATCCGCTGTCTGCATGGTGACGGTTTTCAAGGCTGGGCCGAGTTCGCCCCTTTTGATGTGATTCTCTGTGCGGCCGCCCCCGAAGCATTGCCAGCAGACCTCCTAGCGCAGCTATCGCCCGATGGTTTCTTATTAGCACCGGTCGGTGGCAGTGAGCAAAATTTGGTTCGGGCTCGACTCACTGATGATGGCCTTCAGCAGGAGATCGTTGAGCCCGCCAACTTTGTGCCAATGGTACCAGGGTTACAAAAATGAAATTTGACCTGTCTGTTTTTCTCCGCGGCTTCGCAATGGGAACCGCCGATCTGGTCCCGGGCGTCTCTGGTGGCACCATCGCGCTGATAACCGGTATCTATGATCGTTTGATCACAGCGATCGCCGCTGTCGATATGAAGGCGCTGGCCATGGTTTTCCAAGGGGATATCAAGGCTGCCTTGATGCGAGTTGATGCAGGCTTTCTTATCACGCTAGCGGGCGGTATGTTCACCGCCATCGTTGTATTGGCTTCCTCTATCGACTGGGCGATGAAGGCATTTCCGCTCCCCTTGTGGTCCTTTTTCTTCGGCTTGGTGTTGGCAAGTACCGTCTCACTGGCCAGGTCGTTACGATCAGATATTTCAGGGCCTCAGATCGTGGCTCCGCTGATAGGCGCGGGCGTGGCTGCCTCAATTGCACTTGGGCAGGCCTTTACGCTAGAAACATCTTTGGTGGGCTTTTTTTTCGCAGGGATGATCGCCATCTGTGCCATGGTTCTACCGGGTATCTCGGGTAGCTTTTTGTTGTTACTGATGGGGATGTACCAGCCGGTCATCGCTGCGGTGGTTGATCTTGATTTGTTGGTACTGACAGTTTTCTTTGCAGGCTGTTTGATTGGGCTTCTTGCCTTCGCTCGCGTCTTGAAGGCGCTGTTGGCTCGGTATCGAGTCACTACGCTCTCGACACTGACCGGGGTTCTGGCGGGCTCACTGATCGCGCTGTGGCCGTGGCAGGCTGTGGTGGCTAGCATTGTTGATCGGCATGGTGAAATGCGTGCTGTTCAATCAGTACCCATCTTGCCCAGGACCTACAGCGAGACCACAGGAGAACCTATGCTGGGGCTGTGCGCAGTCGCTCTGCTGGTGGGCATTCTCGTTGTTGTGGCTGTTGGCAAGCTATCTGCGCAAACAGAGCGGTCGGCGAGGTAGTTTTGATCGGGCTGGCTAGGCTTCTGTCGGCAGCTCTTTTGTGTTGTCTGATAGGGTGCACGGCAGCGGATCCAGATCGTTTACGGCCGTGGGAAACTGCGGAGCAGGGGGGCAGGGTCAATGAGCCTCCCGACTATGGTCCAGCTCTGCCATTGGGAGAGCCCTACACGGTAATGAGGGGCGATACGCTTTACGCTATCGCATTTCGCTTGGGTATCGATTTTAGGGAACTGGCGAAGCTAAACAACATCGACCCACCCTACGTCATCAGGGTTAACCAGACTTTAAAAACCAAGACTAACAAGTCTGCGTCGTCGAAAAAGCGCACCACAAAAGTGCAGGATGCTCGCAAGAGTGTGGCCCAAACTACAAAGCCAAAAACTAAAGTGACAAACACGACAAATGTCACAAAACCTTCACGCCCGAAGAGTAAATCTAGCGTCGCAAGTGCAAGTCAGGCGCAGTCGACTGGGCGCTGGCGTTGGCCATCCTCGGGCTCAGTGGTGCGGTCGTTCTCGACCAATCTACACAAGGGGGTGGACATTGCTGGTCGTCGCGGTGAGCCGGTGACGGCTGCGGCAGGTGGCAAGGTGGTTTATGCCGGTACGGGGGTAACGGGCTACGGCGCGTTACTAATAATAAAACATAATGAGACGTACTTGAGCGCCTATGGTCACAATGAACGATTGCTGGTGGAGGAGGGCTCTGATGTTACAGCCGGCCAGCGGATCGCGACTATGGGCAGCAGTGGCACTGATTCGGTAAAGCTCCACTTCGAGATACGTCGGCGAGGTCAACCGATTGACCCGTTAACACTGCTACCCAAACGTCGATAGGAGTTTGGGAGCCAGA
>NTKA01000024.1 GCA_002456975.1 Halieaceae bacterium MED-G27
CTGCTGTGCTGTGACCAGGTTTGCCCGAAGTTCTTGAGCTGCGACCTCGGCTTTTGATCTATCATCCAACCATTTACCGGTAACCCCTGCCAATGCTACGAGCAGCACAGCAGCCACTGACCAAGGAATGATAGGTGTTTTCTTCTTCTCGGGGGTGCGTGACGCCTCCCGGTGATCAGCTAATAAAGCATCCGCCTCGGACGGTGAGTCATCGTCCTCGTAATCGTCATAATCTTCGCTGGAAATGGCTTCTCCCGAGCCATCAGCGCCCTCATCCCATTTGTCATCCGCTGAGTCTTCATCGGTCGAAGCAAAATCGTCCTCATCCAGCCAGTCGGTATCCTCATCAAAGTCGTCAACAAGCTGGGGTGGGTCGCTTGGCTTCATCCCCTCAGCCCACTCAGATGGGGGGGTTAGCACGCGTTTTTTATCGTCGTCTTGATCATCCATTGCTAGGTCTCCACGCTGTCAACGAATCGTAGCAGAAACCAGTCAGAAAGCGCGCGAGAAGCCGTGTTGATGTCGCCTTTCCGGTACACTCGTCTCATGGATGTGTCAGATATTTTAGATGAGCTAAATGAGGCTCAACGGTCAGCCGTTGCTGCTGCGCAAGGAAATCAACTCGTACTAGCAGGGGCCGGCTCGGGTAAGACCCGCGTGCTCGTTCACCGTATTGCCTGGCTTATTCGAGCTGAGAGTTTGTCTCCTTACTCGGTTATGGCGGTGACGTTCACCAACAAAGCGGCGCGCGAAATGCGGGGTCGTATTGAAACCATGCTTCAGCGCCCGAGCCACGGAATGTGGATCGGTACTTTTCATGGCTTAGCGCACCGACTGCTTCAGACCCATTGGCAGGAAGCGGGCCTGCCACAGAATTTCCAAATTCTGGATAGCGATGATCAGCTGCGATTGATAAAACGGGTGTGTCGGGAACTCGGTTTGGATGAGGCGAAGTGGCCGCCTAAGCAAGCGCAATGGTTTATCAATGGTCAGAAGGATGAAGGTCTTCGAGCCGCGCATATCGAGCCACCGCTTGGGGACATCTACACGCAAACCCTGTTACGCGTGTATGCCGCCTATGAGGAAGCCTGTCAGCGCGGTGGCTTAGTCGATTTCGCCGAGCTTCTGCTTCGAGCGCACGAGCTTTGGCTTAAGTCGCCCGAGACACTGGCTCACTACCAGGCGCGCTTCAATATTTTGCTGGTAGACGAGTTTCAGGACACCAATACGATTCAGTATGCCTGGCTGCGTGTGCTCGCAGGTGATGCCATTCCGATAGTGGCGGTGGGCGATGATGACCAGTCAATTTATGGTTGGCGTGGCGCGAAGATCGAAAACATTCAGCGGTTTACTAAGGATTTTAGGGATACCCAGGTCGTTCGGCTCGAGCAGAATTATCGTTCGACCAAAACGATTCTTGATGCAGCCAACGGTGTGATAGCTCACAATTCGGGGCGGTTGGGTAAGAATTTGTGGACTGCCGGCGAAGACGGCGAGCCGATTAGGCTCTATGCCGGTTTCAATGAGCAGGACGAAGCGCGCTTTATTGTTGAGCAGATTCAAGGTTGGACCGATGATGGCAATCTTAGGCGCTCATCAGCCGTTCTTTACCGGTCGAACGCACAGTCTCGGGTTATCGAAGAAGCCCTGATACGAGTTGGCATGCCCTATCGCATTTATGGCGGACAGCGTTTTTATGAGCGCCTCGAAATCCGCAATGCGCTAGCATATTTGCGGTTAATCACAGGGCGAGGCGACGACCCCGCGCTTGAGCGCGTGATCAATACGCCGACGAGAGGCATTGGCAGTAAAACAATCGATGACCTTCGCGCGCTTGCGCGGGAGCGAGCTGTATCAATGTGGCAAGCGATTGAGCTGGTATTAGCGGATGGTCTGTTGACACCGCGAGCACGAACATCGCTTGGCGGTTTCAAAGCTTTAGTTGATGAACTAGATAGCGAAACACTCGAGTTGCCGCTCGAGGAATGCGTCGAACACGTCATTCACCGGTCGGGTTTATTAGAGTTCCACCGCGCCGAGAAAGGAGAGCGTGGTCAGGCGCGGGTAGAAAACTTAGAAGAGCTGGTGTCGGCAGCAAAAACCTTTCGTCCCGAAGACGACACGCAATCTCCTTTGCAGCAGTTTTTGGATAGTGCGGCGCTCGATGCGGGTGATAGTCAGGCGGATCCTTATGAGGACAGCGTTCAAATGATGACGCTTCACTCAGCCAAAGGGTTGGAGTTTCCACTGGTCATCCTCGCGGGTTTAGAGGAAAACTTATTTCCTCACCGAATGTCGATCGAGGAGCCGGGTAGGCTCGAAGAAGAGCGGCGGTTGGCGTATGTGGGTATCACGCGTGCGCAGCAGAAACTGTTGATTACCTATGCTGAGAGTCGTCGCTTGCACGGTAACGAGACCTACAACACCCCTTCTCGTTTTGTTCGGGAAATCCCGTCAGAGCTCATCGAAGAAGTGAGGTTACACGGAGGGCTAACGCGGCCGTTGGCAAGCGTTGGTAGTTCACCGTTGTCTGATGACAACACGGGGCTCAGTTTGGGACAGCCGGTCATGCATCCGATGTTTGGTGAGGGTGTTGTGCTCAACATCGAAGGGCGAGGCGCGAATGCGAGAATCGAGGTGAATTTCGCTGAGGGAAGCAAATGGCTGGTGTTACAGTATGCCAACCTTCAGGCTTTGTGAGTTGCTGATGAAAGAGAAAACGGTTTTACCGGTAGTTGTTGTCGCGTTAGTGGGTGCTTTGGTATTGACCCTGGGCTTGTGGGCAATGAATGCCTCAAATCAAAGCGTGGCAACAGCAGTGGAAGGTGCAGATCGATCGCTTGAGCGCTTTGAGTGGAAATTGGTAACGACATGGCCGAAGGGCTTACCTGGCCTGGGAACAGCCCCTGAAAATTTTGCTCGGCGCGTTAATGCGATGAGCGGCGGTCGTCTCACTGTCAGAGTTTATGGCGCCGGCGAGGTCGTTCCTCCGTTCGAAGTATTTGATGCTGTGTCACAGGGTGTTGCCGAAATGGGGCACGGTGCCGCCTATTACTGGAAAGGCAAAATTCCCGCTTCGGTATTCTTCACCGCAGTTCCGTTTGGCATGACCGCACAGGAAATTAATGGCTGGCTTCATTACGGTGGCGGTCTTGAACTATGGCGTGAGCTTTACGCTCCGTTCGGGGTCCGACCGTTTGCAGGCGGCAGTACGGGCGTGCAGATGGCAGGTTGGTTCAATCGTGAGCTAAAATCAGCAGCCGACCTAAATGGTCTAAAGATGCGGATTCCTGGCTTGGCGGGTGAGGTTTTCGCTGCCTCGGGCGGCACTGCCGTGCGCTTGGCGGGTGGCGAGATCTACACGTCGATGCAAACCGGTGTTATCGATGCCGTTGAGTGGGTGGGTCCCTTGAACGACCGAACGCTTGGGCTCATGGAAGTGGCCGAGTATTACTATTACCCTGGCTGGCACGAGCCTGGCGCCATGCTGGAGTTCACTGTAAATCAACAAGCGTTCGATCGCTTGCCGCCGGATTTGCAATCGATTGTTGAGGAGGCTGCTCGCGCCACAAACGGTGACATGCTTGATGAATTTACTGCTCGCAATAATCAGTCGCTGACATCACTGATTGATGACTATGGAACCAAGCTTAGACCGTTACCTGACGATGTTGTCGATGTGTTGTATTCCAACGCAGTAACAGCTCTTGATGCGCTCAGGCAATCTGATCCAATGGCTGCAAAAATTGGCTCCTCTTACGAGGAGTTTCTAATCGGGGTTCGCAATTACCACGAGATTTCAGAGCGAGCCTATCTGAATGTAAGAGACAGGGTACTGCCACCGGTGAGTTTTACCGATTCACAATAGTTCGAGTGCGCTTATTGTCATCGATCGCCACGTAGATGAATTCGCCCTCGGTGACTTTAATCGGCTCACCATCGTGTTGTGAGTTGATCCACACCTCAATCAGTACTCGCACCGAGCTGCGACCCGTATCCAAGATGTCACAATAGCAACTCACGAGTGCACCGACGTGAACGGGCGTGAGAAAAGACATGCCTTGGATAGCGACTGTGGCCACTCGGCCTCCTGCAACTTCTGCTGCTGCGACGCCGCCCGCAATATCCATTTGTGATAGCAACCAACCACCGAAGATATCACCATTGGCGTTGGTGTCTTTGGGCATGGCCACTGTTTGCAAAGCAAGTTCGCCCTGGGGTCGCGGGTTTTCATCGATGGGGTTCATTGTTAATCCTGATACAACGTGTGTTACGAGTATTCGATGTGAGTCACCGCTTGGATTAGCGACCCAGCGCGGCAGGCAGACTCGTGACAAGACCTGGAAACCACCACAGTGTTAGTAACAACAGCAATTGAATGAAAACAAAGGGTATGACGCCCCGGTAAATATCAGCTGTGGCCACCACCTCATCGGCAACGCCGCGCAAATAAAAGAGCGCAAAACCGAAAGGTGGTGTCAGGAATGAGGTTTGCAAATTGACAGCGATCATCACGCCCAACCAGATGGGATCAAACCCCATCATTAGCAAAATGGGAGCAATAATCGGTACCACTACAAAAGTGATCTCGATGAAGTCGAGAATAAAGCCGAGCAGGAACATCACCACCATGACAATGAGCAATGCCATGGCTGGCCCACCACTAAGGCCCGCGAAAAACTCCTCGATCAACTGATCGCCGCCAAAGCCCCTAAAGACCAGCGAAAATAGCGCAGCGCCAACAAGGATCAGGAACACCATACTGGTGGTTTCCATGGTGGATTTGGCGATATCAGACAGGGTCGACCGGCTGAGCGCTCCGCGCAGTGCTGCCAGTAGTAGCGCGCCGACCGCACCGACCCCTGCCGCTTCCGTCGGCGTTGCCGCACCGACGATGATCGAACCCAAGACCACAACGATAAGCGCCAGAGGTGGCAATATCGCCTGAAAAATGGAGGTCTGCTCTTCAGAGGTTTGCTCGGGTGCGGGGCAATGATTAGGGTTTCGCCAAGCCACCCATAATAAATAGCCAAGGTAGAGGCCGACCAGCAACAAACCGGGTACTAGGGAACCTACAAATAAATCGCCCACCGATACTGTTTGTGTGTTGATGATGCCCGCCTTGAGTTGCGCTTGTTGATAGGCCGTGGACATGATGTCACCCAATAACACCAATGCGATCGATGGAGGTATGATCTGCCCTAAGGTACCGGTTGCACAGATGAGGCCAGAGGCTAGCGCTGGTTGATAACCTGCACGAAGCATCGTGGGTAGAGCCAGTACTCCCATCGTCACGACTGTCGCGCCCACAATTCCAGTACTCGCCGCCAGCAAGGCACCGACAATAATCACCGAAACACCGAGACCACCTGTTTGGCGACCCATGGCACTCGCCATTGAGGCGAGCAGTTGCTCGGCAATTTTGGCGCGCTCGAGCGTGACTCCCATCAAAATAAATAACGGCACCGCCACCAGTGTCTCGTTGGTCATGGTCCCGAACAGGCGGCCCGATAGCGCGGAGACGAAACTGGCGTCGAAGTGGCCGACAATAGCGCCAATTGCGGCGAAGAGCAGAGCGGTTCCTGCCAGTGTTAAAGCAACAGGGAATCCAAACAGTAGGAGCAGACAGACGGTCCCGAAAAGTGCGAGTGCGAGTTCACCTTCAACCATTGTCCGGTGCCTCCGAGAGAACAATAAGTCCTTTGATAATCTGACTGATCGCCTGCAAGGCGAGCAGCACTGCCAGCAGTGGCATCAGGGTCTTCAATAAGAAAACTGCGGGGATGCCGCCCGGGTCTGGGGAGCCCTCGAGGATGTACCAGCTCTCGGCGACGTAAGCGTAGGAGCCAAAGAAAATGAGTGCGCAAAACGGTAGTGTAAAAGCTGTATGGCCGATGGTATTTACCCAAGTTTGTCGCCGCTCAGACACGACGCGGTAAAAGACATCAACTCGGACATGTTTATCGGCGAGCAAGGTGGGGGCCGCCCCCAACATGAAAAGAGTTGCGTGCAAATACAATACAGACTCTTGTGCACCAATCGATCCCTGACCGAAGCCGTATCGCATTACCACGATACCGGTGGTGATTAGGGCCATTAAAAGCGCAGCATTAGCAACGACTCGCCCGATTGCGGCATTCAAGCGGTCGATTTGTTGTGCAATGCTTGCCCAGCCCATGGCGGACCCTACCCATTTCTCTACGCGACAGGGAAGGTTATCATCGGACTAAGAAAATTGCAGAGAGATTCACCGTGCTGACAGTTCTATCTCCAGCGAAGACACTCGACTACGAATCACCGAGTATTACCGATCAAACGTCTACTCCTCAGTTCATGGATCAGTCGGCGTTACTTGTCGACGATGCCCGCACATTGGCGCCTGATGATATTAGATCATTGATGGGCGTCAGCGAGGCGATAGCATCCTTAAATCACGAGCGATTCATGAACTGGGCGCCCGAGTCGACCACCGCTAATGCTAAGCAGGCCATTCTGGCGTTCAAGGGCGATGTTTATACCGGGCTCGAAGCCGATACTATGAATGCCAACGATCTCGAGTTCGCGCAGGCACATCTCCGTATTCTCTCGGGGCTGTACGGTTTATTGCGACCACTTGATTTGATGCAGCCGTATCGTTTGGAGATGGGCCTCAAGTTCGCTAATCAGCGTGGAAAGAACCTCTATGAGTTCTGGGGCGAGCGCATTACTGACGCGATTAATACTGATTTAGCCAGTGCGGGCACGGAGACTCTGGTCAACCTCGCCTCGAACGAGTACTTCAAAGCCGTGAAAGCTAAGACGCTCAATGCCGACATTATCACTCCGCAGTTCAAGGACTTGAAAAACGGTCAGTACAAGATGATTTCGTTTTTTGCCAAGAAAGCGCGCGGTGTTATGGCTCGCTACATTGTCGATAATCAACTAACCGACCCAGAGCAACTGAAAGCGTTTACCGGCAGTGGTTATTATCTCAGCGCAGAGCAGTCATCAGCGAATAATCTGGTTTTTCTTCGAGATTCAGCGCCTGAGTAAGCGGCTACTCGGTTTTGAATGGCAGTAGTGTGGCTGCCTGCTCTCGGTATTGCTTGACGTGCTCACAATCTCTTCGGCAGAAGTCTTCAACAGCAGTCTTGAGTCTGGGCTCTGCTATCCAGTGATTTGAATAAGTCAGTGTCGGCTCAAATCCTCGCTGGATTTTGTGTTCGCCTTGAGCACCCGGGTCGAACTTAGACAGCCCCGCTCTAATGCAGTACTCGATGCCCTGATAGTAGCAGGCCTCGAAGTGAAGAAAATCGAACTCCTTAATACAACCCCAGTAGCGGCCATAAAGTGTTTCATCGTCGACAAAGTAGAGCGCGGCGGCGACGGGCATGTCGCCTTCGTGGCCTATGACCATAACCGTGCTGTCGCTCAGTGTTGGACAGATGTCGGTAAAAAACAGGTCAGTTAAGTACCCTTCGTGTCCGCTACGCTTAAGGTAGGTCGTTTGGTAGCAGTAGTGAAAGAACTGCCAGTCCTCTGGGGTGATTTCAGCGCCGACTTTTGTCGTCATGTTTAAGTTTTGCGCAGCGATCGCACTTCGTTCCTTGCGCAGCGCTTTTCGTTTCCGGCTGTTAAACGTGGCCAGAAAATCATCGAAGTCCGAATATCCGCGGTTAAACCAATGGAACTGAGTCGTCATTCGTTGAACTAAACCCTGATCCAACAATTGTTCTGACAGTGATTGATCAGGAAATAGAATATGCCAGCTTGAAACTCCCGAATCGGTACACCACTGCGTCACGGCAGCGATCAGCGCGGCTAATGATTCAGGGCGATTTGGGTTAAGCCACAGTCTTGGCCCGGTGGCGGGGGTGAACGGAATTGCTGTTACCAGCTTTGGGTAGTAATCAATGCCACTGCGGTGCCACGCATCGGCCCACGCCCAATCGAAAACGTATTCGCCATAACTGTGGCTCTTTAAAAAAGCAGGGGCAAAGGCAAGTGACGTGTCCTCATCCTTCAATTGAAGATGACAGGATTGCCAACCTGTTTTTCCGTTAGTGCTTCCCGAGCCCTCCAGACCCTTGAAAAACTCAGGTAGCAAGAACGGATAACGAGAGGGGAAAAACCCCCGCCATTCGTCAGCTGAAATGTCCGCCATGTTGGGATAGAGAGAAAGCTCCAAACCGAATTGCCTTTAGTCTGATGGTCAGTTCTATACGGGATAGATCCAGTAGTGTCCCAACAGGCCTAGCAAGATAATAAAACCAATCCACTTGCTCTCATTGAATGCCTGAAAACAAAGCTCGGTCGAGCGGTGACGAATCAATTGCTGATGGCGTAAAAACAGCAGTGCAACCGCTGCAATAGCGCAGTAAAAAATGATGGACAGATTGAAAGCGACACCCGTTGCAACAAAACACAGGAGACAGACTAGCTGAAGCAGCAAAATAATTCGGGTATCCAAAGCGCCAAATAGAATAGCGGTAGATTTAATACCGACCGATAAATCGTCCTCCCGATCAATCATTGCATACTGCGTGTCGTAAACCACAACCCACAACAGATTGGCGACAAACAGCCACCAGAGCCCTACCGGTAGGTCACTGCTGACGGCTGCAAAAGCCATTGGAATACTCCATGAAAAAGCGGCTCCCAGAATCACTTGCGGCAAATGAGTAATCCGCTTCATAAATGGATAAATGATGGTAAGTGCCGCGCCGATAAAGGCTAATTGGACAGTGAGAAGATTGGTTTGCCAGACCAAAATAAAAGCGACGACCATCAGGGCAGCTAACAGTGAAAACGCCTCTAAAGGTGAAATCGCTCCAGTTACCAATGGCCTGTGCTTGGTCCGCTCTACATGGCCGTCAAGCTTACGGTCCGTCAGGTCATTCGTGGTGCAGCCCGCGGCACGCATGACAACGGCGCCGACAACAAAGGTGAGTAGTAATTGTGCATTGGGTATGCCGCCGGAGGCGATTACCAGCCCCCACAGCGCTGGGGCTAATAGCAGATAGGTTCCTATCGGCTTATCAAAACGCATCACCTGAAGCAGCGCGGCTAATTTTGGTGTCTGGCTAGCGGAGGTTACCGACATCGGGTTCTCATATGATTCAAAAGCTTATGGTCCTTCACACCTGCCCAAAGGCTTGGCGGTCGCGGGTCCATCGGTTCTCGAGGGCGTTAGCAACAGTTGGCTCGCTCCGTATCAATTCCTTTGCGAGCGCTTGCGCTTGTTGCAGTAGACCTTCGTGCTCGGGAAGCCGTGCCACCCGGAATGATGATAGCCCAGTTTGACGGGTGCCCAACACCTCTCCCGGGCCTCTGATTGCAAGGTCTTTCTCCGCAATGACAAAGCCATCCTGACTCTCTCTCATCACGGTTAATCGTTCGCGAGCGGTTTGACTCAGCGGCGGCTGAAATATTAGGAGGCAGTGGCTTTCGATCGAGCCCCGACCAACACGCCCGCGAAGTTGATGCAGTTGTGCCAGACCGAAACGCTCGGCATTTTCGATAATCATTAGGCTGGCATTGGGCACATCAACACCGACTTCGATCACAGTCGTAGCGACGAGAATATGCGTGTTACCAGCGGCGAATTCCGCCATGATCGATGCTTTCTCGTCACTCGCGAGCTTCCCGTGAAGCAAGGCGATTCTTAAGTCAGGTAGTTCGGCTTGGAGCGTGCTATAGGTCTCTTCAGCCGCATTAGCCGAGAGTAGCTCGCTCTCCTCGATCAATGGGCAAACCCAATAGGCCTGTTTGCCTTCGCGACAAGCAGTCCCGACACGCTGTATAACGGATTGCCGACGCTCACTATCGATCACCGAGGTGGTGATTGCCTGCCTCCCTGGCGGCAATTCATCGATGACTGAGCAATCGAGATCAGCATAGGCCACCATTGATAGGGTGCGGGGAATTGGTGTTGCGGTCATTGTCAGTTGATGTGGGGTTGTTGTCTCGATACCTCGCTGTGTAAGCGATAGGCGCTGATTCACCCCAAACCGGTGCTGCTCGTCTACCAATACCAAGCCCAGAGAGGAGAAGCTGACAGATTCTTGAAACAATGCATGGGTGCCTATGACGATATCGACAGCACCATTCGCAATGGCCTCCACTGACGCCGCCCTGGCCTTGCCTTTGATTTGGCCTGTTAGCCGAAGTACGGTGATACCAAGCGGCGTAAACCAGCGATCAAACGCCGCATAGTGCTGCTCAGAGAGCAGCTCGGTGGGAGCCATTAAGGCCACTTGGTGACCACTCTCTACCATGTGCGCCGCACTAATAGCCGCTACCAAGGTTTTGCCAGAGCCCACATCACCTTGAAGCAGTCGTAGCATGGGCGTGTTGCGCTGCAAGTCATCACGAATTTCTTTGCATACCCGCTGCTGTGCAGCGGTTAGTTGAAAGGGTAAAGCCGCTTTGAGTCGCGCGGCTAGATCACCGGAACCTGTGACCGAATGGGTGGACTTGGCCTCGTTGCGCTGGCGATTAGTGAGCATCGACAGCTGGTGGGCAGTGAGCTCCTCTAATGCCAGGCGGTGGTGCGCCGGATGGTCTGAATCGAGAATCTGTTGAATATTGGCCGATGCTGGCGGTCGATGAAGAAGCGTTATGGCATCTGACAGGCCGAGTTGCTCCGATAACACATCGCCCAAATAGTCCGCCGGTGGATTACTCGCCAGTTCACGAAGCGCCTGCGTGGTGAGATTGCGCCAGGTCGCTTGCCCAACTCCTTCTGTTGTTGGGTACACGGGTGTTAATGTTGATGCCAAATCGGGCGTTTGATCACCAACATGATATTCCGGATGGATCAATTCGAGTTGACCACCGACAAATTTGGGCTGGCCGAACGCGGTTAGTGTCGAGCCCACTCGCATTTGAAGCACTTGCGCGCGCCTGAAGTGGAAAAAACGCAGTGTCACGAGCCCCGTGCCGTCTTCCAATTTGACGATAAGAGTCGATCGGCGCCCACGAGTAACCCCGGCGGCGCGAATGGTTCCTTGAATATAGGCATCCATACCTTCGCGCAGCTCACCGACTTGGCTTAGTTTTGTGCGATCTTGATACCGCAGTGGAAAGTGAAACAACACATCTTCTAGAGTACTCACACCCATTTGAGCGAGCTTTTCATTGAGCTTTTTACCAACCCCCTTGAAATGGGTCAGCGGCAGTTGAAGAATGTGATCTGACACAGGTGAACTACGATGATGAGATGGTTAGATAATAGCGGTACAGGGCGACCGTCGTGAAGCGCTCGCACCTTTTGATTGTTGGTTGCGGTGACATAGGTTGTCGTGTAGCGCCATTACTGTTAGCCCAGGGCTGGTTGGTGTCGGGTTTGTGTAGATCACCCGATCGCCTGCCCGATAGCCTCTCAAATCGTATTCAGGGTGACTACACAAAGCCCGACTCCCTCCTTGCTGCCAGCGAGTTGGGTGCGGATTTCTTATTGTTTACACCAACGCCCACGTCATTTGATCAGGCGGGTTATCAGCAGGGTTATGCTGAGGGAGCACGCGCGGTCGCGTCGGTGTTGGCACCTCATATCCGCCATATCCTGGCGCTATCGTCGACGAGAGTGTACGCCGAGCGCGAGGGTGGTTGGGTGGATGAGGAGTCAGCTCTGGCATCCACTGATCCGTATGTCGCGGCGCTATTGTTGGCCGAAGACGAGCTTAGGCGTGCAGCGACAACGACCGTCATTCGACCAAGCGGCTTGTACGACGGTGCCAATCCAACATGGCTTCGAGAGGTGATGGCGGGCAAGGTGTCATCAGCGGGCCAACAGTACAGCAACCGAATTCATCGCGACGACTTAGCGCATATCATTTCGGAGCTATTGATATTGGCGCAGCGCGGTGAGCCTATTCCACCGACGCTCAATGCGAACGATGATGAGCCTGCGACCATTGCCAGTGTCGAAGCGTGGTGCCTCAAAGCTCTCGGCATCACTGCTACGGGCGAGAGGACAAGCGCAAATCGGGCTAACCGGAGAGTCAGCAATCAGCGACTCCGAGCCCTGGGTATGTCATTGCAGTACCCGAGTTATCGAGAGGGTTACGCTGTTGCGATAGCACGAGCTCAGACGACTTAGAGCGCCAGTACAGCCTCGATTTCGACCTGAACTCCCTTGGGAAGGGCCGCGACTTGCACACAGGCTCGAGCGGGATAAGGCTCAGAAAATACGTCGGCCATTACTTCATTAACCGCTGCAAAATTATTGAGGTCAGTGAGAGAAATATTGATTTTGACCGCATTATCTAAGGTGCCGCCGGCTGCTTCGGCAATCGCAATTAAATTAGCAAACACCTGCCGGGTTTCCTCGACAATGCCACCGGGAACGACTTCCATAGTATTTGCATCGAGAGGTATTTGACCGGAGATCCATACGGTATTGCCAACCTTAATGGCCTGCGAATAAGGACCAATGGCTGAGGGTGCGAGGGCGGTGTTGATAACGGCTCGGTTGTTCATGAGTTTCCCTTAGTGTCAGCGCCTAGCTAGCGTCGGCTGCAACGAACCACCTTGCGCACACCTTCCATGACGCGCACTCGCTTCATGACTCTCGCCAAGTGGATTCGGCTTGTCAGTTGAAGTTCGATGACGATGCTGGAGAAATGTACCGATTCGTCCTGCGTTGAAATGCGCTCAATATTCAGTCCAATGGCGCTGAGTTTGGTCGCCAGTGTGGCAATCATACCCCGCTGATTGGCCATTTCGATTCGAAGTGCCACCGGGTAAATGTTGTCAATATCCTCATCCCAGCGTAGCGGCATCAGCCGCTCTGGCTGCTCTCTGAGCTCATTCAGGTTCCGGCAGTTTTCTCGGTGCACTACCAGACCTCGATCTGGACTTAAAAAGCCTTCGATAGGGTCGCCCGGAAGTGGACAACAACACTTGGCATAGACCAAGACATAGCCTTCGGTGCCGCGAATCGATAGCGCACTATCGGACTGCTTTGAGGCTTCCTCGGCTCGACCTAGCAGCGTTGACGCTACCATTTGGGGTAGGCGATTACCCAAGGCGATATCAGTGAACAGATTGTCGGCGCTGATAGTCGGATACTTCTCTGCGACTAAGGTACTTATGTCGTCGGGTGAGCGGCTTTGCTCGGGCGACAACGACAGTAAGGCTTTTTCGAGTAGCGTTTTACCGAGAGTGACCGACTCGTCCTGTCGTTGTTGCTTGAGGAAATGACGTATGTGCGAGCGTGCGCGGGCTGTTACCGCAAAGTTCAGCCAAGAAGGCGTAGGGCGACCCGCTGGCGACGTCACGATTTCAACATTGACACCACTTTCAAGCGGCTCAGACAGCGGCGCTAGTTGGTTATTAATTCTAGCCGCGACACAGCGGTTTCCCACGTCGGTGTGCACGGCATAGGCAAAGTCAACGGCACAGGCACCCTTTGGAAGTTCCAAAATATCGCCTTTTGGCGTGAATACATACACCTCATCAGGGAACAGGTCGACTTTAACGTTCTCGATGAACTCCAAGCTGTTACCCGCAGTCTGCTGCATCTCAAGCAAGCCTTGTACCCATTCGCGGGCTCGCATCTGGGATATATTCGACCCCTCTTGGCTACTCTTATAGAGCCAGTGCGCGGCAATGCCATTGTTGGCCATGTCTTCCATATCGCGGGTTCGAATCTGGATTTCAATCGGGACGCCGTGCATGCCTCTAAGCACGGTGTGCAGAGATTGGTAGCCGTTTGCTTTGGGTATGGCAATGTAGTCTTTAAATTCACCGGGAACCGGCTTGTATAAGGAATGGATGACGCCTAGTGCTCGGTAGCAGGCATCGACACTGTCGACAATGATACGAAAAGCAAAGATGTCCATGATGTCGGAAAACGATTTTCGTTTAGCGCGCATTTTTTGATAGATGCTGAACAAATGTTTCTCTCGTCCGACAACCCGGCCATCGACCTCCTCCCTCACTAATGCTTGTTCGATTTGCGCACTGATTTGTTCGATTAACTGTTTGCGGCGACCTCCCGCGGCTTCTCTAGCAGCTTCTAGTCGCCTTGCTCGCATCGGGTAAAGCGCGCGCAAGCCCAGATCTTCAAATTCCATTCGAACTTCATTCATGCCTAGGCGGGTAGCGATCGGCGCGTAAATGTCTAGGGTTTCGTTTGCGATTCGCTTCTTCGCTTCTTTCGACATGACGCCCAGCGTACGCATGTTATGCAATCGATCAGCCAGCTTTACCAGGATCACACGAATGTCCTTCGCCATGGCGAGGGTCATTTTTTGAAAGTTTTCCGCCTGCTTTTGTTCGGCACTATCAAATTCAACGTGAGTTAGTTTGCTGACGCCATCGACAAGGTCGGCGACCTCAGCCCCAAACTGCGTGCGAATATCATCCTTTGTGACACCGGTATCTTCGATCACATCGTGCAACAACGCAGCCATGATGCTTTCGTGGTCCATGCGCATTCGGGCTAGCACGGTGGCGACGGCTAGTGGATGTGTGACGTACGGCTCGCCGGTGCGGCGCGCTTGGCCGTAGTGCGCCTGCTCAGCATAGAAATAGGCGCGCTTGATATCCCTGATCTCAGAAGCAGGCAGATAAGCGCTGATCATATCTTCAAAGCCAGTGAATGACTGTCGCTGGCTGTGGACGGGGAGCAGTTGGGGCCGCGACGTACTGTGGAGTCCCAAGCGACGTGTTACGTCGTTGAATGAAACTCCCAGGGCTTGGAGCGGCGTGGACATAGATTGTCGGGTCGTTTAGAGGACTGGAGCCTCGAAGCTGGCAGCAAACTCTTCTTCAGCTTCAAGCTCGTGTTCACGAGCCATCACCTCTGGCGTGATATGGCCGTCGGCGATTTCTCGCAAAGCTATGACAGTTGCCTTATCGGATTCTTCTTCCACCAGTGGATCTTTGCCACCAGTGCTTAATTGACGTGCCCGCTTAGCGGCTAGCAAAACAAGCTCGAACCGATTATCAACATTATCCAAACAGTCTTCGACAGTAACCCGTGCCATTGATGTGACTCTCTAAAAAAGGGCGCGCAGTATAACGACAAGCCAGTTTGCTTGTCGAATTTCCAAAGCGCCTAATCTGACAAAAGATCAGACAGCGTACCCTGCAGGTTCCTACTTTGTTTCTCCTGCTTCAAGCGATAGGCTCGCACGATTGATTGCAAGTCTTCAAGCGCGCGCTCAAAGACATCATTCAATATCAGAAAGTCGGCTTCGTCGTAATGTGCGAGCTCTGCTTTTGCCGCGAGCATTCTCTTCTCGATGACCTCGTCATTATCTTGACCTCTAGCGGTTAATCGCTGTCGCAGTGTTGCTGTTGAGGGCGGCAGGATAAAAAGGCTTGCGGTATCGTCGCGTTGCGCGCGAATTTGACGAGCTCCCTGCCAGTCAATTTCGAGTATTACATCAATACCCTGCGCTAGTTGGTCATCGATGCCAGCTTTCGCAGTGCCGTAAAGATTTCCGAACACCTCTGCCCATTCGAAAAAGCCATCGTCCGACCGAAGCTTGAGAAATGTTTCCTCGTCTACAAAGTGATAATTAACACCGTCGACCTCACCCGGGCGGCTCGGCCGGGTTGTGTGAGAAACAGAGACCGCAACATTGTCGAGGCTGGCAATCAGGGCTTTCACCAGCGATGTTTTTCCTGCTCCGCTTGGCGCTGAAACAATAAACAGGGTGCCTTTGGCCTTGTCCGACTGATTACTCAAGATTCTGTACCTGCTCGCGCATTTGTTCGATGATAACTTTGAGGTCGACCGAGGTGTTGGTGGTGACCAAAGAGGTTGTTTTAGCTCCCAAGGTATTGGCTTCTCTGTTGAGTTCTTGCATCAAAAAGTCGAGTCTGCGACCGCAGGGTCCATTGCCTGAAGCGGCATCATTTACAGCGGCAACGTGGGCATCCAAGCGATCTAACTCTTCGGCCACGTCTGCTTTGCTAGCAAGGAATGCCAACTCTTCTTCAAGTCGATCTTGATCGTGGGCGACATTAAGGCTTTGAAGCTTATCAACGACACGCTGGCGCTGTGTTTCCCGCAAGGACGGGAGTTGCGTCCGATACTCGGCGACCATCGCGGATATCAGCTGACAACGGTCCTTGATTAGCGATACCAGCTTGTCACCCTCCTGTTTCCTCATGTCGACAAGACTTTTAAGCAGACTCGATACAGCTTGCTCGCAAGTGCGGGTGACGAGATCGCGGTCTGGACTGTCGCCGGACCAAATGCCGGGGGACATCAATACATCTAGCTGACTGGGTGCGGGGCTATCTGGAAATTCCGCTTCTATCTGAGCGAGAGCTGTTTTCAACTTACTCAGTCGGTTGTGATTTACAATGAGGTCAGATGCGGCTTCGCTACGCTCCAATCGGATATTTATTTCGACTTTGCCTCGATTTAACACCGCTGATACCTTTTGTCGTATCGTCGCTTCGCTCGCTCGTAGTGCCTCGGGTAGCTTAATATTCAGATCGAGGAAGCGGCTGTTCACGGATTTGCACTCAAAAGACAAATTCCAGTCGGCAATAGATACCGTCTCGGATGCGAATCCGGTCATACTTTGCGCCATGCCTTTTCCTCGTGGTGGCTCGGTCGTAGAGTCTAGCAATAACCCGATAAATCAGCAGTACCCAAAGGGAGATCAATGTTGGTTAAGCAAGTAGTAAGGCCCAGTGGGCGACAATATAACGACCTGCGGGCTGTTGATTTTCAAGTGGGTTTTACAGCCAACGCGGCAGGCTCTGTACTCGCCTCCTTTGGCGACACCCGAGTCTTGTGTACTGCGTCTGTCAGCGAGAGCGTGCCTTCCTTTTTACGTGGTCGTGGTCAAGGGTGGCTGACGGCTGAGTATGGGATGTTACCGGGATCCACCAATACTCGAGTGGATCGCGAGGCAACAAGAGGCAAACAGACGGGCAGGACCGTTGAAATTCAGCGACTTATTGGTCGTTCTCTTCGTGCAAGCTTGGATTTGAGCTTGCTGGGTGAGCGGACAATTACTGTCGACTGCGACGTCCTGCAAGCAGATGGCGGTACCCGCACGACGGCGATCACTGGTGGCTGTGTTGCTGTTGTGCTGGCTCTCAATCATTTACAACGTGAGGGCTTGTTAACCGAAGACCCGCTTATTGATCTCGTCACTGCTGTGTCGGTGGGGGTGTGGCAAGGCCAGGCTATTCTTGACCTTGATTACCCAGAGGACTCGTCGGCAGACAGTGATGTCAACGTTGTAATGCTTGGGGATGCTGGCTTTGTTGAGGTTCAGGGCACTGCAGAGTCAGCTATTTTTTCGCGCAGTGAACTCGATCAGATGTTGAGCCTTGCCGACTCGGCGCGTCACTCTTTGATAGCTGCGCAACGGCAAGCGCTAAGTCAGAGCTAGAGAGTGATGTCGTAGTCGACGATAACCGGCGCGTGTGACGAGAATACATCGTTGGTATAAACCGATGCTGATTCAACACTCGCGCATAGCGACTCGGAAATGATCTGGGTATCAGTTCTGATACCCGGCGAATCATCGCCCTCTGGCCACCAAGTGAATTCTTCGCTGTCGGGCTCTGCTTCGCGGAACGCATCGGCATAACCATCGCGATACAGTGAACCTAGCCAATCGCGCTCCTCTGTGCTGAACCCCGGAATATCGATTCTATTACCGGACTCCTCTGCATCCATCGGGCGCCAAGCCATTTCCCAGCCACCACAGAGGATAAAATCTCGCTTCTTATTACGTACTTTTTGAAGATGCGCGTGGAACTGGTGCAGGAACGATAGCTTTAGACTGCGATCTCCATCGGGCGCTACATTTGAGGGTACTAATATCGACCCCACGCTACACGTGTCGTAATCAGCTTGCAGATAAATACCGAGATGATCGAAATCGATGAAACCGAGACCCATCATGATTGCTTTGGGCATGTCTCTACAGTAAAGAGCGCAACCGTTGATGGACGGATTATCGTAGTTATCAGCGAAGTAGGCGTGATAGCCCTCGGGGAAGGCCGAATCTAACTTGATGGAATATTCTGAACACTGCGTATTCTGCAAACATATAACGTCTGCGTTCTGCTCAAAAATCCAGGGAATCAGCCCCTGCGAGGCTGCTCGCTCAAAACCATCCACCACTAGCGATAAGACACGCATTTTTTGTTCCTGAACACGCCGAGCCGGTATACTACGTCAATGCAAGCGCAAGTCGATCTATTATGACGGCGAGAGCGGCTATGCTTGAGATGAGTGGCATGAATAACGGGTTTAAGCGAGAGAATACAGGGTGTCTGGAGCGAGAGTTAAGAGCGATATAAGGCGGGAATTCATAGAGCTAGCGATTCAGTTTGGCGCTTTACGATTCGGAGAATTTACGCTCAAATCAGGTCGGATAAGTCCTTATTTTTTCAACGCCGGGGTCTTCTCGACAGGCAGGGCGATGTCGACCTTAGGTCGATGCTATGCCGCGATTATCGCCGATGAGTTTTCCAGTGCCGACGGGCTATTTGGGCCCGCTTACAAGGGTATACCGCTGGCCACGTCAACAGCCATTGCGCTCTTAAATGATTACGAGCGAGACCTTCCAGTGACGTTTGATAGAAAGGAAGTGAAAACCCACGGGGAAGGTGGGCAGCTGATGGGCGCCTCGTTATCTGGAAATATCGTCAGCATTGACGATGTGATCACAGCAGGTACGGCGATTCGTCACTCGGTAGATCTTATCCAAGCTCATGGTGCTACCGCGGCTGGTGTGGTTATCGGCTTGGATCGCTGCGAACGTGGAACGGGGCAGCGCTCTGCTGTTGAGGAAGCCGAACAGTCTCTGGGTCTGGCAGTGCGAAGCGTTATTACCTTGCATGACATTATCGATTGGTTAGAAACTCAACAGGATAGTGCCGAGAGTTTGGCCAAGATGAGAGAGTACCGTGAGGAATTCGGTGTTTAAGCCCCTGATCATTATCGCCGTTGTGGCACTAAGCCAAGCCACCATTGCCGACAACTTGTATCGGTATAAGAACGAGGCCGGTGGCACAGTGGTCGATTGGCAGGTGCCCGTAGAATTCATTGCGAAAGGCTACGAGATATTGGATGGAAACGGCACGGTGGTCGAGATTGTGCCGAGGCAGCTCACAGTCGAAGAAATGAATGACTTGGATCTGGTCGCTAAGGTGAAGCAAGATGCCGTCGCGGAAAAGCAGAGACTTGCTGAATGGGATCGGCAACTATTGCTCCGGTATAGCACGGTTGACGATATCGAGGCGGCACATCAAAGGGCGCTGAGTGAGCTAAAAATTAGATTATCGATTTTGACGAGTAACCAACGATCTCTGAAGGCTCGATTGGAATCCTATTTGGCGAGGGTCGCGGAGGTGGAGCGTCGTGGTCGAGAAGCCGGCGATGCTGACTTAAATTCGATCGCAGCTATTCGGAGAGAAATCGAGACTAACGCCAAAGCGATTAGCGAGCGGCGACTCCAGTCCGATGCAGTGACTGCCTCTTTTCAGCAAGACAAAGAGCGTTTTGCTCAAATTCAGGACGTGGTGTTACTAAGACGGTCTCTTAGTCGCGGCGGTAGTGGGCCTAAATCCCGCTAACGCCCGGGACAGGTTTCTTAATCGAACTTACCAACAGCGACCACTGTTCTTCCCAGGTGTCACTTGGATTGTTACTGAAGTCCGATCGAACGAATTGAGCGAGTTTGCCTTCGGTAGTTGCCAGCATCAGATTAGCGGCGGCTTTTAATGGGATGGATGTTCGCCAACCTTGCTCAGTCTCCGCCAGCCGCAGACACTGCCGCAGTTGTGTCTCGAGCCGCTCAAAAATTTGGTTCACCCGCGCTCGGAGTCGAGGATTTTCGCCAAGGAGGGCATCGCCGTTGAGTATTCTACTGATACCCGGATTTCGCTCACAAAAGATGATTACCAACAGCAGAATCTGATAACACCGTTCCAGTGGGTCCTGTACGTCATTCAAAACAGCGGTAACTCGACTAAAAATCGTCTCTTCCACAAAATCCAGCAGAGATTCATACATTCGTGCTTTCGATGGAAAGTGTCGATACAAGGCGGCTTCCGATACATCCAGCTCGGCCGCTAGCTTAGCCGTGGTGATTTTGTCCCCAGCGCTTGACTCGAGCATGGAGGCCAGCGCCTGCAGGATTTGTTGTTTTCGATTGGGGTGGCGTTGCTGCATTGTGACTTCTCAATCCTGAACGGTGTCGCTGATTAGCTGCCAGAATCTACTGGCTTGTTACTGATCAAGGTGCCGATGCCCTCGTCACTAAATATTTCGAGCAGTGTGGCATGTGCCACCCTACCATCGATGATGTGCGCGCTGTTGACTCCGTGTTTTACAGCGCCAAGCGCGCATTCAATTTTTGGGAGCATGCCGCCCGATATCGTTTTATCCGCGATCAAGGCTTCAACTTTCGTTGTGGTGAGTCCGGTCAGGGTCTCGCCTTGTTTATCTAGCAAGCCAGATACATTGGTCAATAGAATCAGCTTTTCAGCCGATAACACCTCGGCAAGCTTACCAGCGACCAAGTCAGCGTTAATGTTGTAGGTATGGCCGTCTTCCCCACCTGCAACCGGGGCAATTACGGGTATATAACCGTTATTTTTAAGCTTGGTTAGAATATCGGTGTCGATGCTGTCGACGTCACCGACCAAGCCAAAGTCATTGCTTTTTTCACCCTCCCTCTGAGGGCGATTCAGTGCCTTTGCATGAACCAATCCACCATCCTTACCTGTAATGCCGACGGCGCGTCCGCCATTGCGCTGAATGCTTTCAACGATCTCTTTATTGACTGCGGCACCCAAGACCATTTCAACCACGTCAGCGGTTTCTTCGTCAGTCACCCGCATCCCGTCGATGAAGGTCGACTCGATGCCCAGCCGTTCGAGCAACTTTCCTATCTGTGGGCCACCACCGTGCACGATGATCGGATTCATACCCACCAATTTCATTAGGACGACATCGCGCGCAAAATGCTCGTGTAGCTCCGGGTCTGTCATCGCGTTTCCGCCAAATTTGATCACCATGGTCTTGCCGGTAAAGCGCTGGATATAGGGCAGCGACTCGGTGAGCACCCGCGCAAATTGCTCGGCATTTTCTCTGCTTAGTGACATGGTCTCCTCAGATGGGGCGCTGTTGATTGTTTGCTACGACTAATACGGTAGCTTGAGGTCGGGCAAACTTCTAGTCACGGTCTCTCGCATACCGCCTCGAATGCGGCGAAGCGCGTCGTCGTTATCACCTTCAAAATAGAGGGTTGCCTGCTGTGAATCGCTGTTGTCGACGGACAAATAAGCCCAACTGTCGGCAAAGTCGATTCGAACGCCGTCTAGCTCTGTGACTTTAGCGCCAAGAAAGGTCGTCCTATCTCGTAAGCAATGTAACAGAGTATCTAGACAATCGGGTTCGATCCGAAAGTTCAGTGCTTCAGTGGCAACCGAGTGCGGTAAGGTTTCAGTCAGTGTTGTAAGAGAACCCCCATCGTTACTTATAATCTCAACGAGTCGACACGCCGAATATATGGCGTCGCTGGCATCGAACCAGCGGTCTCGGATAATGAAGTTGCCGTTAGTATCCCCAGCAAGAACGGCACCATTTGATTCCATGATGCTTTGCAATCGATGCGGTGAAGCAGACACCATTTTTGCGCTGCCGCCACAGCGAGTGGCAAAGCTGGGTAGGTTGCGGGTGCAGCTTGGCCCAAACAAAACTTCATTACCGGGGTGGCGCTCAAGGACATCCTTACTCAATAGCATGAGTATGTAATCGTTACGAACGGATAGGCCGGTGTCGGAAATCACCCGTAAACAATCGCCCGACGCATTGATCAGAAACCCAAGGTTCGCGTCACTAGCCTTGACTTGATCTATCACGACTTGGAGTTGATTAGTCTCTGCTTTTGCTCCTTTAGTGAGCACTGCTTCAGTATCGCATCCCAAGGCTGCCAGGGATTCATTAGCTAGGGTCAGTGTTAACTGGTCAGGACAACCAATTACGATACGCATGGGGTCTTCCATCGCCACATCGAGTGAAATCCGCTCGACGTACTCTGCCTTCAAATTCAGTTTCATGGTCCGCCCATTCCCCGAGTTGTCGACAGGTTGGAGGCACTGTTGCAGGACGCTTCGCCACTGCTCTTTTGAAGCCGATCGACCATCCAAGGAAGAGTAAAGCTTTAATTCTTTGCGAAATTGATCAGCTTGAAGATGCAGGTAGCTACTGGCTACACCATCATTGATTGCTAAGGTCAGCAGGGGCGTTGTGGTTTCCCCTAAATCGACAACATCGATACCATTAGACAGCAACTTTTTTAGCAAGTTGGTTTTGTATTTTTTTAGCTCAGAGGTCCCCGTGTAGCCTATGACGTAAGATGTGATCGAGGCGTGATGGGCAAAGTTTGCGACACCTGCAGCCAATTGATCGAGGCGATTATCGTCCTGTTCTACGCTATCGAATTGGCAGCTGATATAGCCACGGTCTGACAGTCGCCAGCCTAAAATTTCAGTTTCGTCGGAGTCAACGTCGGCTGCGCCCGGGATCGTTGATGAGCGGTTGGCAGTGGCAGGCTGAGAACTGTTTACTGATGACTTGACTCCGAGCTGGCTTGGTACGGCAATATTTTTACGACGGCTGATAGCGCTGAGTTGGCGCAACATGATAGCCAGCGGTTTTAGCGCGCCATGATTAAGTCTGATTGGTATTCGCGTATCCACAGTATCGAGGATGACCGTTACGTCATCGGCGAGTTGTTTTGGTAAGCGCGTAATTAATAGCCAAAAAGCGATACCGATTCCGGTTATGAGCAGGAGCCAAGTGATCCAAGGGAGAGCAAAGTTGGTGACTCCCGAGGGTCGGGTTACTGCAGCAACCTGAAGAATCCACTGCGTACCAGGGATCTGGGCGGACCCAGATATTGTTCCGATGTCGTCAGGTGTATCAAGAATGGTAATCGGTGGCTCGTCGTCAAAACTCTGCACCAGAGCCACTTTATGTGACTCTGTTGGCGCTGCCATTGCGGCCAGAATTTCTCCCGGAAACTGTGCCAGTAAAACACCGCCCTCGGCACTATCACCCCAGGGCGAGGCGACCGCGATTGTCCATTGCCCGTTAAGCTTCACTGCCTCAGGAGTTGGTTTTTGGTTGTTGTAAGCTCGTCTTACTAGGTCCAACAGAATATGCGATGTCAATCCGAAGTCGGAGGGGTCTAGACTGGCAACACCCAGATCACTCAGTCGGATAACGGTCAGCGTTGCCGCGCTGGCAAGTGCCTGTCGCTCCGCTTCATCGATCGACTTTTCTGCCGATAGATTTAACGATTGTGCTGCCTGCTCGACTCGTGATTGTGCGCCGTCGATCAGTGCACCAATCGCATTGGCCTGATGTGTCGCTATGGCCTGTGAAGTCCTCGACTGTGCATCAGCTGTGTAATTGGGAAGAGCCCAAACGGCTAACCAAATCAGTACCAAGACTGATGGCAAGCTCGCGAAAGCCAATACCAATGCAGCTATTGAGCGATAGGCACTATCGCTGCCTTGGATGTCGCCTTCGGGCGTTAAATGCGCGGGTTCGCTACTCATAGCATTGTCACTAGATGATTTAGCAAATGACTCGCTAATACCCGCTTATTCATGGGTTTTAGCTCGTGAGTTGCATCAGATGACAGGAGCATACCGGCGTTAAATTCACTGTCGAAACCAATGGTTTTGTCTGAGACATCGTTGACGAAGATGCAATCGATGGCCTTTTCGATCAACTTTTTATGGGCATATGCTTCGGTATTCTCAGTCTCCGCCGCAAAGCCCATAACAACCTTTGGTCTATCGTCTATGCGAGCCACCTCCGCGATAATATCGGGGTTGGCCACGAGCTCAATAACGGCGCTAGATTTATTGCCACGTTTTATCTTTTCATTCGCCACCGATGCTGGTCGAAAATCCGCGACGGCAGCGGCACCGATAAACACATCGGATGAAGCAGCTTCTCTTATCGCAGCTTCATGCATTTCGAGAGCGGTAGTCACCCGAATGACTGAGACCGCCGGGTCTGCTGTCAAGGCGACTGGGCCCGATATCAGTGTGGTCAATGCGCCGGCTTCAGCGCAGGCATTTGCAAGAGCGTAGCCCATTTTTCCAGAGCTATGGTTGCTTAGGTAGCGGACAGGACAGATGGGTTCACGGGTGGGGCCGGCAGTGATGACGACTCGCCGTCCCTCAAGTAATCGAGAGCTAAAATGGGTAGCGATATTGAGCACCATATCCGTCGGCTCCATGAGCCTGCCGGTGCCGATATCACCACAGGCCTGGCTGCCCGAGTCGGGCCCCAAAAACTTGATGCCTCGATCTTGCAAGGTCGACACATTGGCTTGGGTTGCTTCGTTAGCCCACATGCCCTGATTCATCGCTGGTGCCACAAACAAGGGAGCTGGAGAGGCTAGAACGCAGGAGGTTAATAGGTCATCAGCGCGTCCATCGCAAAGCCGTGCCAGTGAATCCGCGCTGGCCGGTGCAATGATTATTGCGTCTGCCCATCGTGCCAATTCGATGTGCCCCATGCCAGCTTCCGCTTCGGTGTCGAGTAGCTCAGTGTGCACAGGATGCCCCGAAACGGCTTGCATCGTTAGTGGTGTGATGAACTCCTGCGCGCCGGCAGTCATGATGACTCTGACAGACGCGCCCGCTCGCGATAACTCGCGCACAAGCTCGGCCGACTTATAGGCAGCAATACTTCCTGTTACACCAATGATGAAATTTCGATTCGTAAGCTGTGCCATCGCGTTTCTGGGCATGGGAACCTTCTGCTAACGGTAGCATTACGCCTTGTTCTTTGACAGAGCGTTTAAGCCAAAACCAAGGGCCGAAGTGACAACAACATGCACAATTACAACGTCAATTTAACCCGCTTTGTACTAGCCGATCTGTTGGATAACCCCGGCGCTGAGCGTGCGATTTTGTCGCTTGCCGGTTCTGGAGCGTCCTCGCTGCTCAGTCTCGGCGGCCTGATTCATCGAATTATTGAGGACGGCAGGCTGGCTGTAGATGTCGACCACGTGTCACGACGGCGGTTGCAGGCAGCGATTTCCCTAAATCGCCTGATTCAAAGCGACAAGCTCTCAGTCCATCACCTCATTGATAGTCCTAGCGCATGCTTCGACTATCTGAGTGCTTCAATCGGCTATAGCTCGCGTGAGCGTTTTATGGCGTTATACCTCTCGGCGAGAAAACATTTACTTGCCAGCGAGACCCTATTTCAGGGCGACATTGCTAGCGCCGCTGTTTACCCGCGCGTTGTTGTAACCCGCGCGCTTGTTCATCATGCGTCCTCGGTCATCGTTGCTCACAACCATCCCTCGGGCTCGATTGAGCCGAGTCGCTCGGATATTGACGTGACTTATCGGTTACGAGATGCCCTGCAGACTTTGGATATTGAGCTAGTTGATCATGTTGTGGTGTCAGGTGCGGATTGTTTGAGTTTGCGTGAGGCAGGTTATCTTTAAAGTCTTTTGTTGCCTCCGAAGGCTCGCTTTGGTATCTTACCGCTCCTTTTTTTTGTGGGCTGAATTCATGTCTCGCGTATGTCAAGTAACAGGTAAGCGTCCAATGACCGGCAACAACGTGTCGCACGCGAAAAATAGAACGCGACGGCGTTTCTTACCTAACCTCCATAACCATCGGTTTTGGGTGGAATCTGAAAAGCGCTTTGTTTCGCTTCGCGTATCTCCTAAAGGCATGCGAATTATAGATAAGCGCGGTATTGAAACCGTACTGTCGGAGCTCCGTGCTCGCGGCGAAAAAGTGTGAGGTAAAGAGCAATGCGTGAAAAAATCCGAATGAACTCGACGGCTGGTACAGGCCACTTCTACACTACTGACAAGAACAAGCGGACCATGCCCGATAAGCTTGAGATGAAGAAATATGACCCGGTGGCACGTAAGCACGTGATCTACAAGGAAGGTAAAATCAAGTAGCACCGACTTGATTTGCGAAGGCCCCGTTTTTCGGGGCTTTTTTTTGTCTCGGTTTTGATTCTCATTCGGCCCGCTTGCCACAACGTGAGGAATCAGATGTGTTAGATCGCCGTCAGATCTGAACAATGCTCATCAAAACTGATGCGTTAACAGCCTCGTGAGTTTGTGTAGAGTGGAGCTATGCCAGAGCTACCAGAAGTAGAAACAACAAAACGGGGTATTGCCCCTCACGTCGTATCGCAATGCGTGACGTCGGTAATTGTTAGAGAGTCGAGGTTGCGTTGGCCGGTACCCGATGATCTCGCTGACATTTTGAGCGGACAGACTTTTGATGGAGTGAGCCGCCGAGCAAAATATTTGCTGTTAGAAACCGAGTTAGGCGCGCTGATGGTGCATCTAGGCATGTCTGGATCGCTGCGCTTGGTCTCGCCTGGCGAGCCGCTGAAAAAGCACGATCATATCGATATTGGACTCAGCAACGGTCTGACCCTCCGCTACCATGACCCGCGTCGTTTTGGCAGTGTTCATTGGCTTGATGATGCCGGCAACCATCCACTGTTGAGCCACTTAGGCCCGGAGCCACTGTCTGACGATTTCAACTCCGATTACTTATTCGCTAAGTCGAGGCGCCGGAACTCCTCGGTGAAGCAATTCATCATGGATGCGACAGTCGTCGTTGGGGTGGGCAATATATACGCCAATGAAGCGTTATTTATGTCGGGTATCCGTCCCGATCGAGCCGCTAACCGGATTAGTAATATTCGTTATCAGCGTTTGGTTCAGGCAATTAAGCAAGTGTTGGATTTTGCTATTGGTGTCGGTGGCACAACGCTCAGAGATTTTGTCGGCGGCGATGGCAAAGCTGGCTATTTTGCTCAGCAATTATCGGTTTATGGGCGAGGTGGCCAAGCCTGCGGTAGCTGTGGACGCGCGCTTAAGGAAATTCGTCAGTCCAACCGAAGTAGCGTCTTCTGCCAAAGCTGCCAGCGTTAGCTCGACACTTTATCTTTAAGCGCCTTCGCCACAACCGGTGGAACAAATGCGTCAAACTCGCCACCCATCAAAGCAATTTCCCGGACCAGAGAAGATGAGATGAAACCTAGATTTTCAGCGGGGGGTAGAAAAAGCGTTTCAAACTTTGGGTACATCGTCCGGTTCATATTCGCTAGCTGACTTTCATATTCGAAGTCAGTGACGGATCTGACGCCCCGAAGCACGCAGTGCGATTCCTGTGTTTTCACAAAGTGCGTTAACAGCCCGGAGAAGCACTCGACTCTGACATTGTCGAGATGATCGAGCGCGGCTTCTGCCAGCGCTAACCGTTCTTCGGTTGTGAACAGTGGTTGTTTCTTACTACTGATGCCAATGCCGATGACGACGGTATCGAAGAGTCTCGCAGCTCGCTCTGCGAGGTCTACATGCCCTTTGGTGATGGGATCAAAAGTCCCGGGGTACACGATTGTGTGCGCGCGCATCTATCCTGTCCTTGCCATCGATGGAAAGAAGCGTACACAAGCGTCCCCGAACAAACAAACCATATCAGGGTTGGTGCTCGTAGAGTCGGAAACAGACCTCTCCGGCTGTTTTCTCTTTCAATAATTGGAGTGAGGGGGTGTCAACCAAGAAGCCTCGCTCTGTCTCCACATAAATAAGAGCGTTGTCAGATAGATACCCCCCCCGGATCAGCCAATCTAGGGTCGGATTGACCAAGCCCGAACCAAAGGGCGGATCTATAAAAACGATGTCGCAGGTTTTCGATTCAAGCGGCGCCTGTAAAGCGTCTCCGCTAAAGATAGAGGCCCTATCTTCAACGCCAAATTGTTCTATCAGCTGGTTTAATAATCGACAGCCGTGGGCATTTCTGTCGACAAAGAGACAACCACCAGCACCTCTAGATAATGCTTCAAATCCCAGGGCACCTGACCCCGCAAAGAGGTCAACACACCATGCGCCATTAACAGTTGGCGTGAGCCAATTAAATAGAGTCTCGCGGACCCGGTCAGACGTCGGCCTTAGACCCTCCCAATCAGAAACGGGTAGCTTACGACCACGCCACTGACCACCAATGATACGAATTTGGCCCTGCGAAGACTTGGTTTGTTTCGACATTTTTCCGCCACGTCGATGCTAGACTTAGGCATGATACTGCGTTCCTGCTTAAGTTTGACCAACGAGTAAGCCATGAGATTTTTTGGGCGAAAAAAAACCACCGATGCCGACGAACCTCTTATTGAGGAGAGTGCTGATAAGGCCTCAGGTGACGCTGGTTCGTCGTGGTTTTCGCGTTTATCTAAAGGCCTAGGACGCACCGGTGCCGGCTTTGTTTCGGGATTGGGTTCAATCCTGTCGGGTCGTCCTGTTATTGATGATGAGTTGATCGAGGCATTGGAGACACAACTGTTGATGGCGGATGTCGGTGTTGCCACAACGCAGTCGATTATTGATCAGCTACTCGAGACTTATCCCCGCCAGTCTTCGGTCGACGCTGAAGCTGTTACCGAAACACTTAAGCAGTTATTGATTACTACACTTTCCATTGCAGACACACCGGCGGTAGAGGCTGAAGACGGACCTACGGTTATCCTGGTAGTGGGTGTAAACGGAGCAGGCAAAACGACGACAATTGGCAAATTGGCGCACCGTTATTTGAGTCAGGGTAAGTCAGTGATGCTGGCGGCGGGCGATACCTTCAGGGCCGCGGCTGTTGAGCA
Organism: Halieaceae bacterium MED-G27; assembly: GCA_002456975.1. Taxonomy (GTDB): domain Bacteria; phylum Pseudomonadota; class Gammaproteobacteria; order Pseudomonadales; family Halieaceae; genus Luminiphilus. The sequence goes on from NTKA01000024.1 coordinate 28,643, forward strand.
ACTGCAGACTTGGGGCGAGCGAAATGGCGTACCAGTGATTGCGCAGCACACGGGAGCCGATAGCGCCTCAGTGCTCTTTGACGCGATCAGTGCTGCTAAAGCTCGTAATGTTGATGTGCTTCTCGCAGACACTGCAGGACGCCTCAACAACAAGGCCCACTTGATGGACGAGCTCGAAAAGATTGTCCGAGTACTGAAAAAAGCCGATCCAGAGGCACCGCACGAGACGCTGCTCGTCTTAGATGCGGGGACCGGTCAAAATGCCGTTGCGCAAGCTAGGGAGTTTGATGCATCAGTGGGCATTACCGGTATCGCGTTGACCAAGCTAGACGGCACTGCCAAGGGGGGGGTTGTATTCGCAATTGGTCAGGAGGTAAAGCGACCTATCCGTTTTATCGGTATTGGGGAGGCAGTCGACGACCTTAGACCCTTTGATGCTGAAGACTTTGTTAATGCTTTATTCACCTCGGTGGATTGATCGATGGAGGTTCAATTTAATCGAGTAACGAAGCGGTTTGGCGATAGGGATGCGCTGAAGGATCTGAGTTTTTCCATGGCCAGCGGCGAGATGGCTTTTTTAACGGGTCATTCGGGCGCTGGCAAAAGCACGCTGCTACGCCTGCTCCTTTGTCTTGATCGACCCACCTCGGGCGAACTGGTAGTGGGTGGCCGAGCAGTAAATGCCATTAGTAATCGCAAAATCGCGCATTATCGGCGAGATTTTGGCGTAGTTTTCCAGGACCATCAGCTACTCTTTGATCGATCCGTCTTCAATAATGTGGCGCTACCGCTAGAGATCGCGGGCTTTAGCCAGCGAGATATCGACAGGCGTGTCCGCGCTGCGCTCGATAAGGTGGGATTACTCGATCGCGAAAAGGCGCTGCCAGAATCCCTTTCGGGTGGTGAACAACAGCGTGTCGGTATTGCGAGAGCCGTGGTTGCCCGACCGAAGATATTGATTGCTGATGAGCCTACCGGCAATCTTGATCCCCAGTTATCCGCTGAGATTATGGGTTTGTTTACAGCGTTCAATAGTGTGGGTGTTACGGTGATTGTTGCGAGTCACGATCTCGCGCTTATCTCCCGGATGTCACAACGTATTCTGACCCTGAAGAATGGGCAATTGATAACGCGCGGCGAGTCGCAGGCTGATACCCCATGAGCTCGCCAACCGGAATAGGTTTAGGTCCTAGATCAAGAGTAAGCGCATGGTTACACCACCATCGCCAAGCCGCTACCGATAGCTTCGGTAAGTTGCTCAGTGCGCCTATTTCGACATTAATGACTGCGATCGCCATCGGCATAGCGCTCGCGCTGCCAACGATCTTATTGTTGGCTATCGACAGTGCAGAGAGACAGCTGTCGACAGTAGATAATCCGCCTCAATTGACGCTTCTGTTGGAGCCTGCAACAACGATCACTGAGGCTGAAAAGCTACTGTCTCAGATAGAGCGAAAACCGGGTATTTCCACAGTCGAGTTAAAACCTCGAGATGACGCGCTGTTGGAATTCGTTGAGGCTACCGGCTTAACCCAGCTGATGGATTCGTTAACAAACA
>NTKA01000025.1 GCA_002456975.1 Halieaceae bacterium MED-G27
GCTTCCGCTAGTTCCACTTCGGCTTGCTGCAGCGCGAGCCGTTCGTCTCGGTCGTCTAGCTTGAGCATTATCTCGTCCTCAGCGACCAAAGCGTCAGGTGCCAAGCGGGCAAAAGTGACCGTGCCGTCGCTCTCAGGGTAGAGGGTGACACTTTGCCTCGCACGAGCGGTACCCACCGATTTGATGTTTTCTTGCAACTCGTTGAAAACAATTGGGGCAGTGACCACCGGCAGCTCGCGCGCGCCGCCCCAGCCACCACTAGGACGGCCGTTGGATGCGGACTCATTGTCGTCGCTGCACGCGGTAATTGTGAAAATACCTGACAGTAGCAATGGCGCTAAAACAAAATATCGTGAGAAATGCTTCATCGTCAGAGTATACGCGACAACAGGGGGGGTGGGGTCACCGATAAAAGCGTCTAAATTACGCTTAGAGGCTACAAAACATCGACTAATGGTGTGTTTTCTGCGTTTAGAGCATCACTTCGATGAGCCGTGGCCCTTTCTCAGTCATCGCGGACGCCATGGCTGCATCGAGTGCTTCGACAGTTTCCACGCGTTCGGCCTGCATACCCATACCCACCGCAATATCGACCCATTTGATCTCTGGGTTCGTTAAATCCAGAAGAGACAATGCGGTCGGCCCCGGCTTTTCCACACCGACCCGCGCAAGTTCGATATTCAAAATCGCGTAGGAACCATTGTTGAGAATGAGTACCGTGACATCGAGATCTTCGCGAACTATGGTCCACAGCGACTGCACCGTGTACATGGCAGACCCATCAGCCTCTAGCGCAAGAACCTTTTGGTCAGGACAGGCAACCGCGGCGCCGACTGCGAGTGGCAGACCCTGGCCTATCGCGCCACCCGTGAGTGTGAGCCAGTCATGCGGTGCGGCATTGGCGGTCAACAGAAATGCAGCCAAACCATTGGTTGCGCCTTCATCGGAAACGATAGCGTGATCGGGCAATCGGTTGGCAATAACCTTACCTAACTCCATGGCATTAATCGGTCCTGGCTCAAGGGCTTGTTCAGCCCGTTGTGCAAATCGAGTGGGTGTTTGTTGAGCCCCGAGTCCATCGGCCATTCGCGTCAGTGCATCGATGGCGTCGGTGCTCTGATCGCCAACACGAATCAACGTCGCGGATTCAGGTGACAGCCAACCCGGCTTATCGGGGTAGGCAAAAAACGATACTGGTGGTTTGGTGCCGACAAAGATCAGGGTGTCGATGCCAGTCAGATGTTCGGCCGCCATCTCTCCAAAATAAGGGAGTCGCTCGGTTTCGACGCGGCCAGCACCTCTTGCCTGGCGCGAAAAAAATGTCTCGCTAATCAGCCGTGCCCCGGTATATTCGGCAATTCGGCCGGCTTGCTGCAGTCCCGCTTCACGCAGCGCATGTCCACCCATGAAAATCGCGCTATTACCATCGTTGCTCAGCGCGTCAATCGCTTGCTGTATCACTGTGTCGTCAGCGGTCTGTATCTCAATAAGTTCCGGAATCGCGCCTTCCGTGCCGTCGACCTCATCCCAGGCGTGGTTGGCGGGTGCCACAAATGCTGTGACCTGACCCGGGTAGCGGAGACTCTCACGCCAGGCTTCCAATCCAGTCGTCGCTAAATCGTCGGCACTGTCAGAACGCCCTGTCCATGCACAAATTGCGTTGGTCAAGCCGTCGATGTCCGATGTCAGTGGTGCATCGAGTTCAAGATGATGCGTCGCGTGGTCGCCGATCATATTGAGTATTGGCGAGTTGGCTCGAGAGGCGTTGTGCAGATTCGCGATACCGTTAGCGTAACCAGGTCCAAGGTGGAGCAGGGTGAGCGCTGGTTGATCCGCCATTCGCCCGAAGCCATCGGCAGCCCCGGTCACCACGCCTTCGAACAAGCCGAGAATCGCTCTGATTCTTGGTTCTTTATCGAGCGCCGCTACCAATTGCATTTCTGACGTGCCGGGATTGGCGAAGCACGCGGTCACGCCAGCGTCGGCGAGTTGTTTGATTAATCGGTCAGCGCCGTTCACGTTGACTCCCTTTGTCTTTTTAGTGGTTTGATCTACCTCGAGTCGCAAACGCTAACGTGGTTGCCGACAAAGCACAATTCACAGCGCAGGCACTGGCGAAAAAGTTTGATGCTTTCGTTGTGATCAGACATCTCACGAGGCCAATGTCACAGGCGCTAATCTTATGCCGCGGCGTTCAATACCTGGAAGTTGTTAGGACACGCGTCTTGTGATGCCTTGTTGCACCGCTACTTTGGGCTGTCGGTTCGCGCGGTAAATTCCCCAGTGCTTCTCGGGTTCTAAGGGATGGTCGGAACCTTTCCAGTTCTCGTCAAAGGCCTCGAATAAATAGATCAAGATTTGGTCTTCTGCAGCCCAAGACAAGAGCTCTTCTAAGTAGCGCGATTGATGCGTCTCACTAACATTTTCAGGCGGAATGCCGCGGCCATTTGAGGCGGTTGCCCAACCGGCCTCTGTAATGATGACCTGTTTCTCTGGGTATTTATCCTGCACCGCGCTGTAGTTGGCTTTGGTGCAGGCAAGCGCTTCGCTAATCGACTTGTACTCCCACACTGGGTAGGTGTGTATTGCGATCACATCGACAACATCGGCCAGCCCCGTAAGCTTATCCAGCCAGGGCACATAGTTTTCACAGAAGGTGACGGGTTGCGTGGTTGCCGCTTTGATCTTCCGAACATAATCAGCGACTGAATCCGGGTCGACCAGGTGATCAGTCCAGTCCACCGTTGCCTCATTACCGGCGGCGAGACAGTCGATAGCGTCACTATACTGATTCGCCCAGGCGATTAGGCGCGCCACTTCCTGAGCATTAGTCAGTTTGTTTTTCGCGAGCTGTTCGTCGGTGTGCTCACCACCCCAGGGGCAATTTTCATTGCTTAATTCAGCGCCGATGTAGGCGCCGAGCATGACTTTCAGATCAATGCCCTCACGTTGAATAAGCCGAAGCACAGTCTCAGCATGAGGATCACAGGCGTACAGGCGAATAGCGTCCCAATCCTCAGCGAGAAGATGTATATCAAAGGCGATCTCGTGCTCGCTTGGGTAAAGGCCATCATCAGGACTCTGACCGTCACGAAACCCGGAGTAGCAGATGGCTCTTTTGTAGGCGAGTGGCGACATCATAGTGATTATGCGGCCGGGGCGAACTTAAAGTTTTCGTATTTGTCCCATAAGCCCCAGTGTGCACCGACATCTCCCTCACCGGCATCACCCGAAACTTTCCAAGGCTCATCGAATGATGAAAAGTAGAACATCTCGATATTCTCTTCAATCGCCCACTCCTGAGCCTTCAGGAAGTAGGTGTAAGCGCCCTGTGGCGAGGCCTCGGCACCATAGAACGCGCCGCCAGCGCTCGGCCAGCCGGTTTCGGTAATAATGACGCGCTTGCCTTGGGCGACCTTTTGGACCCGTCGATACATGTCCTGCATATACAGAGTTGAGTAGGGCAGCGCGCAGCCTTCCCAGAACGGGTAGCAATTGGTGAGTAAGACATCACAGGCAGCTGTCACGCGCGGTCGGTCCTCGAATTCATAGTAAGCATCGACATAGCCCATGGGGATATCCGCAGGCAGTCGTTCCCGTACTTCGGTCATAAACGCGAGGAGTTCGTCTTCGCTAAGATCGTCGCGATAAAGGACTTCGTTGCCAACTGCGGCGACATCCACCAAACCCGCATGCGCGAGTTCAATCAGCTTTTCTATCTCGGCGCGGTTCTCTTCAGCGTCGCGCCCGAGCCAAGCGCCTACAAGTGTTTTCAGGCCATAGCGCTTCGCGACCTTAGGGATGATTTCATTGCCATCGGTAGTAGAAAATGATCGAACCCAGCCAAATAGCGGCGCAATGACAGCCATCCGAGCATCGATATCAGGCTCATTGAGTTGATCACCGGGTTTTTGATCTTCGCTGTAGGCACTAAATGAGATGCCATGCATACCCTGTTTGCAGATCGCCGCCAGCCGATCATCGAGCAATGTGGGCGTTGTAGAGATCGGATCTTGGCCGAGTAAATGGTGTAATTTACCTTCGCGGTGAGACACAGTTGATTCCCTCTAAATGATCTTGTTGCAACTAGAGACGGGCAAGTAGTGCGCCGTTGAGTGACACGCCGATGCTACTGTTGGTCTAACTGAATCTCATGTTCAACACGACAGATGGGCGCTGGTATCGGATAAATCGGACAGTTTCCCGTATTGCGGACTGTTCGCCTGCTTTAGTATGAGCGCACGCTTTGGAATGCTACCTCAGGCTTGTTCTGGCACCCGCGATATCGCTTGACGGGCCAGCAATGCCTCATTTGCGTTATTCGACCCGATCAAAGACGTGTTCGGGCAACGACGCGTAGGCCATGTGGAGAGGTAGTTACCCAAGACTGATAACGCATAAGATAGATGGCGGTATGACAAACCAGACGATTTACTTGGGCGACGACTTGTTGCGCGCCTGCACTAAAGACGTTGACGGGCAATACGTAGAACGCGACGGTGAGACTTACTATCGCATAGGTAACATCGATGCGATGAACGACTTCTTCATCAGTGTCGTGAGTAACTCCAATCACTGGCTTTTCATATCAACCCGAGGTGGACTGACGGCAGGCCGTACCGATTGCGATAGCGCACTGTTTCCCTACTACACAGAAGACAAGATTCGGGACAACTCGCACAACACCGGGAGTCGGACGCTCTTGATTGTCGAGCACAAAGGGCGCCGCACCTTCTGGCAGCCTTTCGCACCGCGGCACCGCACTGTCTATAACGTGGAGAGCAATCTCTATAAGAATGTGCTGGGTGACACCCTCGTATTCGAGGAGATCAACCACGACCTTGGTTTGACTTTTAGTTACTCGTGGTCGACATCAGACAAATTCGGTTTTGTAAAACGCTCGAGCTTGCGCAACGACAACAGCGACAAGATTTGGGTTGATGTGTTGGACGGGATTGAAAATCTTCTGCCCTATGGCATCCAGGCGGGCACGCAGAACGAGCTGAGCTGTCTGGTCGATGCCTACAAGAAAAATGAACTGGTCGAGGGCGTGGGGCTAGGGATCTATGCGATGAGTTCGATTCTGTCGGATCGCGCGGAGCCCAGCGAGGCACTATCGGCTACTACTGCATGGTCATACGGTTTGGATAATCCTACCTACCTTCTGAGCTCGGACCAGGTCGAGGACTTTTCACAGGGGCTGACTGTTCAGCAGGAAACCGAGGTGCTGGGTCGCCGAGGCGCTTACCTTGTCAGTGATCGGCTGGAATTGGCCGCGGGTTTATCTCGTGACTGGGGTATCGTCGCTGACGTCAACCAGTCGCCTGCTCAAGTCCGCGATACCGTGCATTTGCTTGGTAGCGATCAGGCTATCGAGGCGGCGGTATTAGCTGATATTCGAGCGGGAACCGAGCACCTCGCGCAGCTGATTTCAACCGCTGACGGTTTGCAGGTGTCTGAAGATACCTTGAGTGCTAACCACCATGCATCCAATGTCTTGTTCAATATCATGCGCGGCGGTTTATTCGACAGTAATTACTCGATCTCGAGTGAGGACCTTTATGATTTTTGCCGCTCCTGGAATTGGGATGTCACGAGCCGGAATCGAGCATTTTTCGAGGCGTTACCAGATGAATTGAGTCAGCATGAATTGCTTGACCACTTGTCGGGAGTAAGTGATCTACAACTCGAGCGTCTGTGCATGGAGTATCTGCCACTGACTTTCAGTCGGCGTCACGGTGACCCATCACGGCCATGGAATCGGTTCGCGATCAAAGTCAAAGACGACCACGGTGACAAAATTCTCAACTACGAGGGGAACTGGCGGGATATTTTTCAGAACTGGGAGGCGTTGAGCACCTCGATTCCGTGTTTTACCCAGAACATGATCGCGAAGTTTGTGAACGCCAGTACGGCGGACGGCTATAACCCTTATCGGATCACTCGCCAGGGCATCGACTGGGAAAAGCCCGAGCCCGAGAACCCCTGGGCCAACATCGGTTACTGGGGCGATCACCAGCTGATCTATTTACTGAAGCTGATCGAGTTATCACTCGATCACAATCCAGAGGCGATTGGCAAGCTGCTGCACAAAGACGTGTTCGCTTATGCAAACGTGCCCTATCGAATTAAGGGTTACGCAGACGTCCTCAAGAATCCCTACGACACCATCGAGTTTGATTTCGCGCTCGATGAGGAAATCGAAGCCCGTGTGGCGCGCATGGGTGCCGATGGTCGCTTAATGCTAAGTGCTGATGGTTCGGTTTATCAGGTTTCATTGCTCGAAAAAGTGTTGGTCGCGCTACTGGCAAAGGTTGGTAACTTTATTCCCGATACCGGCATTTGGATGAACACCCAGCGCCCAGAGTGGAATGATGCCAACAACGCCCTAGTCGGCAATGGCGTTTCCGTTGTGACCCTCTGTTACCTGCATCGTTTTCTCAACCGCTTCACCGCGCTACTGAGCACATTTGAGGATGAGTCGGTGCAACTCTCGGTCGAGGTGCACACACTCTTCGAAAGTCTAAAGGCAGTCTTCGAACAGCATGCAGAAGATATCACCGCAGGCCCCGTGTCAGACACAATCCGAAAATCGGTCATGGATGGCTTGGGTCAGAGTTCAGAGGCCTATCGGACCGGAATTTACCAGTCGGGCTTCTCTGGCAACAAAGCTGAGGTGTCGGTCGCTAGGCTTTTGGACTTTTTGACCCTGACCAAGGCCGCGTGTGCTACCAGTATTGCCGCTAATCGACGCGATGACGGCCTTTATCATGCCTATAACCGTATCCACGTCCGTGAAAACGGTACGGCGATTCAATATTTGTACGAGATGCTTGAAGGGCAGGTTGCGGTACTAAGTGCTGAGCTATTAGAAGCTGAAGAGTCAGTGAGTCTGCTGGCAACACTGCGTCAATCGGATTTGTATACGGCGCGACAGAATAGCTATTTGCTCTACCCGAATCGAAAGCTGCCCAGCTTCATGGATCGAAACTGCATTCCAGACAGCTTCGCGCAATCTTCGGCACTGTTTGCGGGTCTTCAGGCCCAGGAAAATACAGACCTGATCGAAACCGACGGCCAAGGTGGCGTCTACTTCGCCGGTGATTTCAACAACACCGACTCGGTGCGAGCCGCACTCGATGAGTTAGCGGCTGCAGGGTGGGGTGAATTGGTTGCTCAAGAGCGAGAGGGTATCGAAGATCTGTTCTATCAGCTTTTTGATTGCGACAGCTTTACCGGGCGATCAGGTGCGATGTACGCCTACGAGGGACTGGGTTCAATCTACTGGCACATGGTGTCAAAGCTGCTCCTCGCAGTGATGGAAACCACGCGACGAGCGCACGAAGACGGCTGCGATGCCGATATCATCAGTCGTCTCCAGGCCGCTTATTTCGGTGTTCGTGAAGGTATTGGTTTTAATAAAAGACCCGAAGTCTATGGTGCCTTCCCGACAGATCCCTACTCGCATACCCCGGCTTACACGGGTGCACGACAGCCCGGTATGACAGGGCAAGTAAAAGAAGAGGTGCTGACCCGACTCGCTGAACTCTCGGTCAGGGTGCAAAACGGACAGGTCCGGTTTGATCCTATTTTGCTGAGAGAGTCTGAATTCTTAAACGCGCCAACGACCCTCGAGTACTTTGATGTTACAGGGCAGCATCAGAGTATTGCTCTGGCTAGTGGACAGCTTGGCTTTACCTACTGCCAGGTGCCTATTGTGCTTAATGCGTCAAGCGAAGCCTGTGTAGTAATAAACCGTACCGATGGTTCAGAGAGCCGCGCGGATGGTCTTGAGTTGTCGCCAGAGGACTCGCTGTCGCTGTTTAAGAAGGTTGGTGAGATCTCTTCAATCGTGGTGTCGCTGGCCCCGAATCTGCCTTAGTGTCTGGGCCCAATGCGCGGGCCGTTTAGCGCCGATGTCCGCAGTGGCTATTTAGTCGTTTGCGTTTGCTGACAGCACTTGATGACTGTCACAACTTGTGGCGAACCCCAGTGTTTCAGCCGGATTTCGCGCCAACGAGCTTGTATTGGCTGGCGTCGGTGATGAAGTCAGCGTGGCCATAAAGGGTTAACAGGTGACTCAGCTTCCTAACCAAGTAGCGATCGAGAACCGTTGCAACGCCCGGGATTTTCATTCCGAGGCTGCAGAGATTTGAGGTACTGACGATAGTGATCATGGCGCAGGCTGTCGCTAGCTTATCAGGCAACGAAAAGTGGACTCCCATCGATGCCGCTCTCTCCGCTTTGCCGTCACAGAAGTGCTTGATGAGGAAGTACTTCGAAAAACCGCTTTCCATCCATCGGTGGAAGCGTCCGGTGAGGCTGGGCTCGGTAAAAAGCTCGGCCTCCATCGTGCCTCTCACGAGTTCGCCACACGTATCATCGTCATAAATCTCTTTTAACGACATCGAGCGCGCGGTCATCAGATCAACAATTTCCTGAGGTGCTTCTCCTAAAAGCGGTTCCGGTAAGCCCAGTAAAAAGCAGCGGTAGCGAGCCATCTCGACCCGCGCACGCTCTGCTGCAGTGAAGTGGTTCCGACCCTGATCAAGAATCTTATAGGAGAGCAGGAAAATGCCGATTAAGCCGGCGGGTATTTGGTCAACCTGTGGAATCGGGATGCCGTAGGTAGCGACATCCCATCGTCCTGTGTTCATGATGTTGTAGCGCACCATCGAGTGCATCAGACGCACCTTTGCCGCGGCTTTAAAGCCCGGATTGAAACGCTCCATCGCATGCGGCATCGCGGTTGCCGTGAAGAAACTCGCTGTCTCAAATACCCGTCTAACCGATTTTTCATCGGTGAGCGTGCCAGTCATGGTCATGGGGAGCGCGGTATACTTATTCATAAATGTCGCTATGAAGGCACCGCGGATAGCGAAGGGCGATATCGTACCCAAAGGGATGCGTTCGTGTTTGGCGCCTTCTTCCACCAAGGCCATATCGACCCAATCAGGCGTCGCCTCCATGGCGCGGATAAACGCGATGAGCTCCTCGAGCGCATTGTTAACGTTTTCTACACCCTGGTCGCAGGCTAATTCGAGCATGGTCACCAGCGTTTTGAAGCCATATTCGGGCATCAGGGCGGCATAAGCATCGGCCACTGCATCGCCGGTCATGGTGTAGTCTTGGATAAGTTCTATTAACTCAGGTCGCTCGAGCACACGCTGGCAGTAGTCTCGGTGCTTTGACGGGCGTAGTCGGTTGATATCGAACGCTTGCTCATAACGCTCCGGAAGCTGGTTGAAATCCACGCCACCATAAATTGCTGGAATCAACGCTTGTCGTTCCATTACCGTGGTGCTGAAAAACGATTTTGGCGGATGCTCCATGCGCCCGAGTCTCTTATCGATCATTAGAAACTCTACCTTAGTCACCAAGTCTGGATTTCTGCAACTAGCGGTAACGCGACGACTTAGACAAATTAGCTGAGTCGGGGGGGCAATTCAGCCCGCCCCGAGGCCGATTAGCTGAGCGATCAGGTTGCGGGCAACGCCTCTGATGTGTCGCCAGCAGTACTTGATGGCCGGGTTTCAGACTGACTCCTAGCATCGAGCTCTGCTCGGATTTGGTTGACCTTCGCCTCGTCCAGATCATAGGAGCGCATCACCCAGATTCCGATAATGGTGCCGGTTGCTGGCACTAAGATGAAGGCAGCTCGCAACCCCGCCAGCGCACTTTCCGACTGTTGCATGACAGACTGATCAAACCCAACTGCGCTCAGAATGAGACCACTGAGTAAGCCCGCGAAAGCGGCACCGAACTTGACCATCCACCAGTAGATAGCGCCAAACAGGCCCTCGCGTCGCTCATGCGTTTCCAGTTCATCGAGATCGCAGATATCTGCAGTCATCGACATCATGAGTGTAAACAAGCCACCGATGCCGAAGACGAATAGCGGAATCGGCACGAACATTAGGTAGGGATTCGCTGGGTTGAAGCTCCACCAGAACATCGCATAACCCAGAAGCGAGAGGCTTTGTGTGATTAAAAAGGTTTGCAGCTTCCCGTAGGTCTGCGCCATCCAGTTGACGATGGGGATTACTAGGAAGCAGGTGCAAAGGGCCGATACACTGCCGAATAGAGCCGGCCAATTTCCCGAAAGAGCGGGGTCACCGCCGTGCATGTAGTAGACGATAATAAAAAACGCAAAGCCCGCCACCGTGTTGTATGCGTTGAAAATACAAAAGGTCGCAATGCAGATTTTCTGAAACGGCTTGTTCTTCAGGGTAATAAAGATTCCCTGAAATAAATCGCTAAAGGTATCGGCGATAGAACCCTCGGGCTTTTTCTCGGCTTCACCTGTATTGTCCACCGAGCGACAAAAAATAGCGGGGACCATTGCCATCGCCATGCAGATTAGACCGACATAAATGGATACACTTCGTGCACCTTCAGTGGCTGAGCTGAACCATTCCGGGTCGTAGAGAACCACCCAACCCCAGGGCGCAATCACCCATGCCCATTGACCAATCCATTGGGCCACGGCCATGAGTCGGGTTCGCTCGTGATAGTCGGTGCTCATTTCGTAGCCCATCGCTACGTAGGGCACGCTAAAGATGGTCATGCCGATAAAGAAGATCACCGACCATCCTAAGAAGTAGTAAAAGTTGTACATCTGGCTGTTTTCTTCGGACAACTGCCACATCGCGATGTAAGACAGCCCGGCAATGATGGCGCCGATAAACACATAAGGACGTCGCTTACCCCATCGAGATTCGGTCCGATCGGAAATGTAGCCCATCAGAGGGTCAGTGATGGCGTCAATTAGCTTGGGTAGGAAGAAGATCAGACCCCACAAAATCGGGCTCATGCCGAGGCTCTGCACCAGGATTACCATAAAAATGCCTAGAGCGGCCGGGAACATTTGATTGGCGAGCATGCCGATACCAAAGGCTATTTTTTGGCTCATTGGGATTTTGCTACTGGGCGTTAACGTTGTCATGGTGGTTTCAATCCGTTGACTTGAGTGTTGCCGCGCCGTTTGACGAGGCTGTGACTAGAAATGGAATATTGGCAACGGCGCTTCCATCAAAGTTGTCTGACACCTCACAGAACAATCGATACTCGCCGGGTTCTTTGATCGAAAATCGATACTCGGTTGCGTTAGTGCCAGCGAACCAGTCGACGATGGGTGGGACGGGCTCTAGGTCGCCGCCATCACTTTGGAGCGAGGGCTCTAATTCTTCGCGGATCACCCACGTGATGAAGTGCACCTTGTTCCTCTGCGGGTCGACGGTTACCTCGGCGCATATCTCGGTTTCAGTTTTTGCGGTTACATTTTTTTTAGCGGGACGACCCTCGAGTCGCAATTGTTTGATGACGGGAACCGGATTTACAGGGGGTACTCCTGTCCACGCCTCGCTGAGGACGTCGACCGCTTCGGTTCGCGCACCACGCTCTAGGAATAAGCCGTACCAAGTCGACGTGCGCTCCTGCTTATGACCCCATAGGAATACGAATGAACCAAGACAGCGGTGCCTCTGCTTCAAAATGATGTCGCGGTAGCGACGGTCAATATCTCTTGCCTTCTCGTGGCTGCAGGGTTCGATCGGGCGGCCCCATTTGGTGCTGGGGCTTTCCCAATGCCCGGTGGGACCCCACTCGGTAAGCATGTAGGGACCATCGTATTCGGCTTTGCTTAGATGCTTTGATAACTGATCAATCGCGCCGTAAATCTGAAACGAGATTAGGTCTATCGACGGCGTACGCTGTTTGATGGTCTTTACCGCCGGCGCCTCGATACCCGCCAGCATGGTGCTAACTAGGTGGTCGGGATCTACAGCCTTGATCGCCTTGGCTAGGTCCTCTACCGCGTCCCAGACTGCATCGTCGGTGGCACGAAGGTTTAACTCATTACCCAGGCCCCACATCAATAGGGCGGGGTGGTCTTTTAAGCGCTCGACATCCGCCATGACGGCCGCTTTCTGCTCGGCGACAGCCTCGGCATCCGAGTAATCGAAACCATGGCGCTCGCGCTCAAGATCGAGACCCATGACAACTACTAGACCTAGCGAGTGTGCTTCATCCAGGATATCGAGTGCGGGCCGCTGTCCATTGTTAACACGCCAGGTTCTGAAACAGTTGCCGCCAGCCGCTACCAGGGCTTCGAGACTGCCGAATTCAACACCAGCACCCTGGATAAAAAACGGCTGATCGTCTTTCAGTAATTGATACTCACCAGGCGCGGTGATTGCGATGCGAGATGTTGCCATGTGTTGTCACATTGTTGTTATCGGCTCTACCCACCGCCAGCATATCAATCCCGTTCTGGCTTGCTGATGAAAGGCGATAGTGGGGACTTTTTTTGAGATTAGTGGGGGTGGGTTAAGCCACGGAGGGCGGCTTCACAGCGGTCCAGCTAGATGTCCTCGAAATTCGACAAGTACTCGCCCTATGAGCTCGCGGGCACGGTAATGGTGTGAGTTCGGTCGCGGCACTTTAGTGATTCGATAGTCTCACTAACCAAAACCCACTCCAGTAGGACGACGCTCCTATATCAGTCCGTCTTTGTCTCGCTATTGTGCGGCGGACTCGCGACCGGATTAATCGCTCACAGGAAGCTATTTTTGAGGCCATGGGCTTGAGTCGATGCTCTGGAGTGGACACAGGGTATTGCGAATGAATTGCCAATGCGCCAAACACAAATGGTCTCTGGTATTGGCCTATTGTCCGCCCCGTCTCCGGCGTCATCCGTGGTGTCGGTTACATCGAGGAAACGGTATATCGCCGGCTAATGCGACCCGCTCGACTCGCCTCGGTATACAGCGGCTCATGCAACACCTCCCGAGCGTAATCCTCGGCTTGGTCCAGGTAGTGGAGTGAGCTCGAATCCGTCATATCATTGCCGTATTGATGCGTGCCCAACACTTTTTGACTGCCGTCAGGTAACCATCGAACAATGTAATAGAGGCCATCGCCTGCGACTGCGGTCCAAAAGTCATCACCCTCCAGCCTCCGGCTGTAAATGGCGCGCAGGGTGTCTGGTCCGCCGGCGACCGGCCAGTGCGAATCGTCGCGGCCGTGGCGGCTGACCTCTCCTCGAGTTGGGTCAAGTCGCCCTGACATGTCGCTAATTTCTTCAATACAGTCCGATAGCACGCCGCGTGCTTCAGGTAGGTCGGTGCCGCCGCTCTCCGAGAGCCATTCTGCGGATAAAACGCAAACACCGAGTGCGGCGCCGCGGTTATCGATATCGGTTCCCAAATCCCACTCGGATAAAATTCTAATCGCTTGCACTTCACGCTCGTTTTCAGGTGTCAGTGACGTCACCGCGTCAATAAATGTCATACCTCGATAGTTGGGTGAGTAGCGGTTGTCGTGTTTGAGTTGCCAAAGCTCATCCCAGTCGATCTGTCCGAATTCTGCAAACAACTCGAGGCCTCGCGTTGCTCGATTGGTCATTCGAGTTTGCCAACCGCCTTCAGCGGGTACCTCGCTCTCTATTGGGTTGCTGCCGGCTGCGCTGATGTTAAACGGGGTTTGGTTTGCACTGTGAACAAAGCCCGAGTCCGGGTTGGTGACCTGTGGCATAGCGCTCACGGGATGATAGTCGGACCAAATGAGATCGGAACGGTCTCCCGGTAAATAGGCCTGCCAATCCCAACCGGCAGCGCGGTTAGGCATCCGAGCATTGTGGATGAAGTGAATGTCACCCTGACGATTGGCGTACACGAAGTTAAAGCTCTGGATATGGTTTAGTGCGACCGCCGCTTTCCACTCCTCAAAATTCTGCGCTTTATTCATAGCCAGCCATTGCTCGACCTGCTGCATCTCGTCCATGCCGGAATAGCGGATGGCGTAGACCCCATGATCGGTGCGCACAGCAGGGCCATGTGCAGATCGCAAGGCCTCGCGTTTCACCGTCCAGGGAATAAACCCGAGTACTTTGACCTTGATTTTGACCTGCCGAACTTCGAGGTCGCGCCACTCACCGTCGAGTCGGTACTGATTTTCGTTTTCTGGGTTGATCTCAAGTACATAAATATCGACTAAGTCGGGCTTGTTGACGGTTGCGCCCCAACCATGCTCTGCGGTGAAACCCACGCCGACCGTCGGCGCTCCAGGGAACATCCCGCCCACGACATCGAGACCCTCGTCGCTGGAAAAATGAGCTTCCCACCAGGCGACTGGCCCGGTCAAAGGTTGGTGTGAGTTAATGATGAGATAGGTCGAGCCATCGGTTGTGCGACTGGGTGCTACCGCTGTGGCATTCGATCCGACCGGTTCTTTGGTGGCCGGGCTGTTGGGCGGTGCGCTTAACTGTCGTGCCCTCTTCTCGCCAAAGAGCTCCGATATCGGTCCGTCAAAACCGTAGAACAGGGGATGGCGCAACATGTGGCCAGCAATGATGTCCTTGCCGGTTACAGGTAAAAGCTCGGGATGCTTGACCTCGTCTGGATGGTCTGCCGCGAAGCGAGCAAAGCCCGCCGCATAGGCTTCGACATAGGCGCGAGTGGATGGTTTTAAGACGCGCTCGTAGTCGCGCTCCAGGGTGCCCCAAAGATCGAGCCAATGAACAAGGTAATCGGTAACAGCCGCGTCCCGTCCCTGATATTCAGCGGCCTGCCCTCGGTAAAAGGGAATGCTGTCTTCCATGATCGGCCAGGCGTCTTCGGCCTGCGCGTAGGCCAGACCAAATGCGGCATCTGCGTCGGTTTTACCGTGGATATGCGGAACTCCGAGATAATCCCGCTCAATGGTTGCCTCCCAGGCCAATGACGGGCCGGTCAGGATGGTAAGTACTATCAAAGCTGCGTATCGGTAAAGACTTATCATGCTGGGTACTCCCTATCTTCTCGTAGTGTGACTCAGCTTTGTAAGCGAGGGTAGCGCTGTCGTGAGACTGTGCAGGATCAGTGCCTTGCTAGTAATGATATGGGAACCCCTGACTTGGGTTGCCAAGTCGGACTATCGATTAAAGTGCGCAATCGCCAAATCGTTTGTTGCCGCACGCTACGATACGAACTGCTCTACAGCGCTATAAATTAGATACACTTGGACCATGAATATTATCGCCATGTCAGTGCCTTTTTTTCTCCTCGCCATTTTACTTGAGTGGCTGTGGGGTCTTTGGCGTGGGGTCAATACTTATCGACTCACTGATTCAGTGAGCAGTCTGACACTGGGTGGGCTGTCGCAGGCGCGACGGTTTGTCGCCTTGGGTGTGGGTGGTGTTGTTTACAGCTGGGCGATGTTGGTGACTCCCATCGAACCCTGGCCAATCGAGGGTTGGATGCCATGGGTCGTCGCTTTTGTGCTCTACGATCTCTGCTATTACTGCGCGCATCGCTGCGGGCATACGGTGGCATTGTTCTGGGCGGCTCATGTGGTGCACCACCAGAGCGAGGACTACAACCTGTCGACGGCGCTGCGTCAGACGAGCTCGGGATTTCTGTTTGGCTGGATTTTCTATCTTCCGCTATTTCTCATCGGTGTTCCTGCAGAGGTCGTGGTGGTCGTGGGTGCGCTGAATTTGGTTTATCAGTTCTGGGTTCACACGGAGCATGTACCGGAACTCGGTGGGCTTGAGTACGTATTCGTAACTCCCTCTAACCACCGGGTACATCACGCGCAAAACGACTGTTATCTGGATAAGAACTTTGGCGGTGTGTTTATCGTTTGGGACCGTTTATTTGGTAGCTATCAAAGAGAGCTGCAGAGCGAGCCTTGTATCTATGGGATTACGAGTCCGCTCCGAAGTTGGTCGCCACTGATCGCTTGGCTCCATGTTTATCGCGATATGGTGATAGATATTTGGTACGCCGACAATTGGCGTGATCGAGTGCGTGTGCCATTTGCGCATCCGGCTTGGCAGCCCGAGGCCTCAGCAAAGCAAATGCCTAGGATCAAGGCTGATTTAGAACAATTCGAAAAGCACGACCCAACAGTGACGGACCTTAGGCAACTGTCGGCTTTTTGCACTTTGCTTGTGCTGACTTCCTTATTGTTCGCGGGGCAACAAGTGGCGGCAGCGGAACCCTGGCAAGGTGCCATCTGGTTTCTGATGCTGTGGTCTGGTGTCGCCAACGCTTATTTGATGAGTGGGCGGATGCACGCAATTTATCGCGTAACCGAGTTAGTTCGCCTATTGGTGGTTATCTCATTAGCCCCGCATTTCGGTGCTTTTTGGTTTGTTGTGCTGACCGGCTTGGCTGCGCTTGCCTGGGCGTTGTCGCTCAGTCCTGCGGGTCACTCGGCGGAGCCGCACGCAATCACCGATTAATTTGAGTGAGCGCTTAGTGTTGCCTTTCGCTTCAGACCCAACACCAGGAATTCGCTGTTTCTGAATTGCTGGTGCGTTGACTCGTCTGTCATTTGCTTCAGTGCCCGCAGAGCAATCGCATCCGAGTCGGTGCTGTCCTCGACCTCACGCGTCAGTGACTTTAAATTGACCACAGACTCCGCACATCGGATTTCAATTTCGGACCGCTCGGCATCGGCACGGACACGCAACTCGAGATCCTGAACTTTCTGCATGCGCGGTAAGGGGCAAGGACACCGACGTAGGTGGAATGTCGACCACCTCGTAAATCAAATGCGCAGTCGCTGGGTTGTCGTTCTTACTCATAGCCAGACCTCGTTTCCGAGCAGCAGTGTGCCGCACCCCGAATCGCTGTTTGGGGTGCTTAACTAGCTATGGTTGCTCTGTAGTAGTTAGATTAGAGGCTGCTGATAAAGGCGCCAATATTGCTGATATCGGTGTCGCTCATCATTTGTGCAGTTGGCCACATGACGGCTGACTCCGCACCACGTGTTTCACCGGCCTTATAGGCAGTCAGCTTGGCGACAATCTCAGCTGAACTCTGGCCTGACAATTGAGGTCCAATACCACCTTCACCGCCCGCGCCATGACAGGCAATACATTGGCCGTAATAGGTTTTTCCCAGGGCTTCGGGCGTTGCCGCCGCTAGCGCTATTTGCTTCTCACGCTCAATCTCGGCAACGCTGCCGCCGTTGTCGGCTTTCCACTGATCGTAGCAGTCGTCTACACAAACGTTGCGGTTACCCGTCCAATCTGTGTCGTTTGTCGTTGTACCCATCCAGATGATGGCGGTAACGGCAATACAAAACGCCGCGACGATAGTGTTCGTGTTCATTGATTCCCCCGAGTCTTTTTTGTGGGCTTGGTAGCCGGCGCGTATTTTAGGGGTTTTAACGGACTGATTAAAGTACCGATTTGGTAGGTTTCGATGAAGCGGCCTGTTGGTAATTCTCAGTGCTTCAGCGCATACTCGCGCGCCAAAAGCCCAGCTCGCTTTGTGATTAAAAAAGTTGCCCAAAGCTTGGTCGAGATACGGCGCTTCACCGTAACTCAGACCATTAGGTTTGGACGCCAGCCTCAGAATGTTGCTTTAGATAGGAGATTGACAGTGACACCCGCCTACACAGGACAGATCAAAGTTCGATTCGCCGATACCGACGCCAATGGTCATACCTTTTTCGGTAGCTACGCCGTGCTGGCTGATGAGGTGGTGTCCGAATATCTGGAGCAGCTAGGGTGGAATCTCGCTGATACCGAAACCAATGAGTTTCTAACATTCACTGTAAACTGCAATATCGACTTCCTAGGCGAGTGTTTGGCTTGGGACGTGCTAGAGGTGTCCTGCGGTTTCACTCGAGTAGGGAATAGCAGCCTTACGATCGAATTTGAGATGCTCAATACCCGCAACAGCGAATTGGCGACTCGCGGCAGCTTCACTTATGTTTTTGTCGATCGTAAAACCCGAAAGAGCACGGCAATTCCCGATATTGTGAAGCAGCGTCTTTTTGAGCGACAGCCAGAGTTGGCGCCAGCGTAAATAAGCGTTATCACCCCGAGATGAAACCCGAAGGAAACCCACAAGGTAAGGGACTGGTAATGGTGCTGCAGCAAATCGCGGCGGCAGCACCCTCCGAAATCAGACCCAAACCCGCTGAACAGGCACTCGTCGATTACTGGTGTTCAAGCCTAGTGCTGTCGGCGGCCTTCAAGTTCCGCGTCAGCCCAGACCAGACCTACTACCTCTATCACGTCAAACAAGTGTGGCAGTTGTCCTTGATCTCGCCTGACGAGTGGGGCAGTCGTCAACCGGGCGCTTTCGTTGCTACCTGTATGCTGCAACGCGACATGACTTGGAAGCTGGTGTTTGCGAGTGATCTGCCAGAATCAGCACGCTTAGCGCTCGTGGCGTTTCTGGAAGCATTTCAGGCCCGCGCCACCGAGTCTGATACTTTCGATGAGTTGTTGCCCGATTACATCGCCGAATTACCTTATCAGCAGCGGGTGCTCGCATCGGCTCTTAAACGTTCGCTTCAGCACTCGTTGCAGCTTGCTGGCGACAACGGACTGGGGCTCTTAGAGGCGGCAGTACAGGGGCAGCTCGCGATCTCTCGCTAGTCCGCGGTAACGATTGCTAACGTTCTCACGATGAGGCCGTCTTTGGTTCTGGGTTCTGGGTTCTGGGTTCTGGGTTCTGGGTTCTGGGTTCTGGGTTCTGGGTTCTGGGTTTTAGGGTCTGGGTTCTGGATTCTGGGTGCTGGGTACGAAGTTCTGCCTTTGAAGCAATTCCCCAGTAGCGTATTCATGGGGCTCGAGGCGGCGATTCAGTTGGCGTGGATTCGGCCAGCACGGACTTCGCGTATCAGGCCGCACTAGACATTATGTTCGCCAGGTCAAAAGCGTTGCCGTCGAGCCGACTATGGTCTAGAGGATAATCCCTGACCGTGCGACCACGGTTTCCATAACTGGGTAACTCTTGGACTCCTGCACATTGGGCAGTTGTAGTAAGGATCCCGCGAGAAGTGTTTTGTAGTGACTCATGTCTTTTACACGCGCCTTGATCAGAAAGTCAAAATCGCCCGAGACCAAGTGGCAACCCTCGACCTCAGGTATCAGCTCGATGGCCTCGGTGAACGCTTCGAAGGCATCGCCGGCTGTGCGTTGCAGGCGCACTTGAACAAATACGACCAGCCCGGCATCGAGCGCCTCAGGGGACAGTTTCGCTTGATAGCCTTTGATAACTCCCATGGACTCGAGTCGCTTGATTCTATCCGCGCAGGGCGAGGGAGTGAGTCCTACCCGTCGTCCGATTTCCGCCACACTCAGTCGCCCGTCTTGCTGGAGCAGCGCGAGAATACGGCGATCAACCTTGGATAAGTCATGCATGGGCGTCTTTCCCCTCGGGCTAGGTCCAGTTTAATTTCTTATTTTTCATCTAATTTTCAGTGGGTTTAACTGCAAAAACCGAAAAATAACAAAAAACAGCTGGTTTTAAGTCGATATAGTCGCAGAAAGTAAGGCTCAAATTACACATTTTCGTGAATCAGGGGATTCGGCATGAAAATCGGTGTACCAAAGGAAATCAAAAATCACGAATATCGGGTTGGCCTGCCGCCCGCTGCGGTGCGAGAGCTCGTCGGTCAAGGGCATGAGGTTGCGATTGAGCAATCGGCAGGACTGGGAGCAGGCTTCACCGATAGCGACTACCAAGCCGCAGGCGCAAGCCTGGTGACTTCGCCCGAGCAAATATTCGCTGAGAGCGAAATGGTTGTGAAAGTGAAGGAGCCGCAGCCTGACGAGTGTCGCCAACTGTCTTCGGGGCAGCTACTTTTCACCTATCTGCACTTGGCGGCGGACCGTCTGCAAACCGAGTTGCTGATCGACAGCGGGGCTACCTGCATTGCGTATGAGACGGTAGCAGGGCCCCGAGGTGGACTTCCGCTATTGGCACCCATGTCCGAGATTGCGGGCCGACTGGCAGCACAAGCCGGGGCTGATTATCTGAAGAAGACGCACGGCGGTCGTGGCGTCTTGATGGGGGGAGTTCCCGGAGTGCCGCCGGCGAAGGTGGTCGTTGTTGGCGGTGGCGTGGTTGGCTACAACGCGGCTCGGGTAGCGAGCGGCATGGGCGCTCAGGTTGTTATTCTCGACCGATCACTCGACCGGTTGCGCCAACTCGACGAACTATTTGGTGGCAGTGTCACCACCGTCTGGTCCAATACGGGCACTTTGGAGCAACAAGTCCTCGATGCCGACGTGATTGTCGGTGCCGTGCTGATTCCGGGCGCGGCGGCCCCAAAATTGATTGGCCGCGACTTGGTGTCGCGATTACATAAGGGCTCAGTGATGGTCGATGTGGCGATTGATCAGGGCGGTTGTTTCGAAACCTCACGCGCGACTACCTATGAGGATCCGATCTATCACGTAGATGACGTTGTGCACTATTGCGTGGCCAATATGCCGGGCGGGGTTGCCCGATCGGCGACGCTTGCGCTAACCAACGCGACCCTACCTTATGTACTACGTCTCGCAAACGAGGGGGTAAACGCGCTTCGCAGTGACGACAAGTTTGCCTTGGGTCTGAACGTGCATGCGGGTCAGTTGACCCACGAAGGAGTTGGACAAGCTCTTGACATGGTGGCCATTTCACCCGCGCAAGCGCTTATGTAATTACGTTCTTTGGTTATATTGGGGGCAAGTGAAGGAATGTATAATGAACACGTCGATTGTCAGACCAGCAGCCAGCTTACCGCTCGAGTTAGCGCGCGAAATGCGATCCAATCACGCTGGGGAGACGGGCGCTGTCTGGATTTACCGCGGCGTGCTCGCCGTGTCAAGCAATGCGAAGATCAGAAGTTTCGCCTTGCATCATCTTGAAACCGAAGAGCGGCATCTTCAGTTTTTTGAGGACTGGCTCGAGCCTTCCCAAAAAAGCTGGTTATTGCCACTCTGGCGCCTGTCTGGTTGGGTACTCGGTGCCGTCGCAGCCGCTGGCGGCCTAGTATGGACTCACGCCTCAATCGAAGCAGTGGAAACTTTCGTGGTCAAACACTACGAAGCGCAGTTTGCAGCGCTAGCAGACCATGGCGACGAAGAACTCACCGCGGCCATCAATTTGTTTGCCGCCGATGAGGCGTCGCATCGCGATGAGGCCGCTGCCGATGACTCAAAGCGGAGCCTCATCTTGCGGGCATGGTGCTGGATTGTCGGATTTGCTTCCGAGCAGGCGGTCAAGATAGCCCGAATGCTCTGACAGCACTGGTGTCTGCTGCCAATTCCTGCGAAGGTTAGCGGCGAATAACACCATAACGAGAAAGTCTGTGTCTGCTGTCAGAGAACACCTCGATCAGGGTCCGATCACGCCGCTAATGATGCTGGTGGTGGCACTCGGTTTTCTACTTAATCTGGTCGATGGTATCGATGTCGTTGCAATGTCGGTGACTGCGCCCTCGCTGGCGAGTGACTGGAATTTGGAACGACTGGCACTGGGGCCTTTATTCAGCGCCGCAATCGTCGGAATGGCACTCGGCGCTTCACTGCTCTCACCACTAGCAGATCGCTTCGGTCGGCGGATCCTGCTGATCTCAGCCATGGTGCTCGTAGGTCTCAGTATGCTCGCTGTACATCCTGTGAGTCGGGGCGGCGAGGCGCTCACCGAATTAATGCTGCTCCGATTCACGGCAGGTCTTGGCATAGGGGTAATTTTCGGCTCGGCGCCCGCGCTTGCCGCAGAGTTTATGCCCGATCGCTATCGTAGCCTTGCCGTCTCGTTGGTAGTCATGGGTTATCCGGTAGGGGCAGTGCTCGCGGGACCAATTGCGACATCATTACTGCCCAATTACGGCTGGTCGGCGGTATTCGTCGCAGGCGGTGCTCTGACCTTGATCATTGCGGTGTTAGCAGCTTGGCTACTCCCAGAGTCTCCCGAGTTCATTGCCGCACAGCCGGGTAACCGGTCGGATAGGACCAAGCGAGTCAATCAATTGCTAGAGCGTCTCCAGCGACCGCCGCTTGCAAATGACCTTGATGCCGACGTACCAGAGCGACCCGCCATCCCCTTGAACCGATTGTTGAACCGTTCGTTGCGGCTACGGACAGTCAGTCTCTGGTCGGTGTATTTCCTGGGCTTTCTCACCATGTATTTCCTGTTGTCGTGGATACCGGTCTTGTTCGTCGACAGCGGTTATTCGCAGGCACAGGGGATTCAGGCGCTGACAGGATTTAATCTGGGGGCGGTGATTGGGATCGTGGGGATTGGCACGCTAAGTACCCGACTGCCGCTGGCAAGGCTACTCAGCGCTTTTTTCTTACTCGCTGGACTGTGCTTCGGCGTGATCACTGCACTCATGCCTCGTGATCTCACGGTGCTCATGGCGCTCATATTTGTAGGTGGTATTTTCTTACACGGCGGATTCACTGCTCTCTATGCCCTAGCTGCAAATGTCTACCCGAGCGAACTTCGCGCCTCGGGCATTGGATGGGCAGCAGGGCTCGGTCGGACTGGAGCTATTGTATCGCCGGTATTGGCGGCTGTTCTGGTGGCCGCGGGCTGGACTATGTACGGCCTATTTTTGATCTTTGCACTGCCGTTGCTAATCGTAGCCGCCTGGATTTGGGTGTTCGATGGCGACTAACCACCAAGCACTCTGGTTTCCACCGCTGGAGGAGTGCCCCGAGCGCACTGCCTTGATCGACGGTGAAACCGAGGTCAGCTATCGCGAAGTTTGCACCTACAGCGAGCGGTTGCGAGGCGGTCTTCTGAACGGTGAGGCGTCGCTCGATGGCGAGCGCGTTGCGTTTCTCTATCCTGCGTCGATCGAATACGTGGGGTTGTTTATTGCGGTGATTGCCGCTGGAGGGCTTGCGGTTCCACTGAGCGTGCACGCCGCTCCTGCGGAACTACACCATTGTCTCGATACCGCCGGATGTCGGCGTTTGATCCTCGCCGACGAACTCCGCTCAGATGCACTTGATGTTGTTTGCGCCGACCTATCGATCAATCTACTCTCAGCCAATGAGCTACCCCACATAGCCCCAGCACCGCCGACGCTTGCTGACGACCAGAGGGCGCTCATGGTGTTTACCAGTGGTACTACGGGTAAGCCCAAGGGCGTCGTTCATACGCTGGCGAGTCTGCGAGCACAGATCACGTCACTCATAGGCGCTTGGGGATGGTCCGCGGACGATCGCATTCCGCTGTTTCTCCCGCTCCATCACGTCCATGGCATTGTTAATGTGCTGTGTTGCGCGTTGTGGTCAGGCGCCGCGGTGAGTTTATTTCGTCGCTTTGATGCCCAGACCATTGGTCATCAGGTGGCCGATGGTCAGTTTAATGTGTTCATGGCGGTGCCGACGATCTACGTCAAGCTCATCGCGTACCTCGATACTCTTCCAGCCGAGGATCGGGGAGCGATCACGCAGGGGTTTAGGTCGATGCGACTCAATGTTTCTGGATCAGCGGCCTGCCCAGTCTCGGTGTTTGAGCGTTGGCAGGAGTTGACCCATCAGCCATTGCTCGAGCGCTACGGTATGACCGAATTGGGTATGGCCCTCTCAAACCCCTATCGCGGTGAGCGCAGGCCGGGTCATGTCGGGCAACCACTCCCGGGAGTGGTGATCAAGCGAGTCGATGAGGCCGGTAATGATATTACCGATAGCGATGTGCCAGGTGAGCTTGCGGTAAAAAGCTCAACCTCGTTCTACGAATACTGGGAGCGGCCCGATGCCACTGAAGAAGCATTCGATGATGGCTGGTTCCTGACTGGCGATATCGCGGTGATCGACGATGGTTACTACCGGATTCTGGGCAGAGCATCGATCGATATCATCAAATCGGGTGGCTACAAATTGTCAGCGCTTGAAATTGAGGCGGCGTTACTCGAGCACCCGAGTATTAGCGAGGTTGCGGTCATTGGGGTGCCTGATAACGAATGGGGTGAGGTCGTTGCAGCCGCTGTGGTTGCCAACCGGGATTTTGACGCTGACGCGGTATCGCAGTGGTGTGTCGATAAGCTCTCGATCTACAAGGTACCCAGACTCTGGCAGATCACCGACGCACTCCCGCGCAACGCCATGGGTAAAGTCACCAAGCCAGATCTTCGGAGTTGGTTCTGAGGCAAATAGTCAGAACTGCTCCGCGCCGTTCTTCGGTGTAATCTTCCGCCATGTCGCGAAAAATCATTCACATCGACGCCGATTGTTTTTATGCCGCGATTGAGATGCGCGATAACCCAGCCTTGCAGGGGATACCCATGGCGGTAGGGGGAAGTGCTGAGCGACGAGGGGTACTGACCACCGCCAATTACGAGGCTCGCCGCTTTGGTGTGCGATCAGCGATGCCCACCTCACAAGCGATGCGCTTGTGCCCGCAACTGACGGTGGTACCCACTAATTTTGAAAAATACCGCGAGGCCTCGCGCCAGATGCGTCAAATCTTTGAGGAATACACCGAGATTATCGAGCCGCTATCGCTCGACGAAGCCTATCTCGATGTCACCGAAGCCTGTGGTGGCGAACTCACTGCGACGAGGATTGCCCACAGAATCCGCGAGCGTGTGCGCCATAACCTATCGATTACGGTATCCGCCGGTGTGTCGGTGAACAAGTTTATAGCCAAGGTCGCCTCCGACTGGAAAAAACCCGATGGTTTGACCGTTGTTCCGCCAGAGGAGGTCGATGCCTTTGTTGGCGCCTTACCTGTCAAGCGTATCCCAGGTGTTGGGGCGGTTACCGCTGAAAAAATGCATCGCTACGGCCTTCAGACCTGCGCCGATGTTCGTGAATGGAATCTCAGCGATCTGATGCGTCGATTCGGTAAGTTCGGTGTTGTGTTGCACGAGCGTGCACGCGGCCGCGACGAACGCCCAGTGCAACCGAGTCGTATCCGCAAATCCATAAGCGTTGAGCGCACCTTCAGCGAGGACCTCGAGGGTCCCGCGGTCTGGGTGAGTTATGTCGAGAAACTTTACGAGGATCTGTTATCTCGGATTGAGGCGGCAAAGGCCGCGGATTCGATACAAAAGGCTTTTATCAAGCTCAAGTTCTCCGACTTTACGAGTACCACGGTCGAGCGCGTCGGGACTCAGGCGATCGAGAGCGATTATCACCAGCTGCTCGAGGAGGGCTGGTTACGTCGAAAAATGCCGGTGCGGTTGATTGGCATTGGGGTAAGGCTTAAGAATAATGGGGACCAGAGTGCTCAGTGCTTACCGTTTCAGGGGCCGTAAGACCTCAAATGCAGTTATCGGGGGCAAGGCAGTGAGAGATGCTCCGGGTTGCCGATTAATGGCATTGGGGTAAGGCTTAAGAATAATGGGGGCCAGAGTGCTCAGCGCTTGCCCTTTCAAGGACCGTAGCGGCCCAACATTTGTTAGCGTTAGCACGTTGGCCCGTCAGCAGGTGATTTTCTGTTGTTGCGACTGATTAGCAACTGGACTGCGATCAAAAATCATGACGGGTAGAGCGCCTAGTGGTCGCGGTTTTAAACGCCAGAGGGTTTAAAATCGGTAGTATCAGTAACCGGGCCCGGGCGGCAACCCATGACAAAAGGAATCTAGCCAGTGATGATTAGCAGACTCGATAGCGTTGTTGTCGGAGTGGACAACCTCGCAGACGCCACGGCCGACTATGCGCTGATGTTCGGTGCCGAGGGTGTTGCCGCAAACGTCGATGGTCGTTCGGCGCATCGTTTCGGCACCAGCAATACCGATCTCTGCTTGGTAGAAAAGCAGGGCGACCGCGCAGGCATGGAGTCTCTAGTCTTCGCGGTACCTGATATTGCGGGTGCGCTACGACGGCTCGACAAGGTGGGTATCGATGTCGACTCAGATAAGAACGGACTGATTGCGCTTAAGCGTGAGCATGCCCGCAATCTGCAGTTTATCTTTTGTGATGACGTGTCTCATTCCAAGGAGGTGATCGAGAGCCCAAGCGGGGATGGTCTAACCGGCTTGGATCACGCCGTGATTGCCAGCGGCGATGGTGATTACACCGCGTCGCTATTAAGCGCGCGGCTTCAGCTGGACATGCGCCTCGATCTCACCAATCCCGACTGGGACGCACGGCTCATGTTCTTTCGCTGTGGTGATTTGATTGTTGAGGTCTACCAGCCGCTGTCAAAACCATTGGCGCCGGAGCGTGATCGATTTTTTGGACTGAGCTGGCGCGCCGACAACATCGATCGAGCACACGCCACGTTCACCGAGCACGGCTTTGATATCTCAGAAGTCAGAACAGGTCGACGGCCGGGATCGCGGGTTTTTACGGTGCGTGATAGAACCCATGGCGTTCCCACTTTAGTGCTCGGAGTTGACTGATCGAGACACCACGACCGCGATCAGGGTCGTTGTTGGTTGACCGCAAATTCGGGTCAGGTGGATTTCCCGTCAACGATGAATGGCTACCGGGGTGCTCGCCACCCCGTGCCAACAATCTGATCGTTAGGGCTTGGTGTAATGCATCCCTATAGCCTGCAGCATGGTGTAAAGATGCCGGCCGTAGATACTTGTTGAGCTGCTCGCAGGGCCGTTGCTATGAACGGCAATGACCAGATCCGCATTGGGCTTGATAAAGATCGCCTGGGCAAACAAACCGCTCGCCGAATACGCGCCGTCGTCATACAGCCACCACTGATAGCCATAGCCGTCATAGGCGGGTGAGGGCGTGGTTGACTCCTTCATCCACCCCTCAGGCAGAATCCGCTGACCCGATGGTAGAACCCCATCGTGCTTGGCAAACAAACCAATGCGGGCGTAGTCACGAAGCGTCATATTCATACAGCAGCCACCGGTCTCACCACCAAATGGGGCCCCGAGCACCCAATTGCCTTCATGCTCCATGCCAAATGCCTGCCAGATTTTACCGTCGAGGTACTCGGTGGCGTTGTTGCCAATGGCTGACCGCAGCACTTCACCCAGCAGATTAGTCTCAGCGGTGTTGTACTTGAAGACGGTACCGGCCTCATGCAGCTGCGGCAGGGTTTCCAGGTAGTCGGTGAGCGCGATACCTTCCTTGAGCGCGGCTTTCACCACGTCTGACTCGGGATCTTCGTAGTTCTCGGTCCAACGCATGCCTGAGCTCATTTGGAGCGACTGGCGGATGGTAACCGCGCCGTATTTACTGCCGCGCATGCGGGGCAGGTAGGTATCAATGGTTTGATCGACACTCTCGATATAGCCATCCTGAATGGCGGCACCGATCAGCATCGAAGTCACTGATTTGGCGACCGAGAAGGTATTCCAGCGAACTTCGGGGCCGTGGTCCTCGGCATATTGCTCGAGCCGGATGGTGTCGCCCTCGACCACCACAATGCCCATGAGCTCATAACGGTCGAGAAAACTACCCACGGTGAAGGTTTCACCTTCGAAGGTGTACTCAATGTTCGCGAGTTCGGGCGCTAAATTTGTGGTGAGCGGGTACACGTTTCTAGAGGGTGCCAGAGTGCGCACAGGCGCAATAAAATGTGTATTGGCAAGCGCAACGCGGCGCTCCTCTTCAGTCATCATGACAGCACTGCCGTCGTTCGCAGCAAGCCTCTTCGCAAGATCTTGCATGATTTCCTGTTTGGATCGCTTCTTTTCCACAGTGCCTTCGGCGTGATGATCGGCAAACGCGGGGGTGGCACTTGCCATGGCAAGCGCGATGAGTGCAGCAAAAAACTTCATAATTATTTCTCTGTTGTTGCTCGGTATGGCTTATTGACGTGCTGACAGGGCTTAGTCCCTAGTCAGCAGATTCTTCCTGGGTGTCTCGATAGCGCTCGAACCACGCCAGAATATTGTTAACCTTGGCGATCAAATGGGACGGACGGGCATAGATACTATGACTCGCGTTTGGGATGCGAACCATCAGCGTATCGATGCCACGATGCTTAAGCGCCTGGTAGTATTGCTCTGTCTCGCTCATCGGAGTGCGGTAGTCGGCCTCACCAGTGAGGAGCATGGTAGGTGTTTCGACATTGCCAACGAGTGATAACGGCGAGCGCTTCCAGTGCGTCTCATAGTCTTCCCAAGGTGGGGCATCGAACCAGTTGGTGGCGAAGTAGTAGTTGGCATCGGCAGTCAGCACGAAGCTCGCCCAATTGATCACTGGCTTTGCCACAACAGCCGCTCGAAAGCGGTCGGTATTGCCAACAATCCATGCGGTCAGGACACCACCACCGGAGCCACCGGTGACAAACAACTGATCGGGATCGACATAGCCCTTGGTGATCAGGGCATCAACGCCCGAGATCAGGTCGTCGTAGTCGTAGCCGGGGTAGGCGAGGTCAATCTCGTTGGCGAATGCCTCGCCGTAACTCGTGCTGCCGCGCGGGTTGGTGTAGAACACCACGTACCCAGCCGCTGCGTACAGTTGCACCTCGGTGCTGTAATTGGGGCCGTAGGCGGTGTGCGGACCACCATGAATCTCGAGGATCATGGGGTACTGTTGCTTAGGGTCAAAGCCTGGGGGTTTTACTACCCAGCCTTCGATCGTCTGACCATCGTGCGATGACGGCCAGGTCATCTGCTCCGCGCGGCCCATGGCTTTATGACCGAATACATCGCTATTGAGATCGGTCAGCGTCACTGAGCTATTAATGCCTTTGAGCATCGCGAGATCCGCTGGACGATCGTCGCGACCCAAAGTGAAGGCGATTCGGTCATTGCCGCCGACAGAGAAACTACCGCTACTGTAGGGGCGACCGATGGAAGTCCCTCCAAGCTGAGCACTCGTCGTCTTCATTGTGCCTTTGAGGTCGATTCGAGCGATTCGCGCAAACCCCTGGTCGTCGTAGCCAATCCAGAGCGACTTACTGTTACCTGCCCACTGCACGCGATCGGTTGAGCGGTCGAAGTCATTGGTTAGGGGCGAGATCTCGCCTGAGGCTCGATTCATGATCATCAGATCACTGGGTTTGTGGCTTTTTCGTTCGGCAGTGGATGCGCGGTAGGCGAGAAACTTGCCATCAGGAGACAGAGCAGGAGAAGACTCTGAGCCAGGAATGTCGGTGAGCTGAGTGATTTCGCCAGAGGTTATGGTGACCTCGTAGAGCGCACTTTCGCCAGGCTGATAGGCGTAGTTTTCGCTGCGGTTACCGCTAAAGATAATCGACTGGCTATCAGCACCCCAGGTAATCGATGACCCCATTGGATAGTCGCCATCGGTGAGCTGTCGTGGTGTGCCGCCCTCGGCGGACACGACGAATAACTGGTTATTACCGGTGGGCAGATACCCGGCACCGTCGGCTCGAAATGTCATACGATCGACAACCATGGCCGGTTCCGCCCACTTGGCTCCCTTAGGTGCGGCAGGCATCGACGCCAATGTCGGCGGTTTGGCGGGCACAAACCGCGTAAAGGCAATCATCTGACCGTCGGGGGACCAAGTAATCCCGCCCGGTGATTGAGGTAGACCGGTGACCTTGGTGGTGGTCCCCGCGTCGATCCAGTGAACAAAGAGCTGTCGACTACCCTCGGCGTTGGATAGGTACGCTAGACGATCGCCCGATGGAGACCAGCGCGGCGCGCTGAAACTGCCAGCGCCATCGATCATCGGTCTATGGTTTTTGCCATTGCTGTAGACAATCCAGATCGAGCGTCGAGCGCGATCGGTCATGATATCCATCGAAGTGCGTACATAGGCCACTTGCGAGCCATCGGGAGATACCTGTGGGTCGCTCGCGTACTCGATACCGAAAACATCCATCTCGTTAAAGATATGGTCATCGGCGCTAACCGTTGGTGCCAAGAGGAGTCCGCATAACCCCATGAAGGGAATGACCAGGGAGTTAACCGCTAGATGAGAGAACCTAGAGAGGATGGTGATGTGGCGCAGCGCTAACTGAAACTGAGACATAATGACTGGGCTGTTTGAATATTTGTGTCTTGAGTATCGCTCAAGGGCCACTCGGGAGGAAGTCTACGGGCGTAGTCGAGTTGGACTGAATTGAATGAGTTGACGTCTAGCTGCCCTCAAGTCACGAGACCACCTGCAAGCGGCGGGGCACGTGAAAGCGGGAGGGAAGAGATGTATGGTTCTGATAAGTAGTTAGTATTTATTGAGAGACCGAGAGACCGAGAGACCGAGAGACCGAGAGACCGAGAGACCGAGAGACCGAGAGACCGAGAGACCGAGAGACCGAGAGACCGAGAG
>NTKA01000026.1 GCA_002456975.1 Halieaceae bacterium MED-G27
GACCTTTCTCAGTACCGCAGTCCGGTTCAACCACTACTACGTCTTGAGCCACGTCAACTAATCGACGGGTCAAATAACCGGAGTTGGCCGTCTTGAGAGCGGTATCAGCGAGACCCTTACGAGCACCGTGGGTAGAAATGAAGTACTGCAGTACGTTCAAACCCTCACGGAAGTTCGCCGTGATCGGTGTTTCGATAATCGAGCCATCCGGCTTAGCCATCAAACCACGCATACCCGCCAACTGACGAATCTGTGCGGGGGAGCCTCGAGCACCTGAATCGGCATACATGTATACCGAGTTGAATGAATCCTGCTCTTCGTCCTCACCATCACGGTTAACCACAGTCTCTTTTGACAGATTTGCCATCATAGACTTCGCAACCTGCTCGTTGGTTCGAGACCAGATATCGATCACTTTGTTGTACTTCTCGCCCTGCGTGACTAGACCAGCTGCATACTGCTGCTCAATCTCGACCACCTCTCCTTCTGCCTTCTCGATAAGCTCGGTCTTAGCATCGGGGATCTCAAAGTCGTTAACACCAATCGATGAGCCCGACTTCGTCGAGTACTCATAACCGGTGTACATCAGCTGGTCGGCAAAAATACAGGTTTGCTTGAGTCCTACCGCGCGATAGCACTGGTTAATGACCCGCGAAATCGACTTTTTAACCATCGGCTGATTGATGAGATCGAAGCCAATACCCTTAGGC
Organism: Halieaceae bacterium MED-G27; assembly: GCA_002456975.1. Lineage (GTDB taxonomy): Bacteria > Pseudomonadota > Gammaproteobacteria > Pseudomonadales > Halieaceae > Luminiphilus. The sequence continues at coordinate 711 of NTKA01000026.1, forward strand.
ACGATATTCCATAGCAGCGCTCGGCCGACCGTGGTCTCCACAACGCGTGTACGCGCCTCAGATGCCTCGCCGTAAGCGATCACTTCCTCATTGATGCGAACCTTTACTCGAGCCTGCAGGTGGACAGCGCCACTGATGTAAGCGCGATGCACTTCGTGTGTATCGGCAAATACCATGCCCTCACCCAGCGCATTGATGCGCTCGCGAGTCATGTAGTACAAGCCCAGGACAACGTCCTGAGACGGTACAATGATCGGCTCACCCGATGCTGGCGACAAAATGTTGTTAGTCGACATCATCAAGGCACGGGCCTCGAGCTGCGCTTCCAAGGTCAGCGGTACGTGAACCGCCATCTGGTCGCCATCGAAGTCGGCGTTATAAGCGGCACAAACCAATGGGTGCAGCTGGATCGCTTTACCTTCAATCAGTACAGGCTCGAAGGCCTGAATACCAAGACGGTGAAGCGTCGGCGCACGGTTCAGGAGAACTGGGTGCTCACGAATGACCTCGGCGAGGATATCCCAAACCTCTGGCGGCTCGCGCTCCACCATCTTCTTGGCCGCTTTGATGGTGCTTGCCAAACCACGATGCTCAAGCTTGCCAAAAATAAATGGCTTGAATAACTCAAGAGCCATTTTCTTGGGCAGACCGCATTGGTGAAGTTTAAGAGTTGGACCTGTCACGATCACCGAACGGCCAGAGTAGTCGACTCGCTTACCCAGTAGGTTTTGACGGAAACGACCCTGCTTACCCTTGATCATGTCAGCCAGTGACTTCAACGGCCGCTTGTTAGATCCAGTAATCGCACGTCCACGACGCCCGTTGTCGAGCAATGCATCGACCGACTCTTGCAGCATACGCTTCTCATTGCGAACGATAATATCGGGCGCGTTGAGATCGAGCAGTCGCTTGAGTCGGTTGTTCCGGTTGATCACTCGACGATACAAATCATTGAGATCTGAGGTCGCGAATCGTCCACCATCCAGAGGTACAAGCGGTCGCAAATCTGGCGGCAAGACCGGCAGCGCATTCAAGACCATCCACTCCGGGCGGTTACCAGACTTGTCGAAAGCTTCCATTAACTTCAGGCGCTTCGACAACTTCTTGATCTTGGTCTCAGAGTTGGTCGCTGGAATTTCTTCTCGGAGACGCTCGATCTCGCCTCTCAGATCCAACTGGATCATGAGCTGCTGGATCGCCTCGGCACCCATCTTAGCGGTGAACTCATCACCAAACTCTTCCATGGCCTCAAAGTACTGCTCATCATTGAGCAGCTGACCGTGATCAAGGCTGGTTAGACCTGGATCGGTGACCACGTACGATTCAAAGTAGAGGATCCGCTCGATATCACGCAAGGTCATATCAAGTAGCAAGCCGATGCGTGACGGCAGCGACTTCAAGAACCAAATATGAGCCACAGGGCTCGCGAGTTCGATGTGACCCATGCGCTCGCGACGAACCTTTGCGAGAGCGACTTCAACGCCACACTTCTCGCAAATAACGCCGCGATGCTTTAGGCGCTTGTACTTACCACAAAGACACTCATAGTCCTTAACGGGACCGAAGATCTTTGCGCAGAACAGGCCATCGCGCTCCGGCTTGAACGTTCGATAGTTGATCGTCTCTGGCTTTTTGACCTCACCAAATGACCAACTGCGGATCATTTCAGGGGAAGCCAAGCCGATGCGGATCGCATCGAAGTCCTCAGACTTCTCTCGGTTCAATAAATTCAATAAATCTTTCACGTATTCTCTCCCCTCAGAAGCCAGATGACTCGGACTCGAGATCGATATCGATTCCGAGCGAGCGGATTTCTTTAATCAGTACATTGAATGACTCGGGCATACCCGGCTCCATGCTGTGATCACCGTCCACGATGTTTTTGTACATCTTTGTTCGACCCGCCACGTCGTCCGACTTCACGGTCAGCATTTCCTGCAGCGTATGTGCGGCACCGTAGGCCTCGAGAGCCCAGACTTCCATCTCGCCGAAGCGCTGACCACCGAATTGAGCCTTGCCGCCCAATGGCTGCTGCGTCACCAGGCTGTAAGAGCCGGTAGAGCGCGCATGCATCTTGTCATCAACCAGGTGATTTAGCTTGAGCATGTACATATAACCAACCGTGACCGGACGGTCGAAGGCATCGCCGGTACGACCGTCGCGCAGCACTAACTGGCCACTATCAGGTAGGTCGGCCATACGCAGTAAGGCTTTGATACTGTCCTCACTCGCGCCGTCGAAGACCGGAGTCGCCATGGGGACACCCGAGCGCAGGTTCTCAGCCATTGCCAAGAGCTCTGTATCAGACAGGCTATCGATGTCCGCGTCCCGCCGCTTGTCACTAGTGTGCGCGTAGATTTCCTTCAGGAAGCCTCGCAACTGAGCCACTTTGACTTGCTGCTCGAGCATTTCGTCGATCTTGGCACCCAGACCGCGAGCTGCCATACCAAGGTGAGTCTCGAGAATCTGACCTACGTTCATTCGCGATGGCACACCCAGCGGATTCAATACGATATCGACCGGCTCACCGTTCTCATCATAAGGCATATCTTCAACCGGCATGATGACCGAGATAACACCCTTGTTACCGTGGCGTCCCGCCATCTTATCGCCGGGCTGAATACGACGCTTGACCGCCAGATAAACCTTGACGATCTTCAATACGCCCGGCGCCAGGTCGTCACCGCTTTGAAGCTTTTGCTTCTTCGCTTCGAAACGCTCCTCGAGGAGCTGGTTTTGCTCTTCAAGCAATCGGCTGGCCGACGCGAGCTGAGCATTCAAGTCAGAGTCGGAGAACTTCAGCTTGAACCACTGCTCACGGTCAAGACCCGCGAGCACATCCGCATCGATCTTGGTGCCTTTGGATAGGCCACCGCCAGAGACGGTTGTTTGTCCAGCCAAAAGATTCGCGAGACGCGCAAAGGTCGCCTCTTCGTAGATGCGAAGCTCTTCCTTCAAGTCCTTTCGATAATCGGCGAGTTGAGATGCCTCAATCTGCTTGGCGCGCGCGTCTTTTTCCAAACCATCACGAGTGAAGACCTGAACATCGATTACGGTACCCTTGTAACTTGAGGGTACGCGCAATGACGTATCTTTAACGTCTGACGCTTTTTCACCAAAGATGGCGCGAAGCAGCTTCTCTTCAGGCGTCAGCTGGGTCTCGCCCTTAGGGGTTACCTTGCCTACCAGGATATCGCCGGCATCGACTTCAGCACCGATGTAAACAATCCCGGACTCATCGAGCTTACCCAGTGCACCCTCACCAACATTTGGGATGTCAGCTGAGATCTCTTCCGAACCCAGCTTAGTGTCACGAGCGATACAGGTGAGCTCCTGAATGTGAATCGTGGTGAGGCGATCCTCTTCGACCACCCGCTCCGAGACCAAAATCGAGTCTTCAAAGTTGTAGCCGTTCCAAGGCATGAACGCGATACGCATGTTCTGACCCAGCGCCAATTCGCCGAGATCAACCGAAGGACCATCCGCCAAGATATCGCCGCGCGCTACCGAGTCACCAACACTCACAATAGGACGCTGGTTAACGCAAGTGTTTTGGTTAGAGCGCTTGTACTTCGTCAAGTTGTAAATATCGACTGGTGACTCGTCCTGACCAACCTCGGCCGGATTCACACGAACCACAATACGGCTGGCATCTACCGAATCGACTACTCCACCGCGGGTCGCCACCTTGCAAACGCCGGAATCGCGAGCGACATAACGCTCCATACCGGTGCCCACCAATGGCGCCTGAGTCTTAAGCGTTGGCACTGCCTGACGTTGCATGTTTGAGCCCATCAACGCGCGGTTGGCGTCATCGTGCTCAAGGAACGGAATCAATGCCGCGGCAATCGAAACCACCTGTTTCGGCGATACATCCATGAAGTCAACGTCCGCCGCTGGCTTCACTGTGAACTCGTTCATGTGACGGACGTTAATCAGCTCATCAACAAACTGATTCTTCTTGTTCAGCTCAGCAGACGCCTGTGCAATGACGTGGTTCGCTTCGTTGATCGCCGACAGATACTCGATCTCATCGGTAACGACTCCGTTGACCACCTTTCGATAAGGCGACTCGAGGAAGCCGTACTCATTAGTGCGAGCGTAGGCAGCCAGCGAGTTGATGAGACCGATGTTAGGTCCTTCAGGCGTCTCAATCGGACAGACTCGACCGTAATGGGTTGGGTGCACGTCGCGCACCTCAAATCCAGCACGCTCACGCGTTAAACCGCCTGGACCCAATGCCGATACGCGTCGCTTGTGCGTGACTTCAGACAGTGGGTTGTTCTGATCCATGAACTGAGACAACTGGCTCGAACCAAAGAATTCTTTCACCGCAGCTGATACTGGCTTTGCGTTAATCAAATCCTGAGGCATCAAGCCCTCACTCTCGGCCATAGACAGGCGCTCTTTAACCGCGCGCTCTACACGAACCAGACCGACTCGGAATTGGTTCTCCGCCATTTCACCGACGGATCGGATACGGCGGTTACCAAGATGATCAATATCATCGACGACGCCCTTGCCGTTTCGAATATCGACCAAGGCCTTCAAGACCGCCACGATGTCTTCTTTATCGAGCGTGCCGCTGCCAGTGACTTCATCGCGGCCGAGACGACGATTGAACTTCATTCGACCCACGGCAGACAGATCGTAACGATCCGCCGAAAAGAAAAGGTTCTGGAATAGGTTTTCGGCAGACTCTTTGGTTGGCGGTTCACCAGGACGCATCATGCGGTATATCTCAACGAGCGCCTCAAGCCCGGAACGAGTGCTGTCGTTGGCCAAGGTATCTGATATAAATGGACCACAATCGATTTCGTTGGTGTAGATGGTTTCGATGGATTCTACCGTCTTCTCGCGCAAGTTCTGGAGCACTTCCTCGGTGATTTCCTCGTTGCACTCAAGCATTACCTCACCCGTTGAGGTGTCGATAATGGCCTTTGCGAGACGACGTCCAACCAAATACTCATCGGGAACAGCTAGGAAGTCGACGCCGGCATCTTCAAGCTGCCGGATGTGGCGCGCAGTGATTCGCCGACCACGCTCAACCAAGACCTTGTCACCGGCCATGATATCGAAGGCCGCCATGTCACCCTGCAACCGCTTTGGCACCAGAGTCATTGTCGCAGGGTTCTCGTCATTCAGCTGGAATGTCGTGGTCTCGTAGAACATCCCGAGTATTGACTCAGAGTCGTAGCCCAGCGCGCGCATGAGTACCGTAGCGGGCAACTTTCGACGTCGATCAATACGAGCAAAGACCTGATCCTTCGGGTCGAATTCAAAATCAAGCCATGAGCCACGGTAAGGGATGATTCGAGCACTGTAGAGCAGCTTGCCAGACGAGTGCGTTTTACCCCGGTCATGATCAAAGAAAACGCCCGGAGAGCGGTGCAGCTGAGACACGATTACACGCTCAGTACCGTTGATAACAAAGGTGCCGTTCTCGGTCATCAGAGGTATTTCGCCCATGTACACATCTTGCTCTTTAATATCCTTGATCGACTTCGATGACGCTTCCTTGTCGTAAATGATCAAGCGTACTTTGACGCGTAACGCGCAGGCATAAGTGGTGCCTCGCAACACGCATTCCTCGACGTCAAAAACAGGCGTACCAAGCGCGTAATCGACGTACTCCAACGCTGCGTTACCGCTGTAGCTAACAATCGGGAACACTGATCGGAATGCTGCGTGCAGACCGTGGTCGCCGCGCTCATCGACCGGGGTGCCCGATTGAGTGAATTTTCGGTATGAATCTAGCTGAATCGCCAGCAAATAGGGGATATCCATAACCTTCGGCATCGAACCAAAATCTTTGCGAAGGCGCTTCTTCTCAGTAAACGAGTAAGTCATTGATACTCCTCAACGGATTGTTACGGTTACAACCCAAAAAACCATCGGCGTTATGCCACAAACCCGGTCGCTTTAACCGGTAAAGGGCCGTTGCGCTAAGCGCACCAGCCCGGACCCACATAGTCGCAACCCAATCAGGATTACTTAAGCTCGACGGAACCGCCCGCTTCTTCGATCTGCGACTTGATGTCCTCGGCGTCTTCTTTGCTAACGCCTTCTTTAATGGGTGATGGCGCACCATCAACCAAGCCCTTGGCTTCTTTCAGGCCAAGACCAGTGATCGCTCGAACAGCCTTGATCACATTGACCTTCTTCTCGCCCACTGACGCCAGGATGACATCAAATTCGGTCTGCTCAGCTTCCGCTGCGCCACCGGCGTCGCCGCCCGCTGCAGGGGCCGCTACTGCCACAGCTGCCGCTGCAGATACGCCGAACTTCTCTTCCATCGCTTCAACCAGCGCAACAACATCCATCACGCTCATTTCTGCGATTGCATCAAGGATTTCTTCCTTTGAAACTGCCATGTTTATTTCTCCTAAAGTGTATGGTCGAGCATCGACTTACGCCGACTGCTCCTTCTGATCACGAATCGCGGCTACCGTTCTAACAAGCTTGCTTGGCACCTCATTCATAGTGCGGGCCAACTTGCCGATGGGCGCTTGCATCACGCTCATCAATGATGCCAATGCTTGTTCACGAGTTGGCAACTTAGCCAATACGTCGAGCTGATCGGCACCCAGTAGCTTTCCGCTGACAGATAACGCCTTAACTTCGAATTCGCTGTTGTCTTTCGCGAAATCTTTAAACAACCGAGCGGCTGCACCGGGATCCTCCATCGAGAACCCAAACAGTGAAGGACCGACCAATGTGTCGTTGACACACTCATAGTCAGTGCCCTCCAACGCTCGCTTTGCCAGTGTGTTGCGAACAACACGAAGCTGGATTTGATTATCGCGAGCGGTGGCTCGGAGTGCCGTCATGTCATTCGAGGCGACGCCGCGTGCGTCGGCGACCACTAATGACAAAGCGCTGGCTGCTGTCTCGTTGACTTCAGCGACGATCGCTTTCTTTTCCTCGAGTCCAATTGCCACGGATTTACTCCTAAGGTTAGTGTTTCGGTCGCATACATCAGCGACCACCCTCGGTGAACTGCTTCACCATCTGCGTAGGTTGAAACGAATGCCTCGTTTAAGGGGGCAACCCCACCTACGGTCTTTGACAGCCTTGCGCGTCCTGATGAGGGTCGTACCCACACACTCTGCTAAGACTTCAAAGTGGAGCCCGATACCGCTGAGCTCCCATCTGCCAATACCACTAGCAGAACGGCGCCACACGGTGCGTGGCGCCGAATCTCTTTCAATTAAACTTCGATCGCGCTGTGATCGATGGTAATTCCAGGGCCCATCGTTGTAGACAAGCTCACCTTGCGGAAATATACGCCCTTGGCCGATGCAGGCTTCGCCTTTTTGAGGTCCGCCAAAACAGCCATTAAGTTGCCCTCGATCGCCTCAGGCTCAAAGCTGATTTTTCCGATACCACCATGGATGATGCCGTTTTTGTCAGTACGGAAACGCATCTGGCCCGCTTTCGCGTTCTCAACCGCCGCAACGATGTCGGGGGTCACAGTGCCGGTCTTCGGATTAGGCATGAGACCACGAGGACCCAAGACCTGACCCAACTGGCCAACCACGCGCATCGCATCGGGTGACGCAATTACAACATCGAAATCCATCATGCCGCCCTTGATCTGGTCGGCAAGATCTTCCATTCCCACCAGATCTGCGCCCGCCTCTTTAGCTTTTTCAGCGTTTTCGCCCTGGGTGAATACCGCAACCCGAACGTCGGAACCGGTACCGTGCGGCAGTGTCGTCGCACCGCGCACACCTTGATCTGACTTGCGCGCATCAACACCAAGGTTGACCGCAACCTCCACTGACTCATTGAACTTGACTGTGGCGGACTCTTTTAGGAGCGCAATGGCCTCACTGAGTGGATAGCTTTTGTTAGCGTCGACTTTTTCGCGAAACGCCTTTACGCGCTTTGATAGCTTCGCCATGTTAAACTACCCCCTCGGTTTCAATACCCGCAGCGCGCGCACTGCCAGCGATTGTTCGAACCGCTGCATCCATGTCAGCAGCTGTGAGGTCTGGCCACTTTTGGGTAGCCACTTCCTCGAGCTGAGCACGAGTCACCTTGCCAACCTTCTCGGTATTTGGGCGGCCCGAGCCACTCTTGATGCCAGCGACTTTCTTCAACAACACGGACGCAGGTGGCGTTTTCTTGATGAAGGTAAATGATTTGTCATTGTAGACAGTGATTACTACCGGAATCGGGAGCCCTGGCTCGACACCCTGGGTTTCAGCGTTGAACGCTTTACAAAACTCCATGATGTTGACGCCTTTCTGACCCAGTGCTGGACCAACAGGCGGCGAAGGGTTTGCCTGGCCGGCAGGAATCTGCAGCTTGATGTAGCCGTCAATTTTCTTAGCCATTTTTTTCTCCTGGGTTCAAACGCCTTTGCAGCTTGGCCGCGCCGGCTCCCCATCGTCATGCCACTCGAGATGGCGTTGCATTTCCACTGCTGTCGCAGTGACTCTGATCAAGCCTTCTCGACCTGACCGAATTCCAACTCTACGGGCGTTGAACGCCCGAAAATAAGAACCGCCACATTCAAGCGGCTCTTTTCATAATTCACGTCTTCAACAACACCGTTGAAGTCATTGAAAGGTCCGTCGATAACGCGAACCATCTCACCTGGCTCAAACACAGTCTTGGGCTTGGGCTGATCAACGCCGGCCTCGACGCGCTGCAAGATCGCATTGGCCTCAGCTTCCGTGATCGGCGCAGGTCTATCTGCCTTGCCGCCAATAAAACCAAGCACTCTCGGCGTATCCTTCACCAAGTGCCAAGTGTCGTCATCGAGCTCCATCTGGACTAGAACATAGCCAGGGAAGAACTTGCGCTCGCTTTTACGCTTTTGCCCGCCCTTCATCTCGATGACTTCTTCAGTCGGTACAATAATGTCACCAAAGCGATCCGACATTCCAAAGCGGTCGACTCGCTCTTTGAGTGCTACAGCCACCTTCTTTTCATATTGGGAATAGGCGTGCACAACATACCAACGCAACGACATGATGATTCCTCAGCCTATCAACAACGAAGCCAGCCAGCCTAAAATGCTGTCCAGCGCCCAAAAGAACAAACCGCAAATAACGACAAAGACCAATACGATCATCGTCGTTTGCACTGTTTCCTGACGCGTCGGCCAGATCACCTTACGGATCTCTGTGCGCGCACCTTTCACCATCGACCATGCCGAAGCACCACGCTCCGTCGTGATCGCAACGGCCAAAGCAACACCAGCAAGGGCCAGTAAAGCAATGACGCGATAAAGTAGTGATTCGTTAGCAAAATACACATTGCCGTAAACGCCCGCCGCCACGATGGCAACAACAAGCAACCACTTCACGCTATCGAGCCGATTGCCCGAAGCTTCACTCATATACCTACCTTCTCAAGACGAGGATCACTCGCCTCCCTAATTAAATGCCCCTCAAAGAGTGGCAGGCCAGGAGGGAATCGAACCCCCAACCTGCGGATTTGGAATCCGCTGCTCTGCCAATTGAGCTACTGGCCTACTAACCTTTTAGCGCCCCCGCCCGCACTCAAATGATCACATCGGGTAGAGACAACAAAGCCGAACTCGCCTTTTGGCGGTTCGGCCTTGAAATGAAGCGCCGGCTCACACCGGCACTTCAACACTTCTCGATTACTCGATGATTTTGGCTACGACGCCAGCACCAACGGTTCGACCACCCTCACGGATAGCGAAACGCAGGCCTTCTTCCATCGCAATTGGAGCAATCAGTGTCGCTACAAAGTTCAGGTTGTCGCCTGGCATAACCATCTCAACACCAGCTGGCAGCTCAACCGCTCCGGTTACGTCCGTAGTACGGAAGTAGAACTGAGGACGGTAGCCCTTGAAGAATGGCGTGTGTCGGCCACCTTCGTCTTTGCCCAGTACGTAGACTTCGGCTTCAAACTTGGTGTGTGGCTGAACTGAACCAGGAACTGAAAGAACCTGACCGCGCTCAACGTCATCACGCTTAGTACCGCGAAGTAGAACACCAACGTTCTCGCCAGCACGACCTTCGTCGAGCAACTTGCGGAACATCTCAACACCAGTGCAAGTGGTCTTGGTGGTCTCTTTGATACCAACGATTTCGATTTCGTCACCAACAGTGATGATGCCGCGCTCAACTCGACCAGTTACTACCGTACCACGACCTGAGATCGAGAATACGTCTTCTACTGGCATCAGGAATGGCTGATCGATCGCACGCTCTGGCTCTGGAATGTATGAATCCAAAGTCTCAACCAAAGTCTTAACCGCTGTAGTACCGAGCTCGTTGTCGTCTTCGCCGTTAAGCGCCATCAGGGCTGAACCGCAGATGATGGGCGTATCGTCGCCAGGGAACTCGTAAGTATCAAGCAGCTCACGCAACTCCATCTCAACCAGCTCTTTCATCTCTTCGAATTCTTCGGTATCGACGCCGCCGCAGTCTTCAGCAAGAAGGTCTGCCTTGTTAAGGAAAACAACGATGTATGGAACACCTACCTGACGCGACAGCAGGATGTGCTCACGAGTCTGAGGCATAGGCCCATCGGTTGCACCACAAACGAGGATTGCTCCGTCCATCTGTGCCGCACCAGTAATCATGTTTTTCACGTAGTCCGCGTGTCCGGGGCAGTCAACGTGAGCGTAGTGACGGTCATTAGACTCGTACTCTACGTGTGAAGTCGCAATCGTGATACCACGCTCACGCTCCTCAGGTGCGTTGTCGATACCGTCGAACGCAACTGCCTCACCACCAAATACCTCAGAACACACACGAGTCAACGCTGCTGTTAGCGTTGTCTTACCGTGGTCAACGTGTCCAATCGTACCCACGTTTACGTGGGGCTTCGAACGCTCAAATGCCTCTTTTGCCATTACGACCCTCTCCTGGTCCTTCGCATTGTTACCCGACGCCACAGCGCCAACTTATGATCTAACCTTTTTTGAGGCTGATCGTTATGACGGCGACCGAAGTCGCCATCGCATTGACCGCTGGGCGGTCGAATGATCGGCAGTGCCAATCACCCAATATGGAGCTCATAACCGGATTTGAACCGGTGACCTCTTCCTTACCAAGGAAGTGCTCTACCGACTGAGCTATATGAGCAAAAACAGCTCGCCGGATTTGGAGCGGGCAGCGGGGATCGAACCCGCATCATCAGCTTGGAAGGCTGAGGTTCTACCATTGAACTATGCCCGCGGCCTTTACCCGCCGGAGGAGCCTTCACCTCAAACCAACCGCCCGATGACGGCTCACCGCTCTCGCAGTGGGGCTTATCCGGGTCAGCCCCCCAATTCTTACCACTCTCCTGAGCCCGTAGCTTCCGCCACCAGCCCATAAACCTTGGTGGAGGGGGGTGGATTCGAACCACCGAAGCTCGCGCGTCAGATTTACAGTCTGATCCCTTTGGCCACTCGGGAACCCCTCCAGAAGGGCGCACATTCTCTAGATGTCACGACAAGGTGTCAACCGCAAATTTTGCCGCGATAGACGGCTTGTTCGCTTTATTTGTAAGAAAAAGCGATTTTGCTCAGACTAGCGCCTGTTTACCGAGGAAAAACAAAGCCAGTGAGCGATATACCTTCAGCGTCTCATCGCAAAGCCACCCAGCTATTGCTGGGCTTGGCCGTCCTCCTTGCGCTGTACCGGATCGTATTACTGACGCAGTCACACGTGGGCCTGTATTACGACGAGATTTATTACTTCCACTGGTCGTTGAGGCCAGATTTTGGCTATTACAGCAAACCTCCCATGATCGCTTGGATCATTTCACTCAGCTCATCGATTGCGGGTGCCTCGGTCTTCGGAATCAAATGGCTCCCGGGGCTCTGCTGGCTTGGCTCAGCCCTATTTACCGCCCTAGTAGCACGTGACCTCTGGGGTGATCGAGCGGGAACAATTGCTCTGCTCATCTTCTACACAACCCCGCTCACGAGCTTTTATACCCTATTCGCCACCACCGACGCTGCCTTGTTGCTGTTTTGGTCTTGTTCCGTGTGGTGTTTCACCCGCGCTCAGAGTGCGCACTCGAGCGGAACCAATACTATGGGCTGGTGGCTTGTCGCTGGGATCGCAACGGGGTGCGCGTTACTGAGCAAATACACCGCGTTTATCCTGCCATTTAGCTACCTTGTATTCCTCGTCCTCAAACCTGAACGTCGCTTGCAGTTTGCAACGGCTGGGCCTTGGCTCGCAGGAGTGATCGCGCTGGCGATCTTTTCACCCAATGTTATCTGGAATAGCCAGCACGAATTTGTCGCGATCCAACATACCAGTGATATCGCGAAACTCGATGGCCCGCTGGTCAATCCGGTGGCGCTGCTCGAATTCGTGGGTGAGCAATGGATGCTGTTTGGCCCAATCGCGGGGGTGGCATTTGTGCTTAATGCTAGAGACATAAGTCGACGGCTTACCTCGAATGGGCGCTATCAAGCTGCCGTGTTGGGAGGACTGCTGCTGTTTCTGGTTATTGGGACTCAAGCACTGCTGTCAAGAGCGTTTGCTAATTGGGCTGCACCATTAATGCTAGCACTGACATTATTGCTCACCCCGGTGTTGTTGGCGCGCACAAGGTGGCTTGTTGCTGTATTAACGATGAACCTGCTTTTAGCCGTTAGCTTCTATCACTGGCCAACGCTACTCTCGCTCACCGACGCCACTGTCACCAAAAAGAATAACCCCTGGATTCGTGCTGAGGATTGGTACCACCCTGCGATTGAGTCGCTGGAAGAAGACGGCGTGGATACCACGCTGCCGATTATCAGCGACTACCGCGCCATTTTAGGCCCCGCCCACTTTGCCGTGTCGAAAACCAGTTTCCCTCAAGCTTTCTGGCAACCCAACGACGCTGTGGTCACTGACTATTACGACCAGATGATCAATATTGCAAGTCTCGGTGATACCTCTGGTCCGTACCTGTTTCTGACTGAGAGTGCACCAACAGACCTATCTCAACTTGGTTTCGAAGTCGTTGAGCTCCGCGCGACCGTTGAGCACTATCATCGCTGGCGGCCAACAAAAAACCTCTACGCCTATCGGGTATCGAACTTTCAAGGCTACCCAGCAGCACAGCCGACGGGGATTGAGCCTTGATGCAGCTGCGAGCGCTTTTCTGGCGGTGGGATGTCGCCGGTTTTTCATTCTGCGTGGCGATGTTCGCACTTTTCCCCAATTTAGACCTTCAGGTCGCCGCTACTTTTTACGACAGCGAGTTAGAGCAATTTCCAGCCAACGACGCCCTGATCGTTGAGATTGTTTACCGAGTATTTGCCGATATCCACATCCCGATTCTTTTATTGCTAATTGGCCTCCTGATCCGCTGGCGCGGACCACAAGAGGGAGCCACCGCTAGGAGAAAGCGACAAACGATTTTTCTTTTAACCACCTTACTGGTCGGTCCGGGCTTAATTACGCACACCTTTTTAAAAGACAACAGTTTCGACCGACCCAGACCCCGGCAGATCGAAGCATTTGATGGGGCCGCCGCCTACGCGCCGCCGTTTCACTACTCGGGAGAGTGTCGGCGCAACTGTTCTTTCGTTAGCGGCCACGCCGCTATCGGCTTCTGGTTTCTAGTCTTTGGCTGGGCGTTACGACAACGACAATGGTTTGCCCTAGGGCTAATGATTGGATTAGTCGTGGGAGGCTTTCGCGTGATTCAAGGTGCTCACTTCGTCAGCGACGTCATATTTGCTTTCTGGGTGGTGTACCTCACCGGGCTATTATGCCGTCAACAACTACTTGGACCAGTAGAGAACGAGAAAGGTGACGATTAAATCCTGGATTATCCGCGGCTTGATAGGTTTGACGCTTGTGCTCGGCTTATTGGCTGTTGGTATTAACTATTGGTGGGGCGTGCAGCGTGCAGCTTTTCTCCCCGAGCAACTCACCGCCGACCTGGCACTGCAGGATGAAGGCGCCATCAAAGCGAGGGTTGTGAAGCCTGTTGATGTGCCACCAAATTTTGCCGACCTAGAGATGTATTTCGGCGATCTTCATGTCCATACCGATCGCTCCTTTGACTCCCGCCTCTTCGGTAACCAGAACACCCCCGAGGATGCCTATCGGTTTTCTCGCGGCGAACCACTGACAACCGCAGGTGGCGAGGTCATGCGATTGTCGGCCCCCCTCGACTTTGTGGCGATCACTGATCACGCAGAAGGCTTCGGCGCACTCAGGGGTTGTGACGATCCATCACTACCACTGCGCGCAAAATTTAACTGCTTCATGTACAGCACACCCAATGCCTTCACATTCCGAATGGCAAGAAGAGCAGGGCAAGCAGTGATAGCCGAGGCAAGTCGGGCTGATGCGCCTTCCTGTAAGGCGACATCGATCGAGTTTTGTATGAGCGAGGCCCGCGCCGATTGGGCAGATTTCATTGCTCTCGCCGACGATTACAACGAGCCCGGCGTATTCACAACCTTCGCTGCTTATGAATACTCCCCGCCATTACCCGAGCGAGGAAAAATCCACCGTAACGTCTTTTTTAACGGTTCCCAGCTACCATCGCTCGCACTATCGATGTTCGATGTCAGTACCGCATCGGATTTATGGCAGCAGCTCAGCGAGCAATGCCTCGACAACTGCGACTTCATCACCATCCCTCACAATATGAATCTCAGCTGGGGCTTGGCCTATGGCGACAGCAATATTCAAGGTGAGAGCCACAGCAAAGAGGATTGGCTGAGACGTGCGCAACACGAACCGCTCGCGGAGATTTATCAAATTAAGGGGAATAGTGAATGTGCCTTCGGTGTCGGTAACACAGATGAAGAATGCAGCTTCGAGCAACCAGTGCCTGCCTGTGAAGACGGCCAAACCATGGGCTGCGCAACGCGAACCAGTTTTTTTCGGGAGGCGCTGAAGCGTGGCTTTGAGTTGGAGCAAACCATTGGCCTGAATCCTTTGAAAATCGGTGTCGTGGCAGCCACCGACGCACACAATGGCAATCCGGGTGATGTCGAGGAATATGACTACAGAGGCACAGCAGGCGCATTTCACAGCCCCGCAAATCGCCGCCTAGCAGCCGATCCGAAAGAGACCAAAGTTTACCGCTCTAATCTTGCGAGGAGCCCCGGTGGTATTACCGCGGTCTGGGCAGCCAACAATACCCGTGATGATATCTTCGAGGCTCTGAAATCTCGGCGTGCCTACGGTACGAGTGGCCCGCGAATCGGGCTCACTTTTAGCGCCTCTTGGACTGAAGAGGCTAATCAATCGAGTCCCACTGCGCCGCCGTCCGAGCAGGTGCTTATGGGCGCCACGCTACTCTCGCCAGCTCGGCCGGCAACCACTGAGGGCGCTGAGTCATCACCTGTGTTCGAAGTCAGCGCATTTGCTGATCCACTCGATGCGCCGTTATCCATAATACAAATCGTCAAAGTTTGGTTTGACGGTAACGAGAGTCATGAACGGGTGACCGATATCGCGTGCTCAAACAATCGACAGATTGATAAGGCATCGGATCGCTGCCTTGAAGACCGGCCGGTCATCGACTTAAAGACTTGTGAGTATGGCGAATCTCCCGGCGCACGCTCGCTGGAGGTTCGTTGGCGCGATCCTAATTATCAACCCGATGTCGATGCGGCTTACTACGTTAGAGTCCTTCAGAATCCTACCTGTCGCTGGAGCACCTACGATGCGATGCGACTGGGTCGAGAGACCCCAGCGAGCTTGCCAAAAACAGTTAGAGAGCGCGCGTGGAGCTCACCCATCTGGGTGCCCAAGCGATCAAGTTAGGCAATTAAGCTAGGCGCTCAGCTGTCCGCCCAGCGAGGCTTGCGCTTTTCAACAAACGCCGCCACGCCCTCGCGCCCCTCATCGCTCAACATGCAGTAGGCAAACCCTGCGGCAGCAAAATCGAGGGCATCGGAGCGAGACATGCGCCCCGTTTCAAATACAATGCTTTTGGTGACTGCATTAGCGCCTGGGGCACAGAAGCTAAGTTGCTTAAGCACAGCGTCGCACTGAGCCTGAAGGTCGTCGCTGTCCGAAGCGACAAGATGCGCGATACCGTAATCCACCGCCTCGCGCCCTGTGAACTTTGCACCCGTAAGCATCAACCGACGCGCATGGGTGAGTCCGACGCGCTCGGTCACAAAAGGTGCGATCTGAGCCGGGGGGATACCCAGGCTTGTTTCCGATAAACGAAAGCGCGCATCTTCGGTAACAATTGTCACGTCGCCAACGCAGGCGAGTCCCAGCCCCCCACCGATAGCGGCGCCATCAACCAGCATGATCACAGTTTGGGGCTGCTCATTGAGCTTTTGCATGAGCTCACCGAAGCGTCGATTACCCCGCGCCACCTCGGCCGGATCGGGTTCACCGCCTTGCGCGCCCGACTTAAACCCTTTGATATCGCCACCAGCACAAAACACGCCACAGCGACCTCGGATAACAATAGCCCGGATCGATCGATCGTCATGAACCGAGTCCAAAACTGCATCGAGCGATTCGACCATGTCTGCCGACAGTGCATTTTTGGCTTCGGGACGATTGAACCAAATGGTCAACACGCTCCCCTCATGCTCTAAAACCAAATCCTGCACATCGGGTAAATTAGTCATGGCTCTATCTCCGTTATCTATTCAGCGCGCTACTCGAACACCTACATGCGCCCAATGCCGAAGCTATTGGGGCGCACCGTGCGATTTCTTGCTTCCCAAACAGTCTCGAGTAAAAACCCAAGTGTTTTCCGGGTATCCCGCGGATCGATCATGCCGTCATCCATAAGGTGACCTGAGCAATAGAACGCATCGGACTGATCATCGAACAGTTTGGTGAGCCACGCTTCCTGCTTGGTAATCGCAGCCTCATCGGGCTCTTGCCCAGCCGCTTTCGCTTTCCCTCGGGCCACCATCGACATGGTTTTACCCGCTTGCTCGCCGCCCATGACACCCATTTTTGCGTTGGGGAAGGTGTAGAGGAAGTCGGGGTCGTAACCACGTCCGCACATACCATAATTTCCCGCACCAAAAGAGGCGCCCGTCATCATCGTGATACGAGGCACCTCGATGTTGCGAACCGCTTGAATCATCTTCGAGCCATGCTTAATCATGCCGGCTTGCTCGGACTGCTTGCCCACGATATAGCCGGTGGTGTTCTGCAAAAAGACAACCGGCACATTGACCTGATCACAAAGCTGTAAAAACTGGGTGGCCTTGTTCGCCCCGTCCGGATCGATCGGCCCGTTATTGCCGATAATACCGCAGGGCTGGCCGTGAATATCGGCCTGCAGACACACCGTAGACACGCCAAAGCGCGGCTTAAAGTCCATAAAGTCGGAGCCATCGGCCACTCGAGCGACCAATTCCCGCATGTCATAGGGAACACGATAGTCGCAGGGAATCACACCTGCGAGTTCATCAGTGTCGCAGATTGGATCCAAGCCCGAGCGCTCAGGACGGGGCGCGAGATCTTTATTCCAATGCAAACGTCCAACGAGCTCTCGACACATCTGCACCGCATGCCCATCATCTTCAGCGAGATACTCTGCCAAACCCGACACGGTGGCGTGCATTTCAGCACCACCTAACTCCTCATCGGTGGCAATTTCACCGGTCGCGGCTTTCAGTAGTGGCGGACCAGCGAGATAGGCGCGACCGTTGTCACGCACCGCGATCACATAATCACTCAGACCCGGCATGTAGGCGCCGCCCGCGGTAGACGAGCCATGCAAAATGGAGATAACTGGAACACCCGCTTTGCTTAACTTGGCGAGATTGCCAAACAAGGCACCGCCGGAGGAGAAACCCTCGACGGTGTAGTTGATCAAGTCACCACCGGCACTTTCTACCAAATGGACGAACGGTAACTTCTGCTCGAGCGCCACCTCCTCGGCGCGCCGAATACGATAGCCGCCACCCGAGGTCATGGCGCCTGCCTGAATACCACTGTCATCCACCACGATCACGCAACGGGTGCCCGCGATAAAGCCGATACCAGAGATGACCGTCGAGCCCGGAATCGACTTATCGGGGTCTGCGGTGTCGAGCAGATAACCTGCCAAATTACCAATCGCTAAAAACGGCATGCCAGGGTCGAGCAGGCGCGACAACCGATCTCTTGGTGTCAATTGTCCGCGGGCGTCAAAGCGGGACTTACGCGCTTCGGACAGCTTGGCACCCCGGCCATTCAGCTCGGTGAGTCGATCGATCAGCGACAACATCTCCGAGCGATTGTTTTTGAAACTATCGGACGTGGGGCTGATTTTGGAGTTAAAGATCGCCATTACATGCCCTCCGCCATTGAGACTGGAATGTCGACCGTGGCTAGCAACAGAAGCTGGGCGAAGCCCTTGCCCTGCGGATCGTTACGTAGACTCGCAACCCCGCCACCACCGAGAACATTGTCCAACAGAAAGTTAATCGCATGGCTCCCCGGCAGCTGAAATCGCTGAACCGCACCGGCTTCGCCTGATCCCAGAAAATGAGCAAAACGCTGGGCGACACCATCGGCCGTTAGCGCCTGACAGAGGATGGGGTAGTACTCGGGTTTACGAGCAATAATGCCGATATTCGCCTTATTTCCCTTGTCTCCACTGCGACCCCAGGCGAGCTTGATCAGCGGAACCGGAACGGTATCTTCCAAAGTGTCATGAGCAGGTGCATCGTGCACATCAATGGATGCGACGCCCGCTAAATCAGGTGTGGGCTCGGTGTAGACCACTGGCTCGCCATCCAGCTCAACAGCAACCGACACCTCCTCGCGCGCCACCAGGCCCGAGAATAAACGCACGACTGGAGAGGGTGAGGGTCTGGAGCCCGCGAATCCGGATAGCCCGGGCGGCGTAGCGAGCCCAAGACCGGTAGCTTCTCTCAGCATGACGCCAATGCCCTGCGCCATCGGGTGTTTGGCCGCTATTTTCATGACGACCTCAAGCGGCGCATCCTCAGGTGCTGAGACACCGAGCTGACTTCCCGCCCCCATAATCTCGACACTGGTTTCACTAAAGTCGGGCATGCCAAGTTGACCAAAACTAGCGCGCGCGGCACAGAAAATGGCCTCGCTCATCGCCTCGGCTTTTTTGGCCGCATCGATGCCATAAAACGACATATAAGTACCGCCCCGAAACTGATCGGCATAGGTCACACAGAGCTTCAGCGAATCGGGTCGAGGTCGACCAAGCGCACCTGACACCCGCACCAAGTCCTCACCCACTTCCTCGATCACCACCTGCGAGAAGTCACAGCTGACATCGGGCAACAGATAGGCCTGCGGGTCACCAATCTCATACAGCATCTGCTCGGCAATCGTACCGCGCGACACCAGACCCGCCGTGCCTTCTGGCTTGAAGCAGGTAAAAACACCCGATGCCTCGATTTCGGCAACGGGATAACCGATATTGGCGATGTTGCCCGCGGCCTCCCAGTCGGTGAAATTGCCACCGGTTGCCTGGGGACCACATTCCAGAATATGGCCTGCGAGCGACCCCATCGCGAGTCGGTCCCAATCGTCGGACTCCCAACCAAAGGCATACAGGCAGGCTCCAAGTGTGACGGCGCTGTCGACACAGCGTCCGGTTACGACAATGTCCGCCCCTGCTGACAACGCCGCTGCAACAGGAAAAGCACCTAAATAGGCATTTGCACTCAACACACGCTCAGAGTCTGGGAAGTCATCACCGGTGAACATTTCCGCCAAACCGGACTCGCCCAGTGTTTCGATATAAGGCAGCAAGTCATCACCTATGATACAGGCCACTTTGAGATCAAAGCCCTTCTCCGCAATCGCAGCACGCAGCGCTGCAGCGCAAGCTTCCGGGTTGACTCCCCCAGCATTGGATATGACCTTCACACCGCGATCACTGATGGTTTGTAAGTTGGGGACAACCGCCGCTGAAATAAAATCACGAGCGTAGCCTTGGGCAGGGTCTTTGGCTCGCGCGCGCGCCATGATCGACATCGTTATCTCTGCAAGATAGTCATAGACGATGTAATCGAGGTCGGGCACCTCAAGAAGCTGTCGGGTCGCTTTTGCAGAATCACCCCAAAAACCGCTGGCACCAGCCACGCGGATCGTCGGCTGCGTCATGCTGTCACTCCTGTGTCGTAAGCCGTGTTGACCGACCCTGTTTATTGGTATGTGGGTTGGCCTGACAAAGATATCAGCATTCTAGACTGAGTGAGCAATAAAGCACTCCAGCCTCAGGCAACGCGCACGCAAGAAAATTCGACGGGAACTGTTGTTGGTAAACAACGGGAGCTAAAAAATGGAGCTGGCGAGAGGAATCGAACCCCCGACCGCCTGATTACAAATCAGATGCTCTACCTACTGAGCTACGCCAGCTAGACGTTGAGGTCTTCACCTCGGAGGGCGCGTATGATCCTCAACAGATGTGATTAGGTCAAGCCCTTGTGGCCAGCAAATGTCGCAACCAAATCGATAAACCTTGAAAGACCAGGCCACGAGTCAAGGTTCCGGGGACGCCCAAAGCGATTAAATCGACAGCATCGCCACCATCAATCAGCAATTCGGCATTGGGGAAATCGGACAGCACCTGCTTAATGGCACCGCTGAGAGCAAGCCAGCTGCCGTTGACCACGCAGGCCGCTGTCGTTGAGCCAGGTCCAACCGACGAACCGGTCACTGAGTCAAATCGGATCTTATCGGTCTCCTTGACGAGACTGTGCTGACTCAAGGTCGAACCGCTCAAAATGTAGCCACCCTGATGAGTATCACCGACCAGCACATCGATAGTGCAGGCAGTGCCAGCGTCGACAACAATGACCGGCCGAGTGTCTGGCCTGCGCGCGGCCAGCATGGCTAACCAACGATCTACGCCTAGAGATTCGGCATTGTCATAGGCAACTTGAAACCCCATAAAGCCCTGCTCTGTCGACGCCGCGTAGACTCGACTCGCGCCGGCAAGTCGCAGTTGATGGCTTAAACGATCGGCAAATTCGTCACTTCTGACACAGGAAATCGCTATCGGCATATCGGGTTCGACTTCCACAATCTGAGTGAGCGCGGTCAACTCGTCCTGATTAGGCAAGCTCTCTACATGCTGAGCGCCGTCGGCGCCGTTCAGCACGCACCACTTAAGCGAGGTGTTACCCACGTCGATTAGAAGATGACGAAACGACGTCTCAGTCACTGCTCTAAAGCTCCCAAACTCACCTCGCCCGCATAGAGCGTCTCGATTCCATATTGGTGTTCGACTCTCAATCCACCGTCCTCACTCAGGCCGCGGGCAACGCCGCCAGAAAGCGTAGGTGAATCGAGCGTTACCTGTCTCCCTAGTAACAAGTCACGCTTCGACCATGCACCGTGCCAATCGTATGTCGATGACGATGCTACGTCCTGACACGCGAGAAAAATACCGAGCGTCACCGCCTCCGCCACCGCCTGCAGATCGACCAAAGCCCCCGTCTGTTCAGACAGTGAGGTGATAGGACGGTGTACACGTACTTCCGCGGGAGTCGTGTTTACATTGATTCCAACGCCTATCACCGCTGCAATAACTCCATCTGATAGCGTTTGTGATTCCACCAAAATTCCGCCAAATTTTTTGCCATCGCAAAATAAATCATTGGGCCATTTCAACTGAATCGCTGAGGGGAGCAGCGACTCAATTTCGTCGGCAACACGCGCCGCAACAATCAGTGGTAACACCGCGACCCGCCTTAGCGAAACACCAAAGTGCCAACCCGCGGATAAATAGAGATTGCCGCCTAAAGGGCTGGCCCATTGGGAACCGCGGCGACCCGCACCCGAGTGCTGATGCATCGCAATCAAGACCTGCTGATGACAGGTATGAGGATCCGCCATCAAGTCGGCATTGGTCGATCCGGTTTGATCAACCACGTTCACCAGCGGAGCGAACGACAAGCGTGCGCGCACATCCTCGGCCAGGTCAATCGCTTTTATTTCAATCACCCTAAACACTTCATCACTTAGTACTACACCACTTGTACCTTTATTACTCAGCCAATGATTACCCAGTGCTTCATCGTCCAGCACAACAACCTGGTACAACGGCGCTTATCAACTGGGGTATGGTATACCCTCCTAGCAGTCGCGGAATGCACTATGGATCAAGTAGTTGGCTATCGATTGTTTCGCGGCATTACTGCGGCGCTGGCCATTGCCCTTGGAGCCCTATCGATCGGTAATTTATGGGTCGTAACACTCAGCCCTGACAGTCTCTTCGATGCGGGACGGGGGGTGGTGCTACTACTCATAGCATTAGGTCTCATGGGAGAACATCGTTTGAGCCTAGCGCTATCTGCAATCGTGTGTCTGCCCGCGGCCAACCAACTTTGGACTCAGCAACTCTCGAGCTTTCTATCGCAACTCGAGCTCGCGCTATTCATTGCCAGTGTTGGTCTACTGCTATGGGCAACCTACCTAAAGCGACAACAATGACATCGAGTAGCCGAATCATCGACTCACCCATCGGGCCACTTAAATTAACAGTAGAACATGACGCATTGATCGGCGTTGATTGGGCTGCCCCCAGCGAGCCTATCTTAAACGAGCATGCGCCGGAGGCTGGGGCACTGGATCGGGTGGAATCCGAACTATCGCGCTATTTTGCAGGCGAGCTCGAGCAGTGGTCACTCGAACTAGCGCTTGATGGAACCGAATTTCAGCAAAGTGTTTGGGCGGCACTACAAAATATTCCAGAAGGCACAACAAGCACCTACCAAAAAATTGCTGCTGCGATCGGTAAGCCCTCTGCAGTTCGGGCCGTCGGCTCTGCTATTGGCAGCAATCCCATCCCAGTTATCGTTCCCTGTCATCGAGTGATCGGCAGCAACGGCTCACTGACTGGCTTTTCCGGTGGCTTAGAGAAGAAAACGTGGTTACTAAGGCACGAGGGAATACTGCCGGCCAATACCGACTAGTAAGGCATGAGCACTACGCGTCCAAATCGGGAATCAAATCGTCTTTCATCCGCTCAATGACGTCCTTTAAGTACAACTTTTCTTTTTTTAGTCGCTGGATAAGGAGTTGGTTGGACCAGGGTCGCGCCTGCAGATCAGCAATCTGCTCGTCGAGCGCTCGGTGCCTCAACCGCAGGGCATTCAACCGCATCGAGGCGGTCATCGGCTCGTTTGCCGCATCCCTAGTAAAGTCCATGTTCAGGCTCCCAACCGCACCGCTACCTGTTCTTATAGGCTGAAATTGTCGCGGGTCTTAGCCCTCGATTTCAAGCGTCTCAACAACTCAACAGCGCCGCAAAGTTGATCGATGGGTCTGCGGCCGCAATAAAGTTATCTGCACGCAAGCTGTCTCTCCGATTGTAGACCAGTGGTTCACCCGATAGATCGGTGACACGACCACCTGCGGCTCGCACTAATGCATCGCCAGCGGCCACATCCCATTCGCTGCAAGCCGAATTGCGCGGATAGATATCAGCTCTGCCATCCGCGAGCAGGCAAAACTTAACAGCACTTCCAGAATTCAAGCGCTCGACAGGTGCGAGGCCATCACAGATAGCTTGCATAAATCGATGTACCTTATCGGGATGGTGACGATGGCTCGCGAGTAACTTCAGTGCCTGATCACTCGAATGGCGACGGGCAGCAATCACCGTCGACTCCCTTTCATGCCCGATGACGGGCTCGTTGAAACACGCTGCCCCATCGCCTACGACACCCAGCCAGTGACGCCCCTCGCAGGGCACTGAAATAAGACCCAATTCGGCGATACCATCAAGACACAACGCAATATTGATAGTGAACTGATCGGTTCGCTCGATAAACTCTCGGGTACCGTCGAGAGGGTCAACGACCCAGCAGTCTGTCCAAGTCAAACGATGAGCCAACTGCTGCGCATCGCACTCCTCAGATAACACCGGGACACCCGGCAATAAATCTGGGAGACACTTCAGCAATAAGCGATGAATCGCCTCATCGGCCTCAGTGACTGGCGTCGAATCGCTCTTCTTTTTGACCTCGAGTGCGTTCGGATTACGGTAGTATTGTCGAGCGAGCGCTGCAGATTCATCTGCAAGCGCCAACAAACCACTGAGCAATGATGCAAAGTTAATCTCGGACGCCTGCAACCGTTCGAGCAAAGAGGAATTAGACGTTGGTAGAGTCCACCACATCACACAAGGCTAACAGCACTTGGCGTTAACGCTAGACAAATCGGGGCAAGCCGTTTCGGTAGATTGGTCAAAACTCGATCATATCCTACTGGACATGGATGGCACCCTACTCGACCTCAATTACGACAATGACTTTTGGGGTTATCGTATTCACGAGCACTTTGCCGCCATTAATGGCTGTACCGTGGAAGAATCGATTACACGCTTCGAGCCCATCTTTGAGGCCGTCTCGGGCACTCTCGACTGGTACTGCACCGACCATTGGAGTCGACACTTTGGCTTTTCGATTATCGATCTGTCTCAACAATACGCATCGACAATACGCTGGCGATTCGACGCATTAGCATTTCTCAAGCGACTGCATCAGAGCCATCTATCCTGCGTTATGGTGACCAATGCTCACCCCGATATTGTTGCTATGAAGCAAGCGCAAACGTCGATTACCGATTACTTTGACGATATCGTGAGCTCGCATGACTACGGTGATGGCAAGGAGTCACAACACTTCTGGCGAACACTACAGACCAATATCGGGTTCGATCCCAAACGCACGCTTTTCATCGATGACTCCGCCGCCGTGATCGACAGTGCCATCAAGTTCGGTATTGGCCACACTCTCACCGTCTCGCAACCCGATACAGAACTAGCTAACCGGACCGACTTACCTACCCCTTCGATTTGTCGGTTCGGTCAAATAATGACAACCCTTCCCGCAATGGAGTCGCCCTGATGGAGCGATTGCGCATCGACAAGTGGGTTTGGGCCGCGCGCTTCTTCAAGACACGTTCGATTGCGAAAACCGCTATCGAGGGCGGTAAGGTGCATATCGATGGTCAACGCGTGAAGGTATCGAGAGAAATTGGCGTTGGTGACATCATAGCGATCAAGCAGGGCTGGGACGAAAAAGAAATCCAAGTAGCCGCTCTAAGCGATCGCCGCGGACCCGCCTCAGAGGCTCAATCGTTGTATACCGAGACAGAGCGCAGTATTGCCCGCCGCGCCAAGGAAGCTGAGGCCCGAAAAGCAGCCGGAGCCATGGCTAGGCCCGCTCAGCGCCCAGGCAAGCACGAGCGTAAAGCGCTGGAGCGACTCCGCAAACAATTCGATTATTAGTCTTCAGACTCGAGCTCGGCCTCGACGAAGGTAAAGCGATTTCTGCCGGTCGTTTTACTGGTATACAACGCCTCATCAGCTGATTTCAGCAGCTGATCAAACTCAATATCCCAATCAGGCACACAGCACAGAACGCCGATAGAGATCGTCACGTGCGCCGCGGTCTGTGAGGTCTCGTGCAAAATCTGCAAAGCTTCAATTCTTGAGCGCAGCTCTTCTGCTAAAT
Source organism: Halieaceae bacterium MED-G27 (assembly GCA_002456975.1). Lineage (GTDB taxonomy): Bacteria > Pseudomonadota > Gammaproteobacteria > Pseudomonadales > Halieaceae > Luminiphilus. The sequence goes on from NTKA01000026.1 coordinate 26,077, forward strand.
TCGCCGCATCCTCGTTACCGACATTGGGGAAAAACAGCACAAATTCCTCTCCGCCCATACGAGCGGCAAATTCGCCAGCTCGTTCGGTAAGCTCTAACATCACGTTAGCTAAACGCTGAAGAACGACATCACCCGCGGGATGACCGTAGGTGTCGTTATAAAATTTAAAATGATCTACATCGATCGCCATGACGGTCATCGGCGATTGGGATCGCTTCAGGCGTGCCATCTCATCATTGATCACCATATTGACGCCGCGACGATTTCTCAGCCCCGTGAGTTCATCAATTGTGGCTTGCTGTGCCAACTGCTGTCGCGCATCCTGCAACTGTAGATTTCTGGTTTTAAGACTCTCGGTAAGCGAGGCGAGATCCTTGGACATCGCGGCGCGCTCCAGGCTTGTCTCAACCATTTCTGAAAAACTACAGCTCATCCAATCGCTGGAGATGATGAGGAAACCAGCCAATATCGACAGTGTCACGGTGGCTACTGGGTTATATGGTCTTTGATCTGCGTTCCAGGCAAGCCAAAGCGCCATGGCCACCAACGAGGTCACGATGTAAGTCAGATACACCGGCCTAACCGCCACTGAAACTGCAATATTCACCACTGACAGCAGAGCGATGGTCATCACCACCAGATAGAACGTAATATCCGGCAAATAAGCATCTAGCCAAACAACGGCTGACGTCCAAAACAGCCCTGTGAGTGCTGCGAACGCCAGCAACTCGTTCATGACCGTGGGTCGTTGAGTGAAATGCCGATGAGTCTCCAGAGTCTTGTTAATTCTTCGCGACCACCAAAGATTGGGAATCAGAAATCCAAGCGCCGCGGTAAGGAGCGGGAGCGTATCGACCACAAACCAGGTCGCCATCGCTACAGCTGCCATGCCCATAACATGTGTCCCCACGCCGGCGTAACGACTCCCGCGCAACTGTAACTCCAGCTTGGCAGAGACCACTTGATTCTCAGCGATACGTCTTTGGTACAACATGAGCTAACCTTCCAATATCATGTAGCTATATAACAAAGACCGGACCAGTTGTATTTAATTGGGTTATCCGTGGGTTAGGAGACAAAAACTGTCATGGCTGTACCTTTGACACGTTCAAGCATTTTGCTCTGGGTCGCGCTCGCAGTTCCCTTGGCTGTGATGGCGTTGCGGCTAACGGTGCTCAACCCGTCAAGTGCCAACCTGAGCTGCTTCGAGGCAGAACGCAGTTTTGAAAGCGTAGACTTCACTAGTGCGCTGCCCGAGCGGCCCGCACTCCTTTTGGGTAATCGGAGAGTGGCTAACTGGCAGGCAACGCCCGAGGCCATGCGCGGCCACGAGGTTGTGGTGAGGACGGTTCCTGGCCTTGCGATCGAAAATCTCGATGGTTGCTTTCCGCGGCTTATCGGTCACTATCAACCCGAGTTGGTAGTTGTCATGATCGATGCGATTACCGATGAACGAGAAGCCCGTTCAACACTGAATGCGATCGAAGGAATCGTCGCTCAACGAGAGTTGTACGGACTATTTTTCGACTTATGGGTCACGCCGCCTATCGAAACTCCGGCCTCAACTAGCGGGCTGTCAGCGGTGTTATCGAGCTTTCGCGACAACTTGGCACAGTGGGCTGCGAGTCAAGCAAACGTGTTTATCGTCAATCCCTCGACGCAGCTCAGCAATGAAGAAGGTTTGCCAGATCCCACCCTATTTTGGCCAAATGGTGATACATTGAATTCGGCAGGGTATAAAAAATTACAAACAGCCTTACAAGATGCAATTAATGCACGGGGCTGACTGACTAGGGGAACAGTCAAACAATGAATTTTGACCAACTGCCAGCGCGTGCGCCCGCTACGCCGTTATTAGATCGAGTCGATGGAAATCCATCGAACTTGTCGGACTTTACGGCGGATGAACTCGTCAATCTCGCCAATGAACTGCGAGAGTTTTTGCTGTACTCAGTCTCGACCACCGGCGGCCACTTTGGGGCGGGGTTAGGCGTTGTCGAACTCACTATTGCGCTCCACCACATTTTCAATACGCCCGATGACCGAATCGTTTGGGATGTAGGTCACCAGTGCTATCCGCACAAGGTTTTGACCGGTCGACGCGATCGCATGTCAACCATGCGTATGAAGGACGGCTTGTCGGGTTTTCCAAAACGATCAGAGAGCGACTTCGACACGTTCGGCGTCGGCCACTCATCCACAAGTATCTCGGCTGCCATGGGTATGGCTTTGGCGGCGAGACAACAGGGTATTGACCGCAAGGTTGTCGCAGTAATTGGTGACGGTGCGATCACGGGCGGAATGGCGTTCGAGGCACTGGCGCATGCAGGGCACGAGCGGCCGAATATGCTGGTGATCCTAAATGACAATCAAATGTCGATCGGTCACAACACGGGTGGGCTCGCGAGCTACTTCGCACGCATTTGGGCAACAAGAACCTATTTAACGCTCCGTGAGACCAGCAAAAAGATTCTCGAGCATGTGAAGCCGGCGTGGGATCTTGCCAAACGCACCGAGGAACACATGAAAGGTATGGTTGCACCCGGGACTCTTTTTGAGGAGTTGGGCTGGCATTACATTGGCCCTCTCGACGGTCACGACCTCCCTAGCCTTGTTGAAGTATTGGGACGCATGTCCGAACTCAGTGG